>CAYZHB010000091.1:0-12280 GCA_964478245.1 uncultured Desulfobacterales bacterium | reverse complement strand
TTATCTCAGAGCGATAAGGGAAATCTGTACCCGGAACAATGTCCCGCTCATTTTTGATGAGATCCAGACCGGACTGGGAAGAACAGGCAAATTTTTCGCCGAGGAGCACGAAGGGATTGAATCGGATGTGACCCTTATCGGCAAGGCCCTTTCCGGCGGCTGCTACCCGGTGTCCGCCGTGCTCTCCAACCAGGAAGTGCTCGGGGTTTTCATGCCCGGAGAACACGGCAGCACGTTCGGCGGAAATCCGCTGGCCTGTGCCGTGGCCCGGGAGGCACTCAAGGTGCTCACCGAGGAAAACATGATAGAGAATGCCGCGACCCTGGGGGCCTATTTCATGGAAAAGCTCGCCGGCATACAAAGCCCCTGTGTGAAAGAGGTCCGCGGAAAGGGACTGCTTATCGGCGTCGAGCTGAAACATGATCTCGGCGGGGCAAGGCCTTTTTGCGAAAAGCTGATGGGAAAAGGCCTCCTGTGCAAGGAAACCCATACCCATGTGATCCGGTTCGCCCCCCCGCTCGTGATCACAAAAGAAGAGATCGACTGGGCAATGGAAAGAATCGCATCGGTTCTTACTGCGTAAGCTTTTTCAGGGCATTCTCAAGCGCACGCGTAATCCGGTCCGACAAGTTTCCCGCCTCTTTGAGAAAACGGGCCACGTCCTCGAGGTTATGGGACTGGGCTTTCCCGGCCCACGCCTGGTAATTTCGGCCGTGGCTGTCGTTATGGGCGATCCAGTGCCTGATCAGGGTGGTCATTTTTTCTTCAAATCCGGGTTCTGACGCGCCGTCGTCATGGTCATGGCCGTGATCGTGATGATGGTCATGACCGTGATCATGGTGATGGTCCGGGTCATGGCCGTGGTCATGCGGGTCATGGGTCATTTTAAAACTCCGTTAAGATACCTTTTCAGTGGGACCGGCTTGGGCATATAGCCGTACAGGGGTTCCCACACGCTGTAAGCATTTATCTCGATACCGCAGTATATGATGGACACCGGCCGGTCGGAGGAGACCACCACCGCAATGATATTCTCGTGTTCCGACGAGAACCGCAGGGCCGAGTTGTAACGGGCGCCCCTTGCCAGGTTTTCCCAGCTTGTGGCGGCCCCGTCCAGCAGGCACCCGAACCCGTTTATAAAAAGGTCCGGCGTTATATGAAGCGCCCCGTCCACCTTCGTAAGGGAGCACGCCAGATCGATGTGGTTGGGATCCAGGAGATTGATGGGCGGGTCCAGTACATGGCCCGTCATTTTCAAAGGTTCCTTGTTCAAGTCGATTATCAGCGTACACCCGTGTCGTTTCCTCTCGGCATTGTGGACAAGCTCGGATACGATCTGAAAAAGGATCGTGGAGGTCTCGGATTCGAGGTGGGAATCGAGCAGGAGTTCTTCGAGCTCCACCATTTTCGCCTCCCGGGTCGTGGAGTGAAAACTGCCGTCATGAAAGCTGCAGATTTTGTCCTCGCCAAGGGTTAAAAACCCGTGGTCCCCTTTATATTCGGAGGCGATTGCATACGCCGGCACCGGGTCATCGGTAACGCCCACGATTGTTTTACCGTCCGACACGAGTTTTCTGGAGGACCCCTCGACGGCCAGCAGCAGTTTTCTGATGTGCTTTGAATTGCTCAGTACCGGCTGTTCGTGCTTTTGAATCCGGGTGATGAAATTGATATGCGATATCCTGTCCGGGTCCGTGAATACGATCCGGCCCTGTGCGGCAATCCCCTCCTCCCGCGTCTTTGATATATCCAGAATGGTATTCAATATGGGCGGGATCAGCAGCTTGGAATCAAAGTTCATGCTTTTGCTTCTTTCGTCCACAATATGATCCGCTATGGCCTGGAGCGCATAGTTCTTAAGCGTATAACCGGCAGAGGAACCGCTGGTGTTCATCTCGGAAAAATAATCGGCGGCAAGGAGCCATGAGGCCTGTTCCAGCCATTTTTCAGTCGGCTTGGTGGAACACATGTTGGGATGGTGATCGGTAAACCACATCTGGTAGAAAAAAAAGGCGGAGCTGCCGCCGTAGCTGATAAGGCCGGAAAGGGAGAGCTCGTTAACCGGCGCAAGGTACCCTTTGGGCTGGCTTTCTATAAGATCGGCGGTTTTCTGCCGCCAGGCGTCATGATCGTCATAATAGATCTCTTTGAGCTTGGGTTCATGGCCTTTTAACAGATTTCTGGGATCATAGATTTTCAGTTCATCTTCATGTGCGGGCTGATATATCAGCGCCACCCGGCTCGGCTTGGAAAATTTGGACAGCCCTTCCACGAGCCCGTTAAATATATTGGCAACGCAGAGATTCCTGTATATGTTACTGCCCATTGTCAGTGCCCTGCCCGTAATGCCTGAAGGCCGTCATCACGTCGTCCATCTCCTCGTCGGAAAGGCGCACGGGAGACCCGATACACTCGGCCTGGAAACATATCCGGGCCACATATTCCACTTCCTCGGCCACCTGGAACGCCCCGGCGATTCCCGGCCCGACGGCCACAAGGCCGTGGTTGGCGAGCAGCAGGGCATTCGATTCCCCGATGGCCGCCGTAATATTGGCCGCCAGTTCATCCGTACCAAAAGTGGCATAGTCCGCCAGCGGCACTTTTCTGCCGGCGAAACCGACAAGGTAATGCACGGCGGGGATTTCTCTTCTCAGGCATGCAAAAGTGGTGGCATATACGGAATGGGTGTGAACGACCGATCCCACATCGGCTCTCTGCCTGTACAACGCCAGATGAAAACCGGTTTCACTGGACGGCTTGAGGTCTCCCTCCACGATACGGCCCGCCGGGTCCAGCACGATCATATCCTCCCGGCCCAGCACATGATAGTCCACAGAACTCGGTGTAATCACCGCCAGACCCTCGTTTCGGTTGTAGATACTGATATTCCCGGAGGTGCCTGTGGTCAGCCCGGAATCCAGCATTTTCTTTGCGTAAAATACGAGCGCTTCCCGCTCCTTCTCAAGTTTCATGCTTTCATTTGATACATCCTGATGCCTGATATTGCAAGTGTTTTTTTGATTTTCCCATTAAGGTATTGTAAAAACGGTTTCAGACTGATATGGAAATAGAAACGCTCCTGATCACCTGCAAAGCGGGTGATCAGATCCGTGCTGTGTTTACAACAGCCACCCAGACCGGAGGATTTATGAAAAGCAACAGATTCCTTTTATACATCATCATCCCTTTGCTCTGCCTGAAAACCGTGCTGCCCCTGTACGCGCAGGACGGCAAATCCGGATATGTCTCCGACATGCTGATACTGACCGTCAGAGAAGGACCGGGCAAGAACTTCGCTGTCAAAAAAACCATCAGAAGCGACACTTCCGTTGAGATACTGAGCAGGGAAGGCAATTACTTTCATGTCCGGTTGAGAGACGGCACCCGGGGGTGGGTGGAAAAACAGTACATCACGTTTGAAAAGCCGGACGCCGTTAAAATTGAAACGCTTGAAAAAAAAATAGACACCCTTGAAAAAGAAAACAAAAAACTGACAGACGCGGTCCTGCCGCTGAAAGAAAAAATCGGGAAGGTGACCGCCGGTTTTGAGAAAACAATCGAGGACCTCAACAAATCACTCGCGGAAGTGACGGCGGAAAAAAACAGGTGGCAGGAGCGGTATGCCGCCCTTGAAAAAAAACATCAGACCCTTGTGGAAAACTCGGAGAACGTGACCGAGGTTATGGCGGAAAACGAGCGGCTGCAGCAGAAAACGCACACCCTTTCCCGGAAAGTGGCCGCTCTCGAGGCGGAAAATCAGAATATCCTGAAAACCGGCATGATCAAGTGGTTCCTCGCCGGAGCGGGTGTGCTCTTATCCGGACTGATTATCGGCAGGGGCCTTTCTTCGAAAAAGAGAAGCAGCGGCAGCCTTATCAGCTGAACGGCGCCTTTGCCGCCGGGAATTTCGTCCCTGTTGTTTCCGCCGGCAAACCGGTTCTGCCCGGGTTAAAATTATAAAAAAATGTTGACATCAACCGTATAATAAGAGAAATAGGTGAATGAAACATTTTTATAATTTTTTATAATAAAGTCTTAAGCTGACGATATAATGAATTTACGGAGGACAAAACAGCATGGGCGAAGCAGCTATTAAAATCGGAAAAGGTAGAAAGAGCGTCTTCAAGGACAAGGTCATGGAGCTTCTGCCTGACGGCGGCAACCTGAATGCATGCCTTACCTGCGGGGCATGCGCATCCGGATGTCCCGCAACAGGTCTGGAAGGCATGGACCCCAGAAAATTTCTCAGGATGGCCGCCCTTGGAATGGATGAAGAGATCTTGAAATCTGACTGGGTATGGATGTGTTCAATGTGTCAGAGATGTATATATGTATGCCCCATGGAAATCAATATCCCGCAGCTGGTTTTTTACGCCAGGCAGTCCTGGCCGAGGGAAGAACGGCCCAAGGGCATCCTGGGATCCTGCGACATGGCGTTGAAAAATGACACCTGCAGTGCCATGGGGGCAACGGAAGAGGATTTTGAATTCGTGATCGAGGATGTGCTCGAAGAATACAGGGAGGCACAGCCGGAATTTGAGGATATGAAGGCGGATGTCAACCGTGAAGGGGCGTACTACTTTTTGAACCAGAATTCGAGGGAACCGGTAACGGAACCGGATGAAATGGTGCCCTTGTGGAAAATCATGCACCTTGCAGGCGCCGACTGGACTTACGGCACCAAAGGGTGGGCGGCTGAAAACTACTGCATGTTCCTGGCCGATGATGACGCCTGGGAAAAAATCGTCAGAACCAAGGTCAAAGCGGTGGAGGATCTGGGCTGCAAGGTCTGGCTCAACACAGAGTGAGGGCACGAACTTTTTGCAGTCCTGGCAGGACTGAAAAAATACAACATCGACTACAACTTTGAAATTCAGAGTATCATACAGCTTTACGCGCAGTGGATCAGAGAGGGAAAACTCAATCCTAGCGCCGAGTGGAACAAGGAGCGCCAAATCAAATTTACGGTGCAGGATCCCTGCCAGCTTGTGAGAAAGTCCTTTGGCGATCCGGTGGCGGAAGACCTGAGATACGTCGTAAAGGCGGTTGTGGGAGAGGAAAACTTCATCGACATGACCCCCAACCGGTCCAACAACTTCTGCTGCGGCGGTGGTGGCGGGTATCTCCAGTCCGGTTTTACAGAGCAGAGAAGGCAGTACGGTAAAATAAAAGCCGACCAGATACTGGACACAAAAGCGGGTTACTGTATCACTCCCTGCCATAACTGTCATGCACAGGTGCACGACCTCGCAGATGTCCATGACCACGCATGGGAGACAGTGCATCTGTGGACCCTGCTCTGTCTGTCGCTGGGCATACTGGGGCCGAATGAACGAGAATACCTCGGGGAAGACCTTAAAGAAGTAGATGTCTTCCACCCCGAATCCGCCATGTAGCATATAACAGTTCACTTGTGAAAGCCCGGCGCAGTAAGCACAAAAAGCTGCACCGGGCTTTTTCGTTAAAAAAATTGCCACAATTTATCAATTGTGATATGACACGGTATCATGACGGAGATAATCAGCATAGCCAACCAGAAGGGAGGTGTCGGTAAAACCACGACCGCTGTCAATCTCTCTTCGGCGCTTGCAGGGCTCGGGAAGAAAACGCTCCTTGTGGACTGTGACCCCCAGGCCAACACCACCACCAGCATGGGTGTCGACAAGCCGTCTCTGGAACTGTCCCTTTACAACGCCCTGATCGACGGTGCCGATATCCATGACATTATTTTCAGTACCAATATTCCCAACCTGATGCTGCTGCCTTCCAATGTGGACCTCATCGGATTCGAATCGGAAATGATCGCCCGGGAGGGCAGAGAAAAAATACTGAAAGACCTGCTTTTCAAAGTCAAGGACGACTACAGCTACATCATCATCGACTGTCCGCCCTCTCTGAGCCTGTTAACCCTCAACGCCCTGTGCGCCGCCACTTCCATCCTGATTCCGCTTCAGAGCGAATTTTTTGCACTGGAAGGCCTGGGGCAGCTGCTGGACACCATAAAAAGGGTAAAGTCCACTTTCAACTCATCGCTCAAGATAAAAGGCATCCTGTTTACCATGTTTGACAAACGCACCAACCTGTCCAGAAACGTAATAGAAGATGCGGAACAGTACTTCAAGAATATGGTATTCAAAACCAAGATCCCCCGTAATATCAAGGTAGGGGAAGCACCGAGCTACGGTCTGCCGGTGATTTCGTACGATCCTGCCTCAATAGGGTCCAAGAGTTATATGGCATTTGCAAGGGAGTTTATAAAAAGATGAAAAAAAGCAAAAAAACCGGACTCGGGCGGGGAATTTCAGCGCTTATTCCCGAAATTGAGACAACGGGTGAATATTCAGACAATTTTTTCATGTGCCCGGTGGCCGATATCGTGCCGAACCGGTTCCAGCCGCGGAGCCACTTCTCCGAAAAAGAGCTGAAAAAGCTGAAAGATTCCATTGCGGAGCAGGGCGTGATCCAGCCCCTGCTTGTCAGAAGCCTGGATGATTCATACGAACTGATTGCAGGGGAGCGACGGCTCAGGGTCGCCCGAGAGATCGCGCTGACCCATGTACCGGTTGTGGTGAAAACTTTGACAGACGAGCAGATGCTTGAAGTGTCGATCATTGAAAATATTCAGCGGCAGGATCTCAATCCCCTGGAAGAGGCCGAAGCCTATCAGCGGCTTGTTTCGGAATTCAACTATACCCAGGAGATGGTCTCGAAGAAAATAGGAAAAAACAGGTCCACCATTGCAAACTTCTTAAGACTGCGGGGACTGCCCGAAGAGATCAAGCAGAGCCTCACGGAAAACGAAATCTCCATGGGCCATGCCAGGGCCATCCTCGGCGCCGGTACTGCAGAGGAACAGCTGAAAGTCTGGAAAACCGTGCGCTCCAAGGCGCTCTCCGTACGGCAGACGGAAAATCTTGTCAACTCCCTGAAAAAGGGGAACCGGGCTTCCGGGAAAAAATCTTCCGCGCCGGAAACCGTATATCTCGAAGATATGTCAAGAAAGCTGTCGTCAAAAATCAATTCCACGGTCAAGATCAGGAAGAAGGGCGAAAAGGGAAAAGTCGAGATCGCCTTTAAAAACCAGGCGGAACTTGACCGTATCGTCGACATTTTAAACAACACCTGATGATCCGTACAGCCCGGTTTCGTCCGGCCGCCGGCCGCTGCAGAGCAACCGATTTGAAAAACGAACAGACAACCGGACCAGCCGCATGCCGATGAAAGTCACCGTTGCCAAAACCGCCGGATTCTGCATGGGCGTCCGCCGGGCGGTCGACATGGTGCTGGACGCCTCCAATGCCTCGGAAGGACCGATATATACCTACGGTCCATTGATACACAACCCCCAGGTGCTTGAAATCCTTCGCGAGAAAGGGATTTCCGTGATGGATACCATACCGGAAAAAGGGGAAGGCACCGTTCTTATCAGGGCGCACGGCATTCCACCGGCCGAAGAAGACGCTTTAAATCAGGCCGGGTTTACGGTCATTAACGCCACCTGTCCCCGCGTCGTCAAAGTGCAGTCCATTATCAGAAAACATGCCCGGGCCGGGTATGCCGTGATCATTGTCGGCGACAGCCACCACCCCGAGGTCAAGGGGCTGCTGGGATACGCCGAAGGGAAAGGGGTCACTGTTTCCGCCACACAAAAGCTTGACACGCTTCCCGCATTTGAAAATGCGGTCATCGTGGCCCAGACCACCCAGGACACCGTTTTTTTTAAAAAAGTCAAACAATGGGCCGAAACCCGTCATCCCCATTACAAAATATTTGACACGATCTGCCACTCCACGGAAAACCGGCAAAGGGAAACCCGGCGAATCGCCGATGAGAATGACGCTGTCATCATCCTGGGCGGAAAAAAAAGCGGCAATACAAAACGGCTGGCCCAGATTGCCGCGGAGCGGGACAAGCCGTCCGCCCACATCGAAGATATTTCCGAGCTGGACTTTTCCATACTGTCCGATGCAAAATCAGTGGCGGTTACGGCAGGCGCTTCCACGCCCAACTGGATCATCACCAAAGCATGCCGGGACATTGAAAAAACCCTGCAGAAGAAAAAACCTGTCATGCACCGGCTCTTTAAAATACGGGATCTGCTGATTCACACCAGCCTTCTTCTGTCCGTAGGGGCGGGGTGCCTCACGTATGCCTGTTCAAAACTGCAGCACTTTGAATACACCTTTGTCCTCTCGCTGATCTCCTTTTTCTACATTTTATCCATGCAGACACTGAACAACCTTTTGACCATAAAATCAGACAAGTTCAACAACCCGGAGCGGGCCGTCCTGTATAAACACCATTATCGAAGCTTTCTTGCGCTGACCTTGTTTTCAGGCGCCGCCGGCCTCTTTCTGGCCTATAAAACCGGGCTGCTTTGTTTCATCCTGCTTTTGGTGATGAGCCTGCTCGGTCTCTCCTATAACCTCAAGGTCATTCCCTCCTTTATCGGCGGCAAGGCCGTGAGGCGCATAAAAGATATCCACGGATCAAAAACCATTCTGATAGCGGCCGCCTGGGGAACCGTCACCGCCATTCTTCCCGCTGTTTCAAACACCGGACCGGTATTGCCCGCCGCCGCCGCTTTTGTCTTTTCCACCGGCCTTGTCTTTTCAAGAACCGCCCTTTTTGATGTACTGGACGTTCAGGGAGACCGGATTACAAAAAAAGAAACCCTGCCGGTGCTGATCGGTGAAAAGCGGAGTATCGGCATGATCAAGCGGGTTCTTTCGTTTATCATACTGGCCCTTTTTCTGAGTACGGTTTTTAAGGTAACCCCCTTTACAGGACTTTTTCTTGCATTGATGCCCTGTCTGATGATATATTTGACAACTGCTATCGGCAGAGGCGATATTATCCCGCGAATGCAGCTCGTCTTTCTCGTGGAATCGCACTTTATCCTCGCCGGGATCATCGCCGCCATGATGCCGTAACGGTTGAATTAAAAACCCAGGAGTTTTCAAGGAAATTTGTCCATGACGCAAGACACCAGCACCCGGTCAAAAGCCAATACCACCATTGCGCAGATCGCTTTAAAAAACTCGCTCATCACAAAAGAAAACTTTGAAGACGCTATGGCCGAATGCGCCAATGCCGAGGATATCCATGCCGCCCTGAAAGAATACTTCATTGCAAACAAGCTGATATCCGAAAAAAACATGTCCCGGCTGGAAACCGCTTCAAAAGCCATGCAGCTGCGGCAGAAAGATTTCAAATTCGGTGCCATCGCCATCAAAATCGGGCTGATCAACAGAAGTGTTCTTGAACTTGCTCTAGAAGAGCAGAAACGGGACTTTAAAAACAACAAACAGCCCAAACTTATCGGCGATATGCTGGTGGCGGCGGGCATGATCACGGTGGATCAGCGGGACTTTATCCTGAAAAAACAGAAACGGCTGATACAAGAGATGAAATCCGCTTCCCCCGAAACGGCAGAAAACGACGGCAAAGCCGGCGGGGCTGAAAGCCCAAAGCCCCTGTCCGGCGCCCCCCCCGCCGAGAGAAAGGAAGCCACGCTTTTAAGGGGGGGAATCAAGCTTGAAATATCCCATGACAAGATGGCCGCTTTTTTGACAAAAACCGACGATTTTGACGAGACCCTCAAAGAATCGGACATCCGGGATTTGCTGGATGAAAACAACATCCGGTTCGGCATTGTGGACGATTCCCTTATTACGGGATTTCTGAAATCAAGGGTCTTTAAAACCAAGGGGTTCATGGCGGCCAAAGGCATCGACCCCGTCGAGGGCAAAGACGCCCGAATCGAATACTTTTTTGACACCAACCCCCTGAAAGCGGGCGGTCTTGATACAAACGGCACAATCGATTTCAAGGAACGGGGGGAGATACCGCAGGTGGCGGCCGGAACGGTGCTGGCGGAAAAAACGCCGCTCCAGGAATCGGTCAACGGCCGCAACATATTCGGTGAAGAACTTTTTGTCAGACCCGCCAATGACATTGCCATCAAGTACAATGAAAAAAACACCACCCTTTCCGAAGACGGGGCCAAACTGATCGCGACGGTAAAAGGGTATCCGAAACTCTCCTGGTCAAGGACCGTATCGGTTCTTGAAGAGTTTATCACAAAAGGCGATGTGGATTATGAAACCGGTCATGTCAAATACGACGGCAATGTCACTGTCAAAGGCACCGTCAAGAGCGGATTCAAGGTGATCGGTCACGATATAAAAGCCGAGGAGATAGACGGCGGCATCATCCATGCGGACGGCAATGTCACTGTAAAAGGCGGGGTGAACGAAGCGGCGATCTATGCCCGGGGAAATGTGTACGCCAGATTTGTCCACAATGCCACCATCGAATGCATGGGATCGGTGTTTATCGCAAAAGAGATCATTGACTCCAAAGTCCAGAACAGCGGGGCATTCAATATTAAAGACGGAAAGGTCCTGTCGTCTGATATCGTATCCAAAATGGGGGTTTCCGCCAAAAACGTGGGAACCGACCGATCCACCCCCACTGTTTTGAAAACCGGCATGGACTATTTTGTTGAAAGAGAACTGGAACGGATAAAGAAGGAAAAAGCAGGCATCCAGCAGCAGATAAAGGAAATGAAAGACAAGAAAAATACGCTGCTGGAGCAGAATCTCAAACTGAACCAGGAAACCTCGAAACTGGCCCTTCTGCAGGAAAAGCTGGAAATGCAGCAGAAAGAGGCGGCCGCCGCCCTTTCTGCATCAAAAAAGGCCGACACAGACAAGGATGAGATAACATCGGCGACGGACAAGCTTCAGAAGATAAAAGCGGAATCCGGCAAAGTTGAAAAAAAGCTCAATGCGGCATTTTCCCAGATCAAGAACATCGAGATGGAGATCGGGGAGATCGACAGCTTCACAGGCCAGCTGGAGAAAAAAGCGGCGGAGCTTACAAGCGAAAAAGACCACATTTCCCAGTGGAGTGAAGAGAACCCCGGATCGGCAGTGGTTAAAGTGGAACAGACGGTCTATCCCGGTACCGTTATATGCGGGGTTCACTCCTCCAGAACCATTGAAGAAAAAATGTCCCGTGTGGTCATAAAAGAGCTTGGGTACAAAAAGGACGCGGAACAGAAAACCAGCCTGTATGAAATGAAAATTGTCAGCAAATAGGACCGCTTTTATAGAGCGGGACCGGGAAAGCGGACCCTGTCAGAAACTCTCCCGGCAAATCGCTTTTCAGCCGCCGCCCAGCATCCGCTCTATCTTCCGGTCCTTCTGCTGCCACAGGATGTTGAGCCACTCACAGAAGGTCTCTTTAAATGCCGCGTCATTGAAATAATCGCCGATCAAATACTCCGTAACCGCGATCAGCTCGAGATCCACGATGATTCTTTTCACGTTGCCGCACATGTAATCCCAGAAGGACGGGGTGATATCCGGATAGACGATTGTCACATCAATGATTTTGTCAAAGTATTCTCCCATGGCACCCAGCACGAACCCCACCCCTCCGGCCTTGGGCCTGAGCAGATGTTTAAACTCTCCATTGTGCACCGCCTGCTTTTCACGGGTAAACCGGGTGCCTTCAACAAAGTTCATTACCGACACCGGTATCTGTTTAAATTTTTCACACGCCTTTTTGGTGATTTCAAGATCTTTCCCCTTCAGATGGGGATTCTTTTCAATAAAACCTTTGGAATACCGCTCCATGAAAGGAAAATCCAGCGCCCACCAGGCCAGTCCCAGAAACGGCACCCGGATCAGGCTCTTTTTCAGAAAAAATTTGAGCATGGGAATCCGTTGATTGAATATTTTCTGAAGCACCAGGATATCCACCCAGGACTGGTGGTTGGACAACACAAGATACCACTGTCCTCTTTCCAGCTTTTCCAGTCCCCTGATATCCCACTCTATCCGGCAGAACAGTCCGGTGATCAACGAATTGATGCGCATCCAGAGGGACGCGATAAACGTCAGTACCCGCGTGCAGATACGGGAGACAGGCGGTATCCGGAAAACAAATTTTACTGCGGCTACGGCGAAAAGCACCATACACAGAATGACGGTATTCAAAAAATAGAGCGCCACCGAGAGAATCCCCTTGAGGGGCTTCGGAAGAAAATAGAGCATCTTTTGTCACCTCCTGTATCCGCTGCACAACATCTGAACAAAATTAATTTCCCCCTGAGATCGGTCGCCCGGGGTGAGTTTGTTTTGTTCAACGCATACAACAAGCTTGTCCGGTCCGGCTGCCCACGGCTAATTTGATCTACAGGTCACCTTTGGACAAGCAGGTGACGGGGGGCTTTCTATGCCGGGTTTGACCGGCATCTTTTTTTAAAATC
>CAYZHB010000090.1:8119-12375 GCA_964478245.1 uncultured Desulfobacterales bacterium | reverse complement strand
AAAATGGCAAAGGAAAAGTATGAGCGCAGTAAGCCGCATGTAAATATTGGCACGATCGGTCATATAGACCACGGCAAGACGACGCTTACGGCGGCGATAACGAAGCATGCAGGTCTCAGGGGGGGCAAGGGAGAGTATGTGCCTTTTGATGAGATAGACAAGGCGCCGGAGGAGCGCGAGCGGGGTATAACGATTGCGACGGCGCATGTGGAGTACGAGACGGCGGCCCGTCATTATGCGCATGTGGACTGTCCTGGTCATGCGGACTACATCAAGAACATGATAACGGGTGCGGCGCAGATGGACGGTGCGATACTGGTGGTGAGCGCGGATGACGGTCCCATGCCGCAGACCAGGGAGCATATACTTTTGGCACGCCAGGTAGGCGTACCGAGCATTGTGGTATTTTTGAACAAGTGCGACATGGTGGATGACGAGGAGCTGATAGAGCTTGTGGAGATGGAGCTTCAGGAGCTTTTGGACAGTTATGATTTTCCCGGAGAGGACACGCCGATCATCCGCGGGAGTGCCCTGAAGGCGCTGGAGAGTGATGACGGGGACAGTGAGGATGTCGCGCCGATTTTCGAGCTTTTGGAGACGCTTGACAGTTATGTGCCGGAGCCCGAGCGGGACATGGACAAGGAGTTTCTGATGCCGATCGAGGATGTGTTCAGTATATCCGGGAGAGGCACGGTGGTAACGGGCCGTATAGAGCGCGGTATTATCAAGCAGGGTCAGGAGGTTGAGCTTGTGGGGATAAGAGAGACGGCCAAGACGGTATGTACGGGCGTGGAGATGTTCCGGAAGCTTTTGGACGAGGGCCGTGCCGGTGACAATGTGGGGCTTCTGCTGCGCGGTACGAAGCGGGACGAAGTGGAGCGCGGTCAGGTAGTGGCCAAGCCCGGATCCATAACGCCGCACACCAAGTTTACAGCGGAGATGTATGCATTGAGCAAGGAAGAGGGGGGTCGTCATACGCCCTTTTTCAGCGGATACAGGCCGCAGTTTTTCTTCAGGACCACGGATGTGACAGGAACGCTGACCCTTGCCGAAGGAGTGGAGATGATCATGCCGGGTGACAATGCGGCCATAACGGCGGAACTGATAGCGCCCATCGCCATGGAGAAGGAGCTGCGGTTTGCGATCAGGGAAGGCGGCCGAACCGTCGGTGCCGGTGTTATCGGCGATATTATTGAGTAAAACATACAGCCGTGTGAAGCGCATGCGGTCCGTTCAAAAGCGATAAAAAAAAGGAGTTCGCGGTGGGGGAGAGAGTGCTTGTAGCGCTTGCATGTAATGACTGTAAGCGGAAAAATTATACAACGACAAAAAACAAACGGAAAACGCCGGACAAACTTGAGTTTAAAAAATACTGCAGTCACTGTAAGAAACATGTTGCCCACAAGGAAACCAAAATCAAATAGTGTTTCTCAGACGCAGGATTTCCTCCTGGTGCCGGCTTTGTTCGCACCGGTTCATGCAGGTCAGTAGCTCCAATTGGCAGAGCACCGGACTCCAAATCCGGCTGTTGGGGGTTCGAATCCCTCCTGACCTGCCATTTTATCAATCACTTTAATTTAATGTTGAACTGAAAAGACATGGCACGAATAAAGAAAAAAAAGTCTGCTGCTCAAAAGACGAAGAAAAAACAGCAGCCGGCGCCGGAGCAGTCATCCAGTGAAAAAAAGCAGAAGACGGAAGCATCTGTTGCCGACGCTGTTAAAAGTACCGCAAAAGCGGCTGCCGCCAGAAAAAAACCGGAAAAGAGAACAGCTCCGGCCAAGGCCGAACCCAAAGAGCCCAATTTCATACAGAAAGGGATCGAATTTGTAAAAGAGGTCCAGATAGAGCTTAAGAAGGTCACATGGCCCACCCGCAAGCAGACAGCCGGGACGACACTGGTTGTGATTATACTGGTGTTTATCATTGCTATGTTCCTCGGCTTTTTTGACTACGGTCTTTCAAAACTTGTTCAGGTGGTTCTTGCATGAAGAAAGAGGATGAGGACATGTCTCATAAATGGTATGTGGTCCATGTGTATTCGGGATTTGAGCAGAAAGTGAAACGCGCGCTTGATGAAAAGATTGAAAACTCCGGCTGCCCGGAAAAGTTCGGGGAGGTGCTGATTCCCACTGAAAACGTGGTGGAGCTTGTCGGCGGGAAGCGGAAGGAGTCACAAAGGAAATTTTATCCCGGGTATATACTGGTGAATATGATGCTGGATAATGAGACATGGCATATTGTCAATTCCGTTCCGAAGATCACCGGCTTTCTGGGCGGCCGGGACAAACCGGCACCGATAAGTGAAAAAGAGGCGGAGCGGATTATCGATCGCATCAAACAGGGCAAGGACAAACCATTGCCCAAGTACTCTTTTGAAGTGGGTGATGATGTCCGGGTGATTGACGGTCCGTTTACAAACTTCAACGGGACGGTCGAAGATGTGCTGCCGGAAAAGGAAATCGTCAAGGTGCTGGTCAGTATATTTGGCAGAGCAACGCCTGTGGAATTAAAGTTTATTCAGGTAACCAAAATATGAATACAGACAGAATGGATGTTAGAATCGGGAGTTTTTGAAAATGGCAAAAAAAGTAATGACGTATATAAAACTTCAGGTGGAAGCAGGAAAGGCGAATCCCTCCCCGCCCATCGGGCCCGCCCTTGGTCAGCACGGGGTGAATATAATGGATTTCTGCAAGGCGTTCAATGCCAAAACAGCCAATGACGAGGGAGAAATCATACCGGTTGTTATCACAGTTTACAGGGACCGGTCTTTCAGCTTCATTACCAAAACACCGCCGGCCTCGAAACTGCTCATGCAGGCAGCGGGCGTCGAGAAGGGATCAGGTGAGCCGAACCGGGAGAAAGCGGGCAAAGTCACCAGAGACCAGGTCGTTAAGATCGCTGAAAGAAAAATGGAAGATTTGAACGCCGCCGGTATTGACGCGGCGGTTCGGATTATTGAAGGGACAGCCAGAAGCATGGGATTGGAAATAGAATAACCATATAACGCAATTGAAGAGTGGAAAAATGCCTAAGCGGAGTAAAAAACATACAGAAGCATTGAAAAAGATCGATAGAGCACATCGCTACAATCCGATGGAAGCACTCGCGCTTTCCATCGAGACAAGCTATGTCCGGTTTGACGAAACGGTGGACGTGGCCGTCAGACTGGGGGTTGACCCGCGACATGCTGATCAGATGGTGCGTGGTACTGTGGTTTTGCCCAATGGCCTTGGTAAAGAAGTGAAGGTGCTTGTATTTGCCAAGGGAGAAAAAGAGAAAGAAGCGCTTGAAGCAGGGGCTGATTTTATCGGGAATGAAGAGACCATAGAAAAAATCAACAGCGGATGGTTCGGTTTTGATAAAGCCATCGCCACTCCCGATATGATGGGAACAGTAGGCAAGCTCGGCAGAGTTTTAGGTCCCAGGGGGCTTATGCCCAATGCAAAGACCGGTACCGTCACTTTCGAGCTTGAAAGAGCCATTAATGAGCTCAAAGCCGGTAAAATAGATTTCAGGGTGGAAAAAGCGGGTATTATCCATGTGCCGGTTGGCAAAGTCTCTTTCGGCCCTGAAAAACTTGTCGAAAATGTAAAAGCCTTGCTCGACACCCTGAAATCCCTTAAACCCTCGACGAGTAAAGGTACATATGTCAGGGGTATCAGTGTTTCCACCACAATGGGACCGGGTGTCCGAATCGACCCGGCCTTGTTATAAAGTTTAATTGTCTGTCAAAGACAGTAGGTGCACTTGCAGAACAAGTGTATAATCAGCGATGCTGGCCTGCCGAGACGGCCGTGATGATGTTTTGGCACAGTTGGCACCTCTGAAGACAGAGCAAACCGAAAGGAAGGAGGTGTAAGAATTTGTTGAATATTTCCCAGAAAAAAGAGCTGGTTGAGAATCTCAACCAAAAACTGTCAAACGCTCAAATTTTAATCCTTGTGGATTATAAAGGCGTTAATGTTGAAGATATGAATATCCTGAGGACGAAACTGCGCGAACAGGGTGTTTATATGAAGGTCGTCAAAAATACGCTCCTCTACCGGGCCGCAAAAGGGACCGATTGTGAAGTGTTTGACGATCATTACTACACAGGTCCCAATGCGATTGTGGTCTCCGAAGATGACCCCGTGGCGCCTGCCAAGATTCTGATGGATTTTGCCAAAGACAATGAGAATCTTGAGATTCGAGCGGGGGTTTTAAACGGAAGTATCCTCGATTCAGAGGGGATCATAGCCCTTGCCAAGCTG
>CAYZHB010000090.1:0-8109 GCA_964478245.1 uncultured Desulfobacterales bacterium | reverse complement strand
CCTTCCAGAGAGGAACTGCTGGGCAAATTGGTTTCCGCACTGAACGAAGTGCCCGCGTCATTTGTAAGGGTGCTCGGGGGATCGCCCAGAGCGATTGTTAACGTACTGACGGCTGTCAAAGATCAGAAGGAAGCGGCATAAATTAATTGAACCGATAAACATGGCGTATATATACGCTGCTTATACGGAATAGGAGAAAAAAATGGCTGATATTACAAAGGACGATGTAATTGAATTTATAGCAAACATGAGTGTTCTTGAGCTTTCTGAGCTGGTAAAGGAGCTTGAAGAGAAATTCGGTGTCTCCGCCGCCGCACCGGTAGCCGTGGCCGCCGGCGGTGCCCCGGCAGGCGAGGCCCAGGCGGCTGAAGAGGAAAAGACCGAGTTTGATGTGATACTTGAAGCGCCCGGCGACAAGAAGATCAATGTGATCAAGGAAGTGAGAAGTATTACAGGCCTCGGCCTGAAGGAGGCGAAAGCCCTGGTTGAGGAAGCCCCCAAACCGGTAAAAGAGGCGATTCCCAAAGATGAAGCTGAAAAGCTGAAGGGACAGCTGGAGGAAGCCGGCGCACAGGTTTCTGTGAAGTAATGCCTGAACAGAAATCCTGTGGACGGTTGTAACCGGGGCATAGCGCCCGTTTTGAAAACAACCGAGTATAAAGTGATTTTTTATCATCAACTTACACGATTCAAAAAAACGAAGATTCAGGCAATCAGCAGGCGGCAGACGGCCTGGAATGATTGAGAATCCTTCTGGTTGAGGGCTCAAAGCTTTCAGCCGGGAGCGGATCTTCTGCATAATTCATGCGGAGGCGGGGCCTTTCGGCCGTGTCTCCGCTTTTGCGGTTATAAAAACTCATATCTGGAGAGACCATGACCGGAAGTCTTTTGACAAACAAGCGTATACGAAAAGAATTCGGAAGAACGGAAAAGATTATCGACATCCCTGATCTCATCGGGATGCAGCGGCAGTCTTATGAACGGTTCCTGCAAATGGGGGTTGTCCCTGAAAAGAGAGAAGACAAGGGACTGCATGCTGTATTCGAATCCGTTTTTCCCATCAGAGATTTTACTGAGACTGCTTCCCTTGAGTATGTTTCCTATACCTTCGGGGAAGTCAAGCATTCGCCGGACGAGTGCATCAGCAGGGGGATGACATACGAGATCCCCATCAATATCAAGGCGCGTCTGGTTGTGTTTGACCATGACAAGGAACTGGGCACCGCCACCATCCGGGACATTAAAGAACAGGAAATTTATTTCGGCACCATACCGCTGATGACCCGGAAGGGGACTTTCATCATCAACGGCACGGAGCGGGTGGTTGTCAGCCAGCTGCACAGGTCGTCCGGTGTTTTTTTCGACCATGACAAAGGGAAAAATTATTCCAGCGGTAAAATCATTTACAGCGCGCGGATTATACCGGTCCGCGGTTCCTGGATCGATATGGAAATCGACGTCAAAGACATAATGAACATCCGCATCGACCGGCGAAGAAAATTTCCTGTTTCGGCCCTTTTCAAGGCGTTCGGATATACCAGCGAAGATATACTGGACTTTTTCTATCAAAAAGAGAAGATCGTCAAAAAAGACGGGGTGTACTTTAAAGAATTCAACCCGGATCGGTTGAAACGGCAGAGAGCGGTATACGATGTCAAGTCCCCGGAAACCGGTGATGTTGTTGTGAAAAAGGGGCGTATTTTCACCAAGCGTGCCTTGCGGCAGCTTGAAGCAGAAGGGCTTGATGCCATTCCCGTTGGCGAGGCCGACCTCATGGGAAAAAGTTTTGCGGAAACCGTGACTGAGCAAACTACCGGAGAGACTATTGTCAGGGCCGGGGACCTGATTGATGAAGAAGTGCTCCAAACCGTCGAAAACGCGGGGCTGGACGAGTTCAGTATTCTGTACGTCGATGCGAATTCTTCCGACTGTATGCGAAAAACGCTGGCGTCAGATAAGATCGAGTACAGGGAAGAGGCGCTTATTGATATATACAAACGCATGAGACCCGGTAATCCGGCCACTGTAGAGGTGGCCCAGGAGTTCATCGACAACCTCTTCTTCAGAAACGCCTATTACGACCTGTCCAAGGTGGGGCGGCTGAAAATGAACCAGCGGCTGGGTATTGACACCCGGATCGACGTAAAGACCCTGAGAAAAGAGGACATACTGCTCACGGCGCTGACGCTCATTGACCTGAAGGATACCCAGGGTCAGGTGGATGATATCGACCATCTGGGGAACCGGCGGGTCCGGGCGGTCGGCGAACTGCTCGAAAATCATTACCGGATCGGTCTTATCCGAATGGAGAGAGCGATCAAGGAGAAGATGAGCATGCAGGAAGTCGATGCCATGATGCCCCACGATCTGGTGAATCCGAAACCGGTATCGGCCGTGGTCAGGGAATTTTTCGGCACCAGTCAGCTGTCGCAGTTTATGGACCAGACAAATCCCCTCTCTGAAACCACCCACAAACGCCGGCTGAGTGCGCTCGGACCGGGCGGCCTCACCCGTGAGCGGGCCGGGTTTGAAGTACGGGATGTGCATCCGTCCCACTACGGCAGGATATGTCCCATTGAAACGCCTGAAGGGCCCAATATCGGCTTGATCGTATCCCTGTGTACCTATGCGCGGGTCAATGAATTCGGATTTATCGAAACCCCTTTCAGGCTGGCGGACAACGGCGGGGTGTCAGACGAGATAAAATACCTGTCCGCATTTGAAGAGAAAGATCACCCCATTGCCCAGGCCAACGCACCGGTGGATAAAAACGGGCGGTTTGTCAACCAGCTGGTCACTTCCCGCGTGGAAGGCGAGTTTGAAATGGTGGAAAACCAGGTTGTCAAGTTCATGGATGTATCACCGAACCAGCTGGTCAGTGTGTCCGCCTCTCTGATTCCGTTTTTGGAAAACGATGACGCCAACAGGGCCCTGATGGGGTCCAATATGCAGCGCCAGGCCGTGCCGCTGATCAAGAGTGAGGCCCCGCTGGTGGGTACCGGTGTTGAAAGTGTTGTGGCAAGGGACTCCGGTGTTACGATTGTGGCGGAGCATGACGGGGTTGTCGAGGATGTGGATTCCAAGCGGATTGTGGTGCGTAACAGCGATACGGATGACGAAGCTTTCAGCGAGGCCGTCTCCATCTACAACTGTGCAAAGTTTGTCCGGTCGAACCAGAATACGTGCTTCAACCACCGGCCCATTGTCGAAAAGGGCGATTCTGTCCGGAAAGGGGAAGTGATTGCGGACGGGCCCGCCACGGAGATGGGGGAACTTGCCCTGGGCAAGAACGTGACCGTTGCGTTCATGCCATGGGACGGATACAATTATGAGGACTCGATCCTTGTCAGCGAACGCCTTGTACGGGAGGGCGTCTATACCTCCGTTCATGTGGAGGAGTTTGAAGTGTTGGCAAGGGACACCAAACTGGGCAAGGAGGAGATTACCCGGGACATACCGAATGTCGGCGAAGAGGCCCTCAGGGATCTGGATGAGAGCGGTATTATCCGGCTCGGGGCTGAAGTGACGGCAGGGGATCTTCTGGTGGGAAAAATCACCCCGAAGGGCGAAACCCAGCTTTCACCCGAAGAAAAGCTCCTCAGGGCCATATTCGGAGAGAAGGCCGGGGATGTCAAAGACACCTCTTTGCGGGTGCCGCCCGGTATCCAGGGCAAGGTGATCGATGCAAAGGTGTTTTCCAGACGGGGCGTCACCAAAGACGACCGCACCCGAATGATAGAGGATCAGGAAATAGAACGGCTTGAAAAGGACCGGGACGACGAAATATCCATTATCAGTGAGGTGGCAAAGGAAAAAATATCATCTGTCCTGGCGGGGCACAAGCTGACCGAAGGCCTGAAAAAGGGCGGCCGGACCGTTGCCAAAGCGGGCACCAAGGTGAAAGAAGACCTGCTCTCCGCTCTTTCCATACCGGATCTCGCCACTGTTTCTGTGGAAGATGCCGTCGCGACCGAACGGGTCCGGACCGTGATTGACAATGCCGAAAAGCAGATAAGGAAGGTAAAGGACCATTTTAACCGGCAGGTGAGCCGTTTCGAGAAAGGCGATGATCTTCCCCCGGGTGTGCTGAAACTGATCAAGATCGACGTGGCCATGGAAAGAGTGCTTTCCGTGGGGGACAAAATGGCGGGACGGCACGGGAACAAGGGGGTGGTCTCCCGGATTCTGCCCATAGAGGACATGCCCTATTTTGAAGACGGCCGGCCGGTGGATATGGTGCTCAACCCCCTTGGTGTGCCGTCCCGGATGAATGTGGGTCAGATCCTGGAGATTCACCTGGGTCGTGCGGCGCAGGAACTCGGGCGGCAGATCGATGACCTGATCGAACACAAGAAGACCGATGACATACGGGAGTGGGGCCGGAAACTTTTTGATGCCGCCGCTCCGGGGGCCGCGGGAAACAGGCCGGACAAAGAGATCGTCGAAAAGATCGATGCCATGGATGAAGACCAGCTGGTTCGGTTTGCATCCCAATACCGGAAAGGCGTCCACATGGCAACACCGGTTTTCGACGGGGCTTCCGAAAACGAGATCAAGGATCTGCTGGCACTCGCCAATGTCGGCAAAACCGGGCAGGCCGTGCTTTTTGACGGGAGGACAGGGGAGCCTTTTGACAAAAAGGTCACCGTGGGGATCATGTACATGCTGAAGCTCCATCATCTCGTGGATGACAAGCTGCATGCCCGCTCTATCGGCCCTTACTCGCTCGTTACCCAGCAGCCCCTCGGCGGAAAAGCCCAGTTCGGCGGACAGCGCCTCGGCGAAATGGAAGTCTGGGCAATGGAGGCTTACGGTGCCGCTTATTCTCTGCAGGAGTTCCTGACGGTCAAGTCCGATGACATGGTCGGGCGCACCCGGATGTATGAAAAAATTGTCAAGGGACAGAACGTTCTCGAACCGGGACTGCCTGAATCTTTCAGGGTGATTATGAAAGAGCTTCAGAGTCTGGGGCTGGATATAAATCTTGTTGAAGGTAAAGAATAAGGAGAATATCTTGGAAACCATATATGATTTCTTCGCAAAGCCGAAAGATCCGAAATCTTACAAAGGGGTACAGATTAAGCTTGCTTCCTCTGACCAGATCAGAGAGTGGTCTTACGGTGAGATCAAGAAACCTGAAACGATAAATTACCGTACCTTTAAACCGGAACGGGACGGTCTCTTCTGTGCCAAAATTTTCGGACCGACAAAGGATTACGAGTGCAACTGCGGTAAGTACAAGCGGATGAAACACCGGGGGGTGGTATGTGAAAAATGCGGCGTAGAGGTGATTCAGTCAAAGGTCAGAAGAGAACGGATGGGACACATAGAGCTTGCCAGTCCGGTTTCCCACATCTGGTTTTTGAAGAGCCTGCCGAGTAAAATCGGTAACGTGCTTGATTTGACGTTAAAAACCCTTGAAAAGGTTCTCTATTTCGATGCCTATATTGTTATTGACCCGAAAGAGACGGACCTGAAGGAAAAACAGCTCTTAAGCGATGATGAGTATTTTGATGCGATAGAGAAATACGGCAACGAATTCGAGGCGGATATCGGGGCCGAAGCCATTCTGAAACTCCTGGAGCGCGTGGACCTCGAGGCGACCTACCATCAGATAAAAGAAGAGATGAACCTGACCAAGTCCGTTGCCAAACAGCAGAAAATGGCAAAGCGGCTTAACGTGATCGATGCGTTTCTGCAGTCCGGCATCGAGCCGTCCAGAATGATTCTGACGGCCTGTCCGGTACTGCCGCCGGATTTGAGGCCCCTTGTACCGCTGGAAGGCGGCCGGTTCGCCACCTCGGATCTGAACGATCTCTACCGGCGGATCATTAACCGGAATAACCGGTTAAAGCGGCTTGTGGAACTCCATGCACCGGATATCATCGTCCGGAATGAAAAACGGATGCTCCAGGAATCCGTGGATGTGCTTTTTGATAACGGCCGGCACGGCCGGGTGGTCACCGGGACCAACAAGCGGCCGCTCAAGTCCCTGAGTGATACGCTCAAGGGGAAACAGGGCCGGTTCCGGCAGAATCTGCTGGGGAAACGCGTAGACTATTCCGGCAGAACAGTCATCACGGTTGGGTCCGAACTGCGGCTTCACCAGTGCGGCATTCCCAAGATGGCGCTGGAACTGTTCAAGCCGTTTATTTATAACTATCTGGAAAACAAGGGGCTGGTCTCCACCGTAAAGAGTGCCAAAAAAATGGTGGAAAGGGAGGAGACCGAGGTATGGGATGCCCTCGAACACGTGGTCAAAGAGTATCCGGTGATGCTGAACCGGGCCCCGACCCTTCACCGCCTCGGCATCCAGGCGTTTGAACCGGTACTGATCGAGGGGAAGGCCATTCAGCTGCACCCGCTGGTCTGCCCGGCATTTAACGCCGACTTCGACGGCGATCAGATGGCGGTCCATGTACCGCTTTCGCTTGAAGGCGTGCTGGAGGCCCGGGTGATGATGCTCTCCACAAACAATGTGCTCTCCCCTGCCAACGGCCAGCCGATTATCGTACCGACCCAGGATATTGTTCTGGGGATCTACTATATGACCCGCGGCATCAAAAATCAGAAGGGAGGCGGTGCCGGCTTTTCCAGTCCGGAAGAGGTGAGAGCCGCGTACGATGCCGGTGAACTCGCGCTGCATGCGAAGATCAAAGTGAGAGTCGACGATGAGATTCATGAGACGACCACCGGCAGAATCCTTCTGTGGGAGATGATCCCCGGCGACACTCTCCTGTCGCTGACCCGTATACGGGCCAATGCAAGAGAGGATTTTGAAGATGTCCTGGACGAATTGAGACAAGGGGCCTCTTTTGACGAGGTAGCCGGGAAGTATTGCGATGAAAACGGGAAACTGGTCAAAACCAATACCGGGTTTCTTTCAAGAAAAGAGTTTAAAAATGTTTTCCAGGCGCCGCAGATCGAAGTGGAACAGCTGTTCGGTTTTAAAGAGGGGCAGTCCACGGATGTCATCAAGATCGACCCGTATTACTATGTGTTCAAGGTGGATGAGCGGAAGATCACCATACCGTTCCGGTATGTGAACAAACTCATGGACAAATCCGCTGTTGTGCAGCTCATTGACTATGCCTACCGGAATATCGGATTGAAAGAGACGGTGATCCTTGCCGACAGGATCAAGGATCTCGGATACCGGTACTCTACCCTCGGCGGCCTCTCCATATGCGTGGATGACATGATCATCCCCGAGGAGAAGTGGGCCATTATCAAAAAAGCCGAAGAACAGGTGAACGACATTAAGCGCCAGTATTCGGAAGGGTTGATAACCGACGGGGAAAAATACAACAAAGTAGTGGATATCTGGGCCCAGAGCACCGATGAGATTGCGGACTCCATGATGGAGGTCATGAAAAATCCAGCCACTGCGGAGGACATGGAGCGGTCGGATGAAGAGCTCAATGCCGTTTACGTGATGGTGGATTCGGGTGCCCGGGGAAACAGGGACCAGATGCGGCAGCTTGCCGGGATGAGGGGCCTGATGGCCAAGCCGTCAGGTGAAATTATTGAAAATCCCATCACCGCCTGTTTCAGAGAGGGGCTCACCGTTCTGCAGTATTTTATTTCGACCCATGGGGCAAGGAAAGGACTGGCGGATACGGCGCTTAAAACGGCCAATTCCGGGTATCTTACCCGCCGGCTTGCCGATGCGGGCCAGGACTGTATTATTGTGGAAAAGGACTGCGGTACCCTGATGGGCATCGATGTCGAAGCGCTCTATGAGGGCGGTGAAGTGATCCAGAGCCTTGGCGAGCGGATTTTGGGAAGAGAAACCCAGGAAAATGTGCGGGACCCTTACACCAACGAGATTATCGTCAAACAGGGTGTCGAGATTGATGAAACCAAGGTGAAAAAGATCGAAAACTCCGGCGTGACCAGCGTCAAGATCCGCTCGGTACTGACTTGTAATGCCAGGAACGGGGTCTGTGCCCGCTGTTACGGCAGGGACCTTGCCCACGGCAAAACCGTTGAGATCGGCCAGGCCATCGGCATTGTGGCGGCGCAGTCCATCGGCGAACCCGGTACCCAGCTGACCATGCGGACGTTTCATATCGGCGGCACCGCCAGCAGGAAAGTCGAGGTGGCCGA
>CAYZHB010000089.1:0-12512 GCA_964478245.1 uncultured Desulfobacterales bacterium | reverse complement strand
GATGCCGTCCTTGCGCTTGGGCTTCTTGCACTCAACGATAATTTCCCTGGTCGTGCTTTTTGTCATCGCGTCTGCTCCAGAAGCCTGTGTTTCATCGCCATAAAACCGAATTACAACGGTTCATCTCCAAAAATTTCAGCAAGAAGATCGCTGCCTTGGTCCCCCATACTTCGCAGCAGTGCTTCTATTTTTTTCATAGCCAGGGGCAACAGCCGAGCGAGGCCGTTTTCCCAACGGCTGATGGTGGGAAAGGTTCCCCCCAGTCGGGCAGCGAACTTTTCCTGGGTGAGCCCGGTACGTTCCCGCAACTTACGACTCAGTCGAGACAGGCCGGTCTATGCCTTCAATGGTACTCCCCCTGCTAAACAGGTAGTAATCTGTAACCTGCAATAATTATATCGCACCACTTATCAGATGATTTATCATACAACAAATCCAGTCCTGTCAAGCATAATTTCCGCTATAGATATTTTTGTGGCTGAATCCATTTGAAGATGAAGCCGATTTTTGTGGCAACGAAACGGCTGTGAAAGACAACCTGCTTCAATGGATGTCTGCTCAAACTGTGTATTGACTCCGAAGATTACCCACGGATTACCCACGGACCCACGGATTACCCACGGGAGGATACTAACGGGAGGATACTACAGGGATGTCAGAGGATGTGCTAAAAAAATGCTGAATTCAGCGAAGGGTGTTTTGGCTCCCCAGCACGGACTTGAACCGCGGACCCAGTGGTTAACAGCCACTTGCTCTGCCGTCTGAGCTACTGGGGAACATGGATGAACGCTTTATAAAAAGACCAAAAATATATATATCAAACAGCGTTCTTTGTCAATAAAAAATTTAAAAAAAAATTGACACTAGATTTGAAGAGCGCTATAATATAATCAGGTATGCGTTTATAGTTGACGCCCGTCTTCTAAAAGGACGGCTCGTAATGGCTGCATGTGCATCTGTTACCGGGTCCGGCCGCAGGACGGGAGAAACGCGCATGGAAAAGTTTCAATCGTTGACGGTTGTAACCGCGGGCAAAACCCGGGTTTGAAAACAACCAACAAGGAGTGTATTATGGCTGTTAACAGTATAGAGGGATCAAATCAGTATACCAATACCCAAACCGTCGATGCAACAGGGGGTGCCAAAGGTGCCTTAAAAGATCAGAACATGGCGGCGGCCGGAACCGATCTGGACGAAAACAGCGCCGCCCTGGCCCAGGAAGCGTTTAAAGTCAATATTACCGAAGAGGCCCGGGGAATGCAGCAGGCGGGAAGTGAAGAGACCGCCTCCCTCCGGACACAGACCGGTGCCGGCGAGATGACCGGCGAGACAAATCAGCCCAGCCCGGAGCAGAACGCGAGCCGAATTGTCAATATCGTCGCCTGACCCTGACACAGATCCGCTTGCTGACTAAAAGGTGACAAAATGGCACTGACAACCGGTATACAATTATTCGCCCCAGGGATACAGCCCCCTGCTGATATCCACACGACCGGTTCATCCATTGATAGCAACACCCCTTCCGCCGGAAAAAGTCGGGGTGATGAAGACGGCGCAAGCAGAGTGACAATCTCCCGGAAGGCACAGCAGTTACGGCACGAGTACGAAAGAAAAGAGGAAAAAATCGAACAGCAGCACAAAGCTGAAAAAAAACAGCTTGAACAGAAATACCAGCTGGCAAAGCAGAGACTCGAAAGAGAGTACCGACAGGAAAAACAGTCTCTGGAACTCAATGTATATGCATGACCTTCAGAAAAAAACGGCACGGCAATGGTAAAAGAGGAGGGGGTCATCACGGAAGCCACGCCGCAAACGGCGTGGGTAAAGACCGTACGATCCCGGGCATGCGAAACATGCGCTGAAAGTGACAGCTGTGAGATTGTCCGTAACAAAAAAGCGATGCATGTCGAGGTAAAGAATACGCTCGGCGTCAACAAAGGCGATCATGTGGTGATCGGTTTTCAGAGCGGCTCTCTGCTTTATCTGACATTTCTGCTCTACCTTTTCCCTGTCATTTCACTTGTACTCGGCGCCCTGGCAGGCAGTGCCGCCGCATCGCTCCTGAACACGGATGAAAACCTGACCGCCCTTTTTTCCGGATTTCTCCTTTTTGCCGCGGCTTTTTCAGCGGTGAAACGCCTGAACACCAAAGCCGCCCGAAACGATCAATACAGACCTTTTCTCGTGAAAATATACCCGAAAAGACAGTAACATCCACAATTACAGGGGGACTCCTGCCTCCAAAAAAATTCAAAAAAATTGCTTGAACATGTCACCATTTTGGGTTATAGCTGGATGAGTTTTGTGCTTGTCGGGCAAAAATGAATCCTAACGCATGAGGTAATTTATGACATCACAACGGGAGTTAAAGATCTCTATTTGTGTAATGGCAATTCTTTTGATCACCGGCATCATCTGCTATGCCGCTTTCAATCCCCCCAGCCCGGAAGAACCTGTGCGACTGATGTTCAAAAGCAAGGCAGGAAAAGTGCTGTTCAGTCATACCGAGCACATAGACGCGTATGGTTTATACTGCATTGACTGTCACCACAACATTGAAGAAGACGAGGTCTACAACTGCAGCGAATGTCACTGGGAAACAGGTGATGAGTTCATGCCGTCAAGAGCGGACGCGCTGCACCAGAACTGCATAGGATGTCATGAAGACTACGGGGCCGGCCCGGTCGACTGCAATTCATGCCATGCGCCTTAATATACAAACCGTGCTGTATGTAATGAGGAAAGTTTCTTAAGGATGGGTAAATTTTTTGAAACGAGGATGCCATATGATTAAACGATCTTTTATCGGATTAACCAAACCCAGGCTGAAATATGACCGGATTGCTGCAGAGCCCGAAACCCCTGAAACGATTCCCCTGCCCGATGACCTTTTTCTGCTGCTGAATGAGCCGCTTGACAGCGCAAAAATCAGTTTGATCAACCCGAAAGATGATGTAAAAAAAGGCGAGATCCTGCAGCTCTACGAATCCGGCAGAGAATATGCCGTATCCCCCGTGTCCGGTACCATAAAGACAATAGAACCATACACCTCTGAAACGGGAGAAGTAAAAACCTGCCTTAAGATAGCAAATGACGGCAGCGATACACTTTCAGCCGATGCCGCGGACGCTGTCGGCAGCAAAGATCTCCTGTCTGCAGCCCGTTACCTGGACAATCTTCCCGGCGCCCTTCCCTGCCGCCCGCTTGCCGGAGGTGAAAGCGGAATCAATACAATCGTCATAACCGGAACTGATACGGACCTCATGTCCGCTACCAATCAATACTGCCTGATGACCGCGTCCGAACAGCTCAAAGAGGGTATCCGGATTCTCAAAGAGATGAGCGGGGTTTCAAAAATTATACTGACCGTGCCGCCTTACATGGAGATCCAGTCCGAAATGCCGGAAATAGAAACAGTCAAAGTGTCCGACTGTTATCCGGATGCGCTGCCGGAACTGATAATGAGAAATCACCTCGGGATAACCGTGCCCGCCGGCAGAACATGCGCCGATATGGGGGTGATTTTCATTTCTCCGGAAGCGGTTGTGTCCGCCGGCAATACACTGAAAGCAGGGCAACTTTCATTTGAAAAAATTATCTGTGTCACGGGAAAAGACGGCACAAGAACACTTGTCAAAGCCACTATCGGCACGCCTGTCCAATCCCTTCTAAACCATCTCGGTATCGAGGTGGCCGAAAAAGACCGGGTCATAATCGGCGGCCCGATGAAAGGCTTTGCCACCTATACGCTTGCCCATCCCGTGCTTGCCGATACCGGCACGATACTTGTCCAGGATGCCGGCGACATTCATCACAGCAGTGATTTGTACTGTATCAACTGCGGCAGGTGCATAAAAATCTGTCCGGCCCGAATTCCTGTAAACCTTCTTGTCCGTTATCTCGAGGCGGGGTTGTACGAGACGGCCGCAGAAAAACTGGACCTCGAGTCCTGTATCGAATGCGGACTGTGCAGTTATGTCTGTACTGCCAGAATTCCGCTGTTTCAACATATAAGGCTCGGCAAACATGAAATCATGCAATTAAGATCACAAGAAGCCTGAACGGAGGGGCGGGGAAATGACAAACCTAAAAAAGCTTACGGTATCACACGCACCATACTGGCATGACGGTGACGCTGTTTCAAGAATGAACCTCAATATCATTCTGGCGGCAATACCGGCAGTCGTATTCGGCATTGTCCAGTTCGGCGTCCCTGCTCTCGGTGTCATAGCGCTTGCCATATCGAGTGCTATGATCTGGGAGCTTCTGATGAATCTTCTGACAAAGAGGCCCTTGTCCATAGGCGATTTTAACGCCGCCCTCATCGGGTTACTCATGGGCATGATGTTCCCTGCCACAACCCCGTGGTGGGTTGTGATCACAGGGACATTTGTCGCGGTTGTCATCGGGAAAGAGATCTTTGGCGGACTCGGTGCCAATCCCTTTAATCCCGTTCTGATCGGGATGGCTATTCTGATGGTCTCCTGGGGCGGTTTTTTTGATTTTGACGCGGCCCTGGTCAATTATTGGTTTGATTTTAAAGCCGCTGCACCGCTTGCCGCATTAAAACACCACGGCGGGAGCGCTGCAGACCTGTTCCCGGTATGGGATTTGATCATGGGAAAACAGGTCGGGGCAATCGGGTCCACATTCCAGCTCGGACTGATTATCGGCGGTATATACCTTATCCTCAGGGGGTATATCAAATGGGAAATAACCGCCGCCTTTCTGGCCGGACTGATCATTACCGCCTTCATCTTTCAGGCCGCCGACGCCGAGGCCTATGCCGGTCCCCTGTTTCATCTCTTTTCCGGCTACACCCTGCTCGGTGCCTTCTTTCTGGCGACAGAGAGTTCCTCCTCCCCCGTCAATCGTATCCCGATGCTGATTTATGGCGCACTGGGCGGTTTTATGGTGGTCCTGATACGGAATGTCGGTGTCTACCCGGACGGTACCGTGCTGGCAATTCTTCTGATCAACCTTATCAATCCGCTTATTGACAACATCCGGCCCAAAGCGCTGGGAAGGGGGGCAGACAATGCGTGAAATGATCAAAATGGTTGTGGTGCTTACCGCCATTACCGCCGTATCCGGAGCGGCACTCGCCCTTGTCAAGAGCGGTACGGAAAACAGAATTGAAGAGCAGATTTTAAAATTCGAGAAGGCCCCGGCCATTGACGCTATTTTCAGTGACGTGACGAACGATCCGCTGAAAGAGCGGTTCACAATTGCACACGAGGAAAGGGAGATCACCTTTTTTCCGGGAAAATTCAAAGACGGTTCAAAAGCGGTTGCCTTTGAGGCAAAAGGGTCCGGCTTCGGCGGCGATATGGGATTGATGGTGGGCATCAGCCTGGCATCCGATGAAATTGTAAAAGTACGGGTGACGACCCACAGTGAAACTCCCGGCATCGGTTCGAGGGCAAAAGACGACACCGGCTTTGTCTCCCAGTTCGCCGGCATGCGTCTCGATAAAACATTCAAGGTCAAGGACGCGGGCGGTGATATCGATGCAATGTCCGGCGCCACCGTCACATCCAAAGGTGTCTGCATGGCTGCCAGGCAGGCACAGGAGATTTACAGACAGCTGAAACCCGAAATCACCGATAAGATGAAATAAACCCAATTAGGAGGAGACCCCCAAGTCATGGCACAATCCATTACAAAAGAATTCACCAAGGGATTATGGGCCGAAGTAGCTCCTTTCAGAGTTGTTCTGGGACTCTGCCCCGTCCTTGCCGTAACCAAGACAGTGGAAAACGGCATCGGCATGGGGCTTGCTACAACTTTCGTTCTGGTGTTTTCCAATTTTTTTGTATCGTGTTTCAGAAATATCATACCCAACAAGGTCCGGATCGCATGCTACATCGTTATCATCGCCACATTTGTCACCATAGTGGAGCTTCTGATGCAGGCCTTCTCCTACCCCCTCTTTCTGAAACTGGGTATTTTCATTCCGCTGATCGTTGTCAACTGTCTCGTTCTGGGCCGGGCCGAAGCCTTTGCGAGCAAAAACGCCCCTCACTATGCAATTGCGGACGGCCTGGGCATGGGGCTCGGTTTCACCCTCTCGCTGATGGTCCTGAGTTTCGTAAGGGAATCCCTCGGGAACGGCACCGTTACCCTGTATGAAACCCCTATACATCTGTTCGGACCCGATTTCCAGCCGTTTACCTTCATGATTGAAGCCCCGGGTGCATTTGTGTGTCTCGGACTGCTGCTCTGTCTCATGAATCTGATAGGGAAAAAATAATAAGGAGAGAGAATAATGAGTGACTTTATCTTACTGGCTGTCAGCTGCATTTTTGTAAATAACATTCTCCTTGCCCAGTTTCTCGGCAACTGTCCCTTTCTCGGCACTTCAAAAAAGATGGAAACCGCTGTGGGAATGTCCATGGCGGTTGTTTTCGTCATGGTTCTGGCCGGTATTATCACCTGGATTGTCAACTACTATCTTTTAAAAACCCTTGACATCGGATATTTGAGAACCGTGTCGTTTATACTGGTGATCGCCTCCCTGGTGCAGTTTGTGGAAATGTTTCTGAAAAAGAGTATTCCTGCCCTCTATGCAGGACTTGGCCTTTTTCTGCCGCTTATCACCACCAACTGTGCTGTCATGGGTGTCTGCCTTATCAACATCAAGGAAGAGTACACTTTTATCGAAGCGGTGGTGTCATCCTTCAGCTATGCCGTGGGGTTCGGCCTTGCCCTGATCCTGTTTGCCGGCATCAGGGAACGGATTCTCATCGCCAGGGTCCCCGGGCCTTTGCAGGATACATCAATCGGCCTGATAACGGCCGGAATGATCTCCCTTTCATTTTTGGCGTTTAAAGGGATGGTGTAATACAAGGTGAATTATGATTGAATCGCTGCTATTTATGGCCGGAATAGGCGCTGTGTGCAGTATTGTACTCGGTTTGGCCTCAAAAGTGTTCTATGTATACGAAGATCCCAGGATCGCCATGGTTGAAGAAAACCTGGCCGGCGCCAACTGCGGTGCCTGCGGATTTACGGGATGTGCGGCCGCAGCCGAAGCCGTGGTTTCCGGTAAAGCCCCTCCCGGCGTCTGTGTTATTTCCAACCGCGAAAGCGTGGAAAAGGTTGCGGAAATAATGGGGCTCGAGGCCGGTACCGCCGAAGCACCCCGGGCGTATAACCTGTGTGAAGGCGGGGTGCGCGCAGAAGACAAATACCGGTATATCGGGGCCCGGTCCTGCCGGGCGATGGCGACGCTTTTTGGCGGCAGACGGGTGTGCCGTGTCGGGTGTATCGGGCTGGGGGACTGCGTCAGGGCCTGCCGGTTTGATGCCCTGAAAATGGGGCCGAACGGATATCCGGCAGTCGATTACCGAAAATGCGTGGGATGCGGCGCCTGCGAAAAAACATGCCCGAAAAATATTATCCGGGTGAAAACGCCCTCCGAAAGAATTCTCAAATTTAACCAGATAGACGATGCACTCGCCCCGTGCAGCCAGACCTGCCCTGCTGAAATCGACATCCCGACTTATATTTCCCATATCAGGGCCGGCCGGTACACCGAAGCGGTAGAGACGATCAAAATGAGAAACCCCCTGCCCCTGACCTGTGGACGGGTCTGCCCGCATCCGTGTGAAGACGACTGCCGAAGAGGGATTGAGGATGAACCGGTTTCAATAAACCAACTGAAGCGCTTTGCATCGGACTGGGAAATGAACTCGGGCGTTCATACCGCCATCAAATGTGCGCCGGAAACCGGCAAGAAGGTGGCTGTTGTCGGCGGCGGCCCGGCCGGCCTGAGCTGTGCCTTTTTTCTTAGACGGCTTGGACACCGGGTCACCATATTTGAATCCATGCCCTTCCTGGGCGGTATGCTGCGGTACGGGATACCGGAGTACAGGCTTCCAAAAAAAGTGCTTGAATGGGAAATACAAGGCATCCTGAATCTCGGCATCGACGTGTTCAACAATGTCAGATTCGGCGTGGACTTCGGGCTCGGGTCCCTGGTGGCCGCAGGATACAATGCTGTCTTTCTGGGAATCGGGGCATGGAAAGATTTCTCCCTGGGAATAGAAGGCGAGGAGATGGAAGGCACTTTTACCGGTATTGACTTCCTCTCGCGGATTTCAAAGGGCGAAAAAATCGAACTCGGGAAACAGGCGGCTGTTATCGGCGGCGGCAACACGGCTGTTGACTGCGCCAGGACGCTTCTGAGACTGGGACTTGAAAAAGTGTACATGGTATACCGGCGGACCCGAAAAGAAATGCCGGCCAATGAAGTTGAAATCGTGGCCTCCGAAGAGGAAGGCATCGAATTCGTATTCCTGGCCTCGCCTGTCAGGGTTCACGGAGACGATTCAAACCGTGTCAAAAGCCTTGAATACCTCCGGATGGAGCTGGGGGAACCCGATGCCAGCGGAAGACGCAGGCCCCAGCCCATTGAAGGCTCTGAAACACACCTGGAAGTCGATTCGGTTATCACGGCCATCGGCCAGTCGCCTGATGCGGATTTTAAGGAACAGGATCCCCACAAGCGCATAACGGATCTTGAACTGACACGATGGAACACCATTGACAACAATCCTGAAACACTTACCACGTCAATTCCGTATGTGTATACAGCAGGTGACGCAGCCACGGGACCCTCCCTCGTGATTGAGGCTATCGGCGGCGGCAGACGGGCTGCCCGGTCGATCGATCTCCACCTGAAAGGCAGGGACATAACACCCGTGCCAGACTCCCTTCAGAACGGCCGCATCCCCGAATCGGTTTTCTCGAAAGTAGCGGGAATAGAAAAACGGAAACGGGCGAAAATGCCGGAGCTTCCTGTTAACGAGAGAATCTACTCCTTTGCCGAGGTTGACCTTGTGCTGCCTGAAAAAGCCGCCCGCAGAGAGGCCTCCCGTTGTCTCAACTGCTGCAGGATATGCTATGATCCGGACGTGCACGGGTCATAGCGCATAACAAAAGGAGATACCCATGGTAAATATTGATATACTTGAAGGCCTTGACATTTTCAATGAATTGACCATTGATGAAATCAAAAAAATTCAGCCGCACTGTACCCGGGAAACGTACCAACTAGATCAAATGCTTTTTGAAGAAGGCGAGCCGGCTGAAGAGATGTGGATTGTCTCGGAAGGCGAAGTCGCTTTACGGTTTAAGATGCCGGGCAACCGGCCTCTGAAAGAGGAGAGCACGCTCTCAACCCATCACAAAGACATACCCGAGTCCCAGGTGTTCGGATGGTCCTGCTTTATAAAACCTTACAGGATGCGGCTTTCCGCTTTCTGTGCCTCCAGGAGGTGCACCGCCATCAAGATCAACCGAACGGCCCTGAACGAAATCATGGAATCGGACACAGATATCGGCTACAAAATAATGAAATATCTGGTTCAGGTTGTGGGATACCGGTTTAATCAGTTCCGCGACGAGGTGGCCAAATTTATGGGCCTTGGCATAATGAATTCATGGTAAAAGGGAGAATAGACTGTAAATGGGGGTTAAAAAAGTTTTTCCACTTGTGTTGTTGTTGATCTTGTTCTCTGCCGTATGTATCAATGCGGGCACTCTTGACAGTACGGACGATCTCGATCTTGAAGCGATCAATTTCGCTTTCGATTCCGGTGCGGCAGTGGAAGACCTGAAACAGTTGCAGCGTATAGCCGATTTCGTAAAAAAAGACCCCGCCCTCATGGTGGAAATAAGCGGCCATACCGACTCAATAGGGACACGCACCTACAATTCCGCCCTCTCGGCTAAACGGGCTGAGTCGGTAAAAAAACTGCTGGCGGATAAAGGGATCGATCCTTCCCGGATTCAGATAAAAGGATTCGCCTATGACCAACCGACGGCCTCAAATGACAATATCGACGGCCGCCTTTTGAACAGGCGGGCGGTATTCAGCATATTCAAGATGAAAAACGGCCAGAGAGACTACTACTATAATAAAAACAAGTTTGTAAAACCCCTTGAAAAAAAGAGCGCTGTATCAGAGGCGGAAAAACCGGAGGCGGAAAAGAAGTACCGCCCTGAAAAGCCTGAAACCGGGGAAACCGGCCCGAATGAACAGCTCGATGCGGCCGTCAGCGACATAAAGGAACAGCTTGACCGGCTGGAGAACCTCATCCGGGAACAGAGGGAAAAACCGGCACAGACAGCTGAGACCAAGGAGACGGCGGAGACCGGCGGGAAAATGACGGTCTCGCCATCCGGTGCATCCGCCACTCTTGTCAGCAGCCGAAAGTACAACTTGTCGGCCGGTATCGGATTTAACGAGGACAACTTTGACGCGTCCGTAGAAGGGGCGCTGTTCCTGCCGACGGCAAATGAAAAATTCGCCTTCCAGGCCGGATTTGACGGCAGCTTTGCCGATAATGCCCGGGAACTCCAGCTCGATGCGGGCGTGGTAACCCGATTCAGAAGTTTTCAGCTCGGGTTTTTCGGTTCCACCAAATTCATAAAACTTGACGCGTACAACGAAACCGGGAACCTGTCCCAGGTGAACATTGCCGCCTCAAAGCGCTTCAGGAGGGGGAGCATCGGCGCATTTGCCACGGAAGGCCTCAAATGCGAAGATGTCATCCTGGAAGAGCAGTATTACGATTATGCCGATCTGGTGACGATTGAAACTTATCTTGACATATCGGACAGATACGGTGTCACCTTTGATTATACGTTTGAAAACGACCTCAAACTCTCCGGAAGTGCCGGCGGAATTGATGCAAACGAAGCGGACCTTTTCGCCCGGCTGCGGCTGGATTACCCGTTGTTTGACTTCAAAGGACTCGGGGTGTTTCTCCAGGCAGATTACAACAACGGGTATCTTGAAGAAGATGAAAATTTCGGCGCCCTGGCCGGTATCACGTTTTACGGCGGTTCCGGCACAGGAAACATGGATGACCGGATACAGCCCATGACGGTTCAGGAGATCACCTACGAGGTGAAAACCCGGACATCCGTGCTTGAATCCCAGGTCAACCAAGCGCCTGACGTGGCAATAGAAGCTTCCGGTGTGAAAGGGTACTATCCGCTAACAGTTACTTTCACGGCAGTCGCCACAGACCCGGACGGCACCGTGACTTCCTATGAGTGGGATTTCGGAGACGGAGAAACCGCATCCGGCGAAACGGTGACCCACACATTTTCAGAGTCGGGCGATTACAACGTTATTCTCTACGTCACCGACAATGACGGGGCCTCTTCCGTGGCCTCCATCGGGGTTGAGTCCCTGAATCATGCGCCCACGGCCTATATTTCCGCTACCACGCCGGACGTGTTCGCCCCCGAGACATATACCTTTGAAGCGGCGGCATCCGATCCGGACGGCACCATCGTCTCCTATGAATGGGATTTCGGAAACGGAAATACAGGCGAAGGACAGAGTGTCAGCCAGACATACACCGAAACGGGCAGTTACATTATCACGCTCACTGTTACCGATGACCAGGGAGAACAGACATCTGTACTCAAGGAAATATATGTTCAGGCGTTTCCTTTTTAAGCCGGCCGCCATTCACAAAGCGGCATAGAATACAGCGTCAACCGCCACTTACGCTTCAACCGCTTCGGCAATCCGGTTTCCCACCTCTTTTATCTCTTCCATGTCACCCTGGACGAGTTCCCACTGGGTCAATGGAATTTCAGGGCCGTCACTCTCCCTGGGAATCAAATGCAGGTGATAATGCATGACCAGTTGATTGACGCTTTTGCCGTTCAATTGGAGCACTGCCACACCGGTAACATCCAGTGCCTTTTTTATGGCCTGGGCGATTTTCCCGGAGGCCCGGTGTATGGCGGTAAGACTTTCCTCATCGATCTCCCAGATATTCTCGCTGTGCTTTTTCGGAATAATCAACGTATGTCCCCTGGAAATGGGATTGATATCCTCAAATGCGAAAACCATGTCATCCTCATACACTTTGACACTTGGGATTTCCCCCCTGACAATCTTGCAGAACAGACAATCTTCCATAATGCCCCCTCACGTTTAAGTTTACCGATACCCTTATCTAGCACAACTTATAGTTTGATGCAATATATATCTCTCGCTCCGATTGCAAACAGAAACATCCATTGAATACCGACCACGCGATTGGGCACACCCGGTAGAAACCCCACATCAGGCGGCTTGTTCGGATGGCAGTTGACTTCACTTCACAAATTGTATAGGTTTTGTTGAACAGGTGCATGCTTAATTAATAGAGGAGGCGGTCACATGGAAAACACAGCTCCTGAAGGTGCTTTTTTCAGATACAGATGGATTATCTTTATCATTCTGGCAGCCGCCTATCTGTTTGTTTACTTTCACCGGCTGTCTCTCTCTGTTGTGGCGGATGATCTCGTACAGGAATTCAAAACGACTGCCAGCATAATGGGGCTTCTCGGTTCTATTTACTTTTACTGTTACGCTGCCATGCAGCTGCCCGCCGGCCTCCTTTCCGATTCCCTCGGTCCCCGCAAAACCGTCACCTTTTTCCTGCTGATCGCCTCTGTCGGCAGCATCCTTTTCGGGCTGGCCCCCGGTATTGAAATCG
>CAYZHB010000088.1:0-12544 GCA_964478245.1 uncultured Desulfobacterales bacterium | reverse complement strand
GGCAGAGGAAGTTCCCCGCCACCTGCCCATGGCATAGAACAAATTAGCCGTGGGCACCGGAAAACCCGTTGACTTTTTAGGGAAAATGGATTATCAGCAGGCGGTATGAACATATTGTCAGACAAAGAGAGAAACGAACTCTGTGGTGGACTGGTCAATCTGCTTGTTGATGAAAATCGGGCCGGGCTTTTAAAGAATCTGAGTGCCACGCTGCCGGATATCATCCTGAATGAGCGCCAGATCTGTGATTTTGAGCTTCTTGTCACGGGTGTGTATACCCCGCTTACCGGGTTTATGACCAAGCTTGATTATGAATGCGTTCTCGAGCGCATGCAGCTTGAGAACGGGGAGTTGTGGCCCGTTCCCATATGCCTGGATGTGCCGGAGGGGACGGCGCTGCGCCTGGAAGCGGGACAGTCGGTGACACTGCGGGACCAGGAAGGCTTTCTTCTGGGGATAATGAATGTCGAGGATATCTGGCCTGTCAATGCGGATGAGGAAGCCCGAAAAGTATACGGTACGTGCGATACCAAACATCCGGGGGTTGACTACCTGTACAACAGATCCGGCAAATATTATATCGGCGGCGCTGTTGAAGCACTGAACCTGCCGATACACCCCGATTTCAAGCAGATACGGCTGATGCCCGCAGAGGTCAGGCAGTCGTTTGCACGGCTCGGCTGGAAAAGGGTGGTGGGGTTTCAGACGCGGCAGCCCATCCACAGACCGCAGTTCGAAATGACCATACGGGCGATGCGAAAGGCCAGGGCCAATCTCCTGCTCCTCCCGATAGCCGGCATGACCAGGCCCGGCGACTTTGATCATTTTACCCGGATGAGATGTTACAAGCGGATCGAATCCCATTATCCCCCGGACTCTTTTATCCTGAGTCTCCTGCCGCTGGCCATGAGAATGGCGGGGCCCAGGGACGCCCTTCTTCACATGATCATTGCGAAAAATTTCGGCTGCACCCATTTTGTTATCGGCCATAACCATTCAAATCCCGGCATAGACAGCAAAGGCAGGCTTTTTTACAACTATGACGAGGCGAACCGCCTGGCCCGCCAGATGTCCGACACGGTGGGGGTCGATGTGATCACCTTTGACGAGATGCGGTATCTTCCTTTTGAGGATGAATACCGGCTGGCGGGAGAGGTGGATGAAAACACGGAGACCATTTCGATTTCCGGTATCGATATCCAGAGACGGATACGGTCCGGGAAGCGGGTGCCGGAGTGGGCGACCTTTCCGGAGGTGATAGAGGAGATCGAGAAGTCCTATCCGCCGCCGCTTAAACAGGGGTTTACCGTGTTTCTGACCGGTCTTTCGGGTGCCGGCAAGTCCACCATTGCAAAGGTGCTGTATTCCCGGTTCATGGAGATGGGAACGCGGCCTGTCACCCTGCTTGACGGTGATATTGTGCGGCGGAATCTTTCCAGTGAACTCAGTTTTTCCAAAGAACACCGGGATATCAATGTCAGGCGGATCGGTTTTGTGGCATCGGAGATAACCAAAAACCGGGGGGTTGCCATCTGTGCCCCCATTGCCCCGTATGAAAAGACACGCGCCGAGATACGGACCGTCATAGAAGCGTACGGGGGGTTTTTCGAGATTCATGTGGCCACGCCCATTAAAGAGTGTGAGAAACGGGACCGTAAAGGCATGTATGCAAAGGCGAGGGCCGGCCTTTTAAAAGGATTTACCGGGGTGGATGATCCCTACCAGACGCCATCGAATCCCGAACTCAGTATTGACACCACCGGCCTGACACCGGATGAGGCCGCCCATGAAATCCTGCTGTTCATCGGACAAAAGGGATTTATTTAGTATCGGCAGGGCCTTTTTCTCCGGGGATGTCTCCTCTCAAGTGAAGATACCGGTACATCCGTACCATTTTGATAACAAATCCGGTGATCAGGGTCAGGCTGATCAGTATCATGAAAGAAGCGGCAAAAAACGTCATGATGAAACTGAACGGGTCATTCAGCGAATATGACCCGATTAGAAGGTCAATCCCGAAGATTGTAAAAAACAGGCAGATGACGATCAATCCGATCTGCAGGCACCACCAGGCGTATTTCATATATCCCCGTATTTTGTAAGTTAGACCGGTCAAGGTGTTCCGCCACCATATCATGTTTAAAAACAGTTGTTCAAGCGTTAACATGCCGCGGCCTTCACGCCGGGGCAGTTTCACTTTTTTTAACTTTGCTATTGAATAATCGTTTAATGATTGATAATAGCTATTGTATGGAAAGTGTGGTGTGTTCCGGACCCGGAACATAAGTAACGGCCATTCAAAATTAAGAAGGAGAGAAAACATGAAAAGAGGTATTTTTTTTGTTGTGTTCATTTTGGCTGCTTTCACAGCCCAGAGTCTTTTTGCCGCAAACATCGAGAAAGTCCGGATCGGGACTGAAGGGGCCTACCCTCCGTTTAACTATATAGATGAAAGCGGCGAACTTCAGGGATTTGATGTTGATATCGCAAAGGCGCTGTGCGAGGCGGCAGGCGTGGAATATGAATTTGTAACCCAGGATTGGGACGGCATCATCCCCGGGTTGATCGCCAAAAAATACGACTGCATTATCGCGTCCATGTCCATGACGCCGGAGCGTGAAAAAAAGGTGGATTTTACCAAAAAATACTACCAGACCCCGGCAAAATTCGTGGCGAAAGAGGGTGCGGATATCGAGATTTCCAAAGAAGGACTCAAAGGAAAGACCGTGGGCGTCCAGAGAGCCACCGTGCATGAAAATTTTGTCAGAGACAGGTTTGGTGATGCCGTGGATATCAAAGCGTACGCCACTCAGGATGAGGCCAACATGGACCTTGTATCCGGAAGGGTCGACCTTGTGGTCGCCGATTCCGTGGTCCTGCTCGAAGGATTTCTGAATACCGAAGCCGGTGAAGGATATGGTTTTATCGGCCCCGGTTTTACGGATGAGAAGTGGTTTGGCAAAGGCATCGGCATTGCGGTAAGAGAAGGCGACGACGATCTCCGCAAGCTGTTGAACAACGCCATCGATACCATCCGGGCAAACGGTGTTTACAAAGAGATAAATGACAAATACTTCAATTTTGACGTGTACGGTGACTAATATATTGTTACCGTATTTATGAGGAGACAACCTGGTGGGGGATTCAAGGAAAGTTGCCGTAAAGGCGGAAGATATTCATAAGAGTTTCGGCAGGCTCGAGGTGCTGAAAGGCATTTCTCTGGAAGCGCGTGAAGGGGATGTGATCTCCATGATCGGCTCGTCCGGTTCCGGCAAAAGTACTTTCTTGAGATGTATCAATCTGCTTGAATCGCCCACTTCAGGAAATGTCTATGTCGGTGATGAGCTGATAAAACTGAAAAAGAACCGCCGCGGCGAGATCGTGCCCGAAAACAGAAAGCAGGTGGACAGAATCCGGACCAAGCTCGGTATGGTTTTCCAGCATTTCAATCTCTGGGCCCACATGACGGTTCTGGAAAATGTGGTTGAAGCGCCTGTTCATGTGCTCAAGAAAAACAAAAAAGAGGCCCGTGATGAGGCCATGGCCATGTTGGAAAAGGTGGGCATAGCCGACCGGTCCCACTATTTTCCGGCCCAACTTTCCGGCGGCCAGCAGCAGAGAGCCGCCATTGCCAGGGCGCTTGCCATGGAACCGGAGGTGCTGCTCTTTGATGAACCCACTTCCGCACTGGACCCGGAACTTGTCGGCGAAGTGCTGAAGGTGATGCAGACCCTTGTAAAAGAGGGGCGCACCATGATAATCGCCACCCATGAAATGGGGTTTGCCAGGGAAGCGTCCTCCCATGTCATTTTTCTTGAGCAGGGCATCAGCGAAGACGAGGGACCGCCCCAGTATATATTTTCGAAACCTGAATCGGAGCGATGCCGGGCGTTCCTTTCCAATCTTGTCTGATACCGGGGAAAGCAGGGAGCGTATTTAAGTTGTTCAATATTGAAGGTTACGGAATTCTGCTGATAAAGGGATTCAAGCTTACCATCCTCGTGGGGATGCTTTCGATGGTAATTGCGCTCTTTCTCGGTCTTGTCGCCGCGTTATGCAAGCTTTCCAAGTTTAAGCTGATCGGAATTCTGGCGGAGATATACACAACGGTTATCCGGGGAATTCCCGAGCTTGTGCTGATACTGCTGGTTTATTACGGCGGCCCCACGATTATTCAGGACGTGGCCGCATTTTTCGGTAAGGATATTTATGTGGATCTGAATCCGTTTATAGCGGGCAGCCTGACCATCGGATTCATTTACGGGGCCTTTGCCACGGAAGTTTACCGGGGCGCTTTTCTGGCGGTGCCCAGGGGGCAGATGGAAGCGGCCAGAGCCTGCGGCATGAGCGCCTTCAAGACATTCATGCGGATCCACCTGCCCCAGATGTGGCGGTTTGCCATCCCGGGCCTGGGAAACGTCTGGATGATATTGATCAAGGCGACGGCATTGATTTCCGTTATACAGCTGCCCGAACTCATGCGCAATGCGGATGTGGCGGCAAGGTCCACCAAAAAGCCGTTCACCTGTTTTTTCCTGGCATCACTGCTTTACCTTATCATTACCATACTGTCGCTTCTTTTCCAGCAGTGGGCTGAGAAAAGGGCTGACAGAGGCGTCAGAAGGGCGTAGAAACGGTTATGGATTTCGAGATTATACTTCAGAGTCTTCCGCGGTTTGCCAGCGGCATCCTGATAACGGTAGAAATAACCGCGATAAGCGTCATCATCGGTTTTTTCGTTGCCATTGTGCTGGCGGTGATGCGGGTGTCCAAGAATCCCTTTATCTGGATGCCGGTATACGGATTCAATTTCTACTTGAGAGGCACACCGCTGCTCGTCCAGCTTTTTCTCATATACTACGGCAGCGGCCAGTTTCAGGAGTTTCTCTCCCAGGTCGGGCTGTGGTACTATTTTAAGGAGGCATACTTCTGTGCCGTGTTGAGCCTGACACTGAACACATCGGCGTACGCTTCCGAAATTTTCCGGGGCGGTATCCAGGGGGTTGCCTTCGGTGAAATCGAGGCGGCCAGAGCCTGCGGCATGTCGGGATTCCGCCTCTACCGGCGGATTATCATACCCGCCGCCATCCGGATCGCCTGGCCGGCGTACACAAACGAAGTGGTGTTTCTGCTCCAGGCCTCTTCCCTTGTCTCCATTATAACGCTTATGGATATTACCGGTGTGGCGCGGGTGATTGCCGCCAGATCGTTTGCGTTTTATGAGCTGTTTCTGACGGCTGCTGTCATCTACCTGATTCTCGTGTACGGGGTCATATTCGTATTCAACAGGATTGAAAAGAAGATAAGCGCCCATCTGAATCCCGAAGCCTCTTTTTCTCCTACATAATGCCGTGTGGCCCTTCAGTTTGCTGTTTCAGGCCGGGGCCGTCCTGTTGTATACGGTCAAGTTGAGATGCCGGTCGGTCACTTTGCACCGGTGCTTTTTTGAACGGGCTAAATTGTACAGGAGTCAAAAATGAAAAGTTACAGACAGGAACTGTGGTTCGATGTCCCCACAAGGAGAGCGTTTATCAATATTACCGGTGATGTACAGAAGGCAGTTGATGACAGCGGTGTCAAAGAGGGCCTTGTCCTTGTCAACGCCATGCATATTACGGCGAGTGTTTTTATAAATGACGACGAGGCGGGACTTCACCACGACTACGATGTCTGGCTCGAGAAGCTGGCGCCCCATGAACCGGTCTCCCAGTACCGGCACAATGTGGGTGAAGACAATGCAGACGCCCATATGAAGCGGCAGGTCATGGGGCGTGAAGTGGTGGTGGCCGTAACGGAGGGAAAACTCGATTTCGGCACGTGGGAACGGATTTTTTACGGAGAGTTTGACGGCAGAAGGAAAAAACGGGTCCTTGTGAAAGTGATCGGCAAGTAGTCCCGGGCGGCTCCCGGTCGGCCGGCCGGCCCACAGAAAGGCCCCGTGCAGACAGGGGGGTGCTGTCCCATAAGTGCCATCGGCACCTGAAACGGATTCTGGCCGGAAATGTCGGGTTGTGTATGTAAAATAGCGGAGAGGGGCGGGATGCGGATTCTTTTGGTTGAAGATGATAAAAAGATCGCCCAGTTCATCGAGAAAGGCCTGCAATCATCGGGTTTTGTGGTCGATATGGCGGAAACCGGTACGGACGGGCTTCATATGGCCCTTCATGACAGTTACGACGTGCTGGTGATTGATATCATGCTGCCGCTGCTTGACGGATTCGCCCTTATCAAAAAAGTGCGGGAAAGCAAGGTGAATACGCCGGTCATCGTTCTCAGCGCAAGGGACCGGGTGGATGACAGGGTCAGGGGACTCGAGGCCGGTGCCGATGATTACCTCACCAAGCCGTTTGCTTTTTCCGAATTTCTTGCCCGGATCAACGCCCTGATCCGGCGGGCCGGCAATATTGAAGAACCGACCACGCTTTCATGCAAAGATCTGACCCTGGACATCGTCAGAAGGGAGGTAACGCGGGGGGACAAGGTCATAGAGCTTCAGCCCAAAGAGTTTTCCCTTTTGGAATACCTTTTGCGGAACAAGGGGCGGATCGTATCAAAAACCATGATAATGGAGCATGTGTGGAACTACAACTTTGATCCCATGACCAATGTTATCGAGGCGCGGATTTGTCTGCTCCGGGAGAAGGTGGACCGGGGCTTTGATACGAAACTGATCCACACCGTGCGGGGGGCGGGCTACGTGTTACGGCAGGAGGCGGATGATTCCCAGGGTGTTTAGAACCATCGCGTTCAGGCTTTCGCTCATGTATGCCGCCATATTCACTTTTTCGGCATTTTTTATCTTTGTCCTTTTTTACCTGATCGTCTCCCACAATATTTTACAGAATATTGACCGGGAACTCAAAAACAAGGCGGAGATTTTTTCCGCCGTTCTTTCCACCAAGGGGATCGAGCAGGCCAGGCGGCTTGCCGTGATGGAAGCGCAGGCGGCCGGCGAAAAGATGATTTTTTTCCGGCTGCTCTACCCGTCCGGAGAAGTTTTTGCCTCTTCCCACATGTCCTACTGGCAGGACATCAGAGCGGACCCGGCGATCATTGATAAAATCGTCAAATCCGGCAAACGGTACGTTTTTGACACAGCCAAAATAAAATCGCGGCATGAACGGATACGGATCCTGTATGTGGCCATCGCCCCCCGGGTGATCCTTCAGACCGGCCTGGCCATGAAAACCTATTACAGTTTCCTCGATGTTTTTAAGAAGGTGTTTATCACCACGGTTTCCTTTGTCATCCTGTTTTCCGTTTTTACCGGCTGGCTTCTGGCGAAAAAAGCGCTTTCCGGCGTGGGAAAGGTTACGGAGACGGCAAGGCGCATTACCGGCACCAATCTCAATTTACGGGTCCCGGAAACGGGAAACAGAGACGAGCTCGACCAGCTTGCCGGCACGTTCAATCAGATGCTCGACCGCATAGAAGAACTTGTCACCAACACACGGGAAATGAATGACAATATCGCCCACGATCTCAAGAGTCCCGTGGCCAGGATAAGAGGGCTTGCCGAAGTTTCCCTGCTCCAGGAGGACGGGATCGGGGAGTACAGGAAGATGGCATCGAGCGCTATAGAAGAGGCTGACAGGCTGCTCGACATGATCAATACCATGCTGTTGATATCCAAGGCGGAAGCAGGGGAGGCCACTTTCGACTTTCAGGTGCTCGACATCTCAGCGTTGATGAAAAATGCCGGTGACTTTTTTTTACCCCTTTTCGAGGAGGCCGGTGTAAAGCTGGGTTTCTCCATCCAGGAGCATATTATGGTAAGAGGGGATGAGCGAATGCTCCAGAGGACCTTTTCCAATATACTGGACAACGCGTTCAAGTATACGGCCGATGGTGGGTCCGTTACCGTCACGGTGAGAGAGAGGGAAAGCGGATGGGTGGATATTGACATCAGCGATACCGGCATCGGCATTGACAAGCAGAATCAGTCCCGTATTTTTGACCGGTTTTACAGGGAAGATCCGGCCAGAAGTGAAAAGGGAACCGGGCTGGGACTGAGCCTGGTGAAAGCCGTTATAACCGAACATGGCGGCCGTATAGATGTATCGAGCACAAAAGGGGCGGGGACCAGATTTACCGTCACATTACCAAATTGTAATCTTCAGGTAATTTAAAAATTAAGATTGTGTATTATATTCTGTTTTATAAAGCAAAGCCCAAGAGACAAATGAATATTTGAAACAAGATAAAACAGAAGGAGGAGACATAATGCACCATTATAAAAAAGTACTCAGTATTGTTCTGCTGTTCCTTTTTGTGACCCTTCCCGCGCCGGTCACAGCAGCCGCAAAGACCAAAATGATCCCCGCCGATTTTGCCGCTATTGCCGAAAAAGCGAAACCGGCAGTTGTCAATATCAGAACCACCAGAGAGGTCCAGGGCGGCGGAAGGGTCTTTCGTCACTTTTTCGGCGGGCCTTTCGGGGACAGGGACTTTTTTGATAATTTTATGGAACCGTTCTTCAGGAACAGGCCCGATAGAGAGTATAAACAGCAGAGCCTGGGGTCCGGATTCGTTATCAACAAGGACGGTTATATCGTCACCAATACCCATGTGATTCAGAACGCCGACAAAATACAGGTCAAACTGTACAATGAAAAGGAGTATGACGCCCAGGTAATCGGTACCGATCCCAAGACCGATCTGGCATTGATAAAGATAGATGCGGAGAATCTGATACCGCTGAAGCTGGGCAGTTCCGAGGACCTGAAAATCGGGACCTGGGTCCTGGCGATCGGAAGCCCGTTCGGTCTCGAGCAGACGGTAACCGCCGGTATCGTATCGGCAAAGGGGCGGGTCATCGGCGCCGGTCCCTATGACGATTTCATCCAGACGGATGCCTCCATTAACCCCGGCAACAGCGGCGGGCCGCTTTTAAACCTCAAGGGTGAGGTGATCGGTATCAACACCGCTATCGTACGCTCCGGTCAGGGCATCGGTTTCGCCATTCCCTCCGACCTGGCACAGGGGATCGTCAACCAGCTGATCGACACGGGCGAAGTCTCAAGAGGCTGGCTCGGGGTCGGTATCCAGGATGTTTCCGAAGAACTTGCCGAGTACTATGACCTTGAAACTGACACAGGCGTGCTGGTTGCGGAGATATACAAGGACCACCCCGCGGACAAGGCCGGTATAAAAGAGGGGGATATCATCACGGCCATTGACGGCGAGAAGATAGAATCCACCCGGGATCTTTCCGCCACCATCGCCAGCCACGCAGTCGGCAAGGAGGTGTCCGTCACCCTGATCAGAAACGGTGAAGAAAAAACCCTTCAGGTGACACTCGGGAAAAGAAGCGAGATGGAGCCCGAGAGCATGATGGCGGAAACCGGTTATGATGCCTTCGGATTTCAGCTGAAAGAGATAACGCCCTCGATCGCCCGTGAATACGGAATCAGAAACGACAAAGGCCTGCTGGTAACGGACATAAAACCGGAAAGCCAGGCTGCCCGGACAGGTATTGAAGAGGGCGACATATTGAAGGAGGTCAATCACCAACGGGTTGAAGGTCTCAAGGATTACAGCGCCATCGTTCAAAAGGCGGATAAAGGGGACAACCTCCGGTTTCTCTTTGTCAGGAACAACAGCTTTTATCTGGCTGTCACGCTTAAAAAACAGTAAACCGTAAGTTTGTAAAGACGCATACAGGTCAGGCCATCCGCTTTTCACGGGTAATGGCTGACTCAAGCACCCTGGCGGGGCGGATACCCGCCGGGGTGCTTTTTGAAACCCGTGTTTACTGACGGCATAGTTTGCGGGCGATTTCGGCCACGTGAGCGCCCTGGAATCCGGCAATCGCCAGCTCGTTTTCGCTGGGCTGCCGCGAGCCGTCTCCACCCGCTATGGTGGTGGCCCCGTAAGGCGTCCCCCCTGACATTTCATCCATTGTCAGCAGCCGCTGTTCGGAATAGGGCACCCCCGCAATCACCATGCCGTGATGGAGCAGGGTCGTGTGGAAACTCTGGATGGTGGTTTCCTGTCCCCCGTGCTGGGAGGCGGTGCTGGCAAACACACTGCCCACCTTGCCGATCAGGGCGCCGGAGGACCACAGTCCGGATGTCTGGTCGAGGAAGTTGCGCATCTGGGCGCACATGTTGCCGAACCGGGTCGGTGTCCCGAATATCACGGCGTCCGCATCGGCAAGTGATGCCGGGTCTCCTGCCGGTATGTGGCTGAAACCCTCCCTTGCTTCTTTTGCCCCGCTTTTGGCCAGCGCTTCCTCCGGCACAAGCTCGGGTACCTGAAACAGCTGCACGTCGGTATCGGGCGCCTGCCCGGCGCCCTCGGCAACAGCCCGGGCCAGTTGATAGACGTGCCCGTACATGCTGTAAAAAACCACGTGAACCGTAATCATTTCATACCTCCTTTGCCTTAAATTGTTCCCTTTGAATTCACATAGACCGTCCGCGGTGAGACATGAACGGGGCTGTACCCTGCACCGCTCAAAAGTGGCACTCCCTGCCGATATTGGTATTGCCGCGGGCCATTGTAAATGGTTACCATACCGGCCGGGTTTTGTCATCTGTTTTGATTGGTTGTTTTCAAACAGGGCTGTGCCCCCGGCGACAACCGTTGGCATACGCCGGGCGGGAAATTGACTCCCGGCAGATTTGTTTTGCCTTTTATCGTTTGTAATGATAAAAATTTTTTCATAATCAGAGATTTTTTTACCACGATGGTGGCGGCGTTCCTGATCGCGCTTGCGGATTCTCTGATCAAATGGCTCCTGTAAAAGTTCCGGCAGGCCGCCCGGTGTTTTGACAGGTGCTGCGGGAAAGACCGCTGATGCAATGCGGCTTTTGGCCTGCCGGTCATACAGCGCATATGTTCATGTTTCGTCATGTCCGCCCGGACATGGCCGTTGCTAAACAGAAGAAAGGAGCATAGGAAATGGAAATTGCACTGCCGTGGGGAGAAGATTCGCTACATGTTCACCTTTCGGATACGTGGGACGTCCACCTGCTGACCCCTCCGGAAGATACGGATATGCCGGCCGGCGACGAACTGCAGATTGTCCGGGAGGCCCTGGAAGCGCCGGTGGAAACGGTCCCCTTGTCATCCAGGGATTTGACCGGCCAACGGATATTGATTATTGTGGATGACAATACACGGCCTACGCCCGTGAGCCGGTTTTTCCACCTGATCCTCGAAGCTCTGGAGCGGGCCGGTGCCGGGATGACCAACATCCGTGTATTGACCGCCCTGGGGATTCACACCGCCATGAGCGGTGCGGAAATGGCGGAAAAGATCGGGGCGGACAATCTGTCCGGGATAAGCTGGTCCAACCACGATGCCTTTGACCCGGCAATTCATCGCCGGCTGGGCACCACCTCTTTCGGCACCCCGGTGGATTTGAATCACCAGGTCGCAGAGAGTGATCTGGTGATCCTTGTCGGCCTGATCGAGCCGCACCTCTGGGCCGGTTTCGGGGGCGGGCTGAAAACCCTTTTCCCGGGTGTGGCATCGGCCCGGGCCATCGGCATGCACCACGGCCGGATCGCAGATCCGCCTTACCGGTTCAACCGGGTGGGGATGTCTCCGGAGGATAACTCCTTTCGTCGGGATCTGGAGGAGGTCAGGCGGTTTGTCCCGGCTGATTTTTTCTGCCTCAACGTGACCCTGAACAGCAGGTCAGAGATCAATGCCGCCTTTGCCGGCGATCCTGTTGAATGTCACCGCCGGGGGGCGGCTTTCTGTACAGCCCATGCCGGTGTGCCCATGGCCGAACCGGTAGACGCGGTGGTGGTGAACGCCCATCCCATGGACCTTAATTTCAAGCAGAGCATGAAATGTGTGGCCAATGCACTGCCGGCGTTAAAACCCGGCGGGACGGTGATGGCATTCCTGCGGGCCGAACGGGGCCTGGATGACATCCCCCTGCCGGACAAGCCCCCGCCTCTGCCGGTTCTGAAAGCCATACTCCGGGCGGCGGGCAAATCCAACGTGTTGCGGTTGCTGGAACTGACCAAAAAGAACCTGAATGTCGAAGAAAAATTTCTAAACTATTACTCCATGCGGTTGATCCGGGAACACCGGCTGCTGTTTTACGTGCCCGTGCTCTCTTCAGAGGAAATCCGGCACCTGGGATTTTTTAAACCCTGTGCCACGCCTCAGTCCGTGATAGACGAAGGTAGCCGGAAGTTGAAAAAAAGGGCGCGGGTAGCGGTTTTTCCCACTGGCGGCGCCACCTTTCCCGTTATGACGTCTGAAAGAGGGCGGCCTGAACCCGACGTTTCTGACTGACAGGTTCCTCATATGTACCCTGTTTGTGGTAATATAAATTTTTTATTTTGCCTTCAACTTCAGCATTTCATCATCAAGGCTGTAGCGGTCCACATCTATCCTTGCGCTGTTCTGCGCAATAAAATCTCCGGAGACCGCAGGTAATTGAAACGGGAAGAATGCCGGGCTATTCATCAGAACATTCAGTGCCGCTTTTCCTGACGGAGATGCGTGAAGTGCTGACTCAAGCAGGAGTATAGCCAGTTCATTTTCAGAAATGATCATTGGTATGGGCTTTTCATAGCAC
>CAYZHB010000087.1:0-12651 GCA_964478245.1 uncultured Desulfobacterales bacterium | reverse complement strand
ACGCATATTTTTTTTCCCATGCCGCCGTTCCCCGCAGTTTGATCAACCACCTGGGTATGAAGTTGAAAAAGTTACCGCCGAAAGAGACCCCGGTTTGAACGGCTTGAAAGAGCGGGGCACGGCTGCTGTCCGCCGGTTCGGTGAAAAAGGTGTGCCAGCCGGCGGCCAGGTGGCGGCGGTGGGTGGGGTCGGTGTAGGCGTTCACAGAAGAAAAATGGGGTGTCACGATTTTTACCCGAGCGTTATCACGGGCTATCCGGTATATTTCGTTCATGAACCCGGGCACGGATGCCACGTGCTCAATGATGTGGGAGGCGTAAACCGTATCGAATCTGGATTCCGGAAGGGCCCACGGCATTCTGTCCAGATCCATGACCTGGTCGACGCCCTCGAAGGGATGGATATCCACGCCCCAGGCTCCGGTCTTTTTGCCGGGTCCGCACCCCAGATCCAAAGCCGTGATCCGGTCGGGCAAAATCGCGGGGGACTGTGACAGCGAACCGGAAAAATCCCGGTTGTCCGGCCGGTCCATTTCTAACTCCTCTTAATGATCATACGGTATAAGTCCCCCACATTTTTAACGCCGGTATTTCCCAAACACCTGAAAGTGATCTGCCTATATCGTAAAAGATCCGGATATGTCAAGTAAATAGTTATAGAACCCACGGTGAATTTGTTCTGCTTCCGCGGCAGGTGGCGGGGAACTTCCTCTGCCGGTAACGCGGTCAGAACCCGCCTGTGCCGTCGGGACACTTAATGAAAATCTAATTGACATTGTATGTGATTTCTGCCAATGTTTTAACCTGGATTGCGCGTTTCAAGTTGTTAAAACGTTCAATTCAGATGTACGATTGATGCAGCAGGCATACTGAAAGAAACTTTCGAATAATGCGCAACCGGGCAAAAGGGAGCATTGTTCAAAGGTTTTTGAAAGTCTTTTTGACTTATTACAGGGAAGGCAGTATGATTATAGGGCTTGATGTCGGCGGCACACATACGGATGCAGTTCTTATAAGCACACGGGGCCTGGAAAAAAGCGTTAAGGTGCCGACAGAGGTGTCGAATCTTTTTACCACTGTTTTAACGTGTATAAAAGAGCTCCTTGAAACAACTTCTCCCGAAGAGATAACAAGAATCGTTCTTTCCACTACCCTTACCACCAATGCGTTTGTCCAGCAGAAGCTGGAACCGGTCGGTATCATCGTATCGAGCGGACCCGGTATCGATGCCCGCCACTACAGGATTCACGATCATTATTACTGTGTGAAAGGATCCATCGATCACAGGGGCAGGGAGAAAGAGCCCGTGGACAGAAGCGAGATCGAATCCGTTGGACGCGGGTTGAAAAAAGCCGGCATGAAACACCTGGCTGTTATCGGAAAGTTTTCGGTGCGGAACGCCGCCCATGAACTTCTGATAAAAGAGATACTGGCAGACGACTTTGAGCGGATCTTCATGGGGCACAATGTATCCGGCAACCTGAACTTCCCCCGGCGTATCGCCACTGCGTATCTCAATGCCGCTGTTTTCAGTATCCATAAAAATTTTTTTACGGCGGTCAAGGCGTCGTTGGGGGAGATGGGCATAATCGCCCCCATTATGGTGCTTAAGGCGGACGGCGGTACCATGAGCCTGGATGCCTCCATGGGGGATCCGGGAAAAACGATTCTTTCCGGTCCGGCCGCCAGCATAATGGGGGCCATTACCCATGCCCGGGAGGACAAGGATACGCTTGTGCTCGATATCGGCGGGACCACCACGGATATGGCGATTCTTGTGGACAAGACACCGATACTCGAACCGGTGGGGATAAGGCGGGGTGTTTACAAGAGCCTTATCCGATCCCTGAAAACCTATTCAAAGGGCATCGGCGGGGACAGCGAAGTAAAGGTGGAAGCCGGCAGGCTCGAAATAGGACCCCAGCGGAAAGGACCGGCCATGGCGTTTGGCGGTCCGTGCCCCACCCCGACCGATGCGGTCGTGTATCTCGGTATAATGGATACGGGGGACCGCGGGATGGCGGAAAAAGGGATATCGGACATCGCTGACAAGCTCGGGCTGGACGCCCGTGAAACGGCTGAAAAAATTTTCAGCACCACCTGTTCCGTCATACTTGATGAAGCGTTTGAAATGGTGGACCGCATCAACAGCAAACCGGTCTATACGGTTCACGAATTTCTCGAGGGGTACCGGATTCGTATTGAAAACATCCTGTTACTCGGGGGTCCGGGAAAATCTTTTCAAAAAAAGATCGAAGAGATATCCGGGCTGCAGACCCGGACGGTTCCCTGTTCGGCAGTGGCAAACGCCATCGGGGCGGGCCTGGCCCGGACTACGTGTGAAATCTCCCTGACCGTTGACACCGAACTGGGACGGGCGACCGCCCCTGAAGAAGATTATGAAGTCTCTGTTCCGCGGTCGTACTCCGAGGAGGACGTTGTCGAGACCGGCTACAGGCTGCTCAAAGAAAAGGCACTGGCTGCCGGCGCCCGGCAGGAAGATCTTGAAGAGGTCGAAGTGGTCGAATTCCAGAGTTTTAACATTGTGAGACATTTTTCGCCCAAAGGGAAAATATTTAAAACAAAGATTCAGGTAAAACCGGGTCTTATGAAGGAGTATGAATCGGTCTGTGAAAAACTCGAGGAGATATGATGCTTAAATCAGCGGTGAAAACCGGCATTGTTTTCTTTCCGGCGTTTGACTGGCAGATAGATCCCACCCATCCGGAAAGGGAGGAGCGCCTTTTATACACGCAGGATCAGGTGGCGGAAGAGGGGATTTTCGATATCGAAGGGATTGATGAGTATAAGCCGGAGATTGTGACCACCGAGGATATACGGCGTGTTCACTTCTGTGTTCCTGACGAGGAGGGGGTGACAACCGAGTCTCATCTTATCAGTGCAGGCGGCGCCAAAACCATTGCCGGGGCTGTCATGGCAAAGGAGATTGAAAGGGGATTTGCGCTGGTCCGGCCCCCGGGACACCATGCCATGCGGGTGAGCCACGGCGGGAGAGAGTTCTGCCATATCAACATGGAAGCCATCATGGTGGAATACATACGGTCCAAATACGGGGTGAAAAAGATCGCGATAGTGGATACGGACTGCCATCACGGAGACGGCACCAACAATATATACTGGCATGATCCCAATGTCCTGTTCATTTCCGTTCACCAGGACGGCCGGACCATGTTTCCCGGCACAGGCTTTCCAAATGAGCTCGGAGGCCCCAATGCCATGGGAACCAACCTGAATATCCCCCTGCCGCCCGGCACATCCGCTGAAGGGTATCTCTACGTGATCGAGAACACCGTTCTTCCCGTTCTGGAAGCGTTTAATCCCGACCTGATAGTCAATTCGGCGGGGCAGGACAACCACTATTCGGATCCGCTGACCAACATGAATTTTACCGCCCAGGGGTATGCAGATCTTACCACCCTGCTGAAGCCGGATATCGCGGTCCTGGAAGGGGGATATGCCATCGAGGGGGCGCTGCCGTATGTCAACCTGGGCATTATCCTCGCCATGGCGGGAATGGACTATTCAGGGGTGGTGGAACCCGACTTTGACCCGGAAAAGCTCCGGCAGTCAGCGGAAATTTCGGCGTTTATCGAAAAGACGTGCGACGTGATAAACCAATGTTTTTTCAAAAGGGATGCGTTAAGGGAAAAGGCCGGGAGTCACGGCGAATTTCAGGTGGTGGACCGGCAGATTTTTTACGATACGGACAATTTTATCGAGAAGCAGCAGGAGCGGGTGCGGGTCTGCCGGAACTGCGGCGGTGTTTTCCAGGTAGAATCCAGAGCGACCGGCAACCGTATCCTGGCGGTGCATATCCCGCTGGATGCCTGTCAGGAGTGCATTGAAGAGGGATACACCATGTTTGACAGGGCCGATCCGGACAAATTCACCAAAATTTTTCTGCAGGACAGGCCGAAAGATATGTACCGGATAAAAGAGATCGCGGCCTGATCGCGCAATAATAACCGCCTTGGAGATTCTCGGAAAAAGAGCCGCTGTTCTCCATGCCGTAAGGGAATTTTTTACCGGCAGGGGGTTTCTGGAGGTGGAGACGCCTGTGAGGCTGCCGACCGTGATCCCGGAAGCCCATATGGGATTTTACCGCTCCGGGGAGTGGTTCCTTCAGACCTCTCCGGAAATCTGTATGAAGCGGCTTGTCGCCTGCGGCCACAATAAAATTTTCCAGATATGCAGATGTTTCCGTAAAGGAGAAAGGGGGGCACTGCACCTGCCCGAATTCACCATGCTGGAATGGTATGCGTGCGGCGAGACATACCACGATATGATGACAACCTGCACCGACTTGCTCAGATACGTGGCCGCAAAAGTTGACGGCAGGGAGCGTTTCGTTTTCCAGGGCGGGCAAATCGATCTCTCCGGTCCCTGGGACCGGATCAAAGTGGCGGCCTGTTTTGAAAACCATGCCCGGATTTCCCTGGAAAAAGCGCTGGAGACCGGCCGGTTTGATGACATCATGGGGTTTGACATCGAGCCCCGCCTCGGCATGGAAATACCGGTTTTCCTGTATGACTATCCGGCCCGGCTTTCCCCGCTGGCAAAGCGGAAACCGGACCGGCCCGATACGGCGGAACGGTTTGAGCTGTATATCGCAGGGCTCGAGCTTGCCAACGGGTTTTCAGAGCTGGCGGATCCGGAAGAACAGAGAGAAAGACTTGCGGAACAGCTGGATCAGAGGCGGGAAATGGGAAGACAGGGCCTGCCCGTGCCGGAAAAATTCCTGGCCGATCTGGCGGCAATGCCGGAAACCGCAGGCACGGCACTGGGCATTGACCGGCTTGTCATGCTGGTATGCGATCTGGCGTCAATTGATCGGGCGGTGGCGTTTCCGCCCGAAAGGCTTTAACCGTTCGTATCCTTTTCCGCTTCTTTAAAATCGGCTTTAAACGACCGCAGATTGAATCCCATGGCCAGAAAAGAGAAAAAGCCGATCAGGATGACCGGCAGCATCTGGATCGCGTGATTTAACAATGTGAACGATGACCCGGCCGTGGACGGCACCCCGAAAATGGCCAGGGCAAACATGCCACCGGCTTCCCACAGTCCCCAGAATCCGGGAACCGATGGCAGAGAGATAAAAAAACAGATGATCACCATCATGAAGAACATCTCGAGAAAAGAAAGGTCTATGCCCGGCGCCCCGACGCCCATGAGGTAGTAAGAAAACGCATGAAGCCCCCATATGAGGACAGTGAGGAGGCTGCAGTAAATGAGCAGCCGGAGGTTTTTTACAAACCCGAAAGCCGCAGCCAGGTTTTCCGCGTTGGTCCGGACAAATATGCCGGTTTTTCCCGGCAGACGGTCAACCAGGTGAAACAGCATGTCTCTGGTGATTTTCACTGCAAAAAGGGCCACGACAGCAGCGATAATGACCAGCACGGCATACATTTTTGCCTGTAAAGCCATTAAGAGCGCTTTGTTAAGTGTGAACCGGCCGAAGGTAAATTCAAGGCCGGGATCGATGTCGATGCGCTGCAGGGCCGCAAAAAAAACCAATACAAGGAACGCCATGTCGAACAGCCTTTCGAGAATCACGCTCCCGGCCCCTTTTGTAAAGCTGACCCCGGACTTGAGTTTCAGCATCAGGGGTCTTGCGATCTCGCCGGCCCTTGCCGGCAGAACGCAGTTGAACATGAACCCCGCCATCAACGGGTGCCATGCCTGGGTGAATGTCACGGGCGTCGTCGCATTGAGGATAAGCTGCCACCGCAGGATGCGGAGCATAAACGCCAGGATGATCGCCAGAACAGCAGGGATGATCCAGAGATACTGAACCTGTCCGAGGTACTGGACAATCCCGGAAAACGGCACGTTCCGGAAAGCAAAGTAGAGTGCCCCGAGAGAGAGGCCGACTGTTGCTGTATATTTGAGAGCGGTTTTTCCCTTCATAGCCATTCCCTTTGATAACTGAAAAAATGAGCGATGTCCAATAAAGAATTGCTGTTTTAGCGAGTTGTGCGATTTTTTTAAATCTGGTATCGTTCAGAGTCAACGACCACCCGCAAAGCGGGTGGCTTGGCGTTCCGGCCAGAGGCCGGAATGACGAAACACGCGCGTGTTTCAATCGGTGATGGTTGTAACCGGGGGCACAGCCACCGGTTTGAAAACAACCAATCGGCGTCTTCCCGAAAATAGTGACACGGACACGGTAATGTTCGGGAAAACAGGGGGGGCATGTGGTTTCAAGAGGCGTGAAAGATAAATGTAAAAACGCTTTTTCCCGGATATGTGGATTTTTAATGCAGGGGATGAGGAAATCTGAACAATGGCGGTTTTCGAGTATAAGGCTTTGAACAGCAAGGGCAGGAAAGTGTCCGGTATTATCGAGGCGGACAGTGTCAATACCGCCCGGATAAAACTCAAAAGCCGGGATATTTTCCCGCTGTCCATCACCAGTATCGTTGAGAAGAGCAAGGCGGCGGAAAAAGGACCGTATCTCTTTTCACGGATCAGGGCGTCCGACGTCGCCATGACGACCCGCCAGCTCTCCGCCCTTATTTCATCCGGACTCCCGCTTGTAAGATCGATATCCACACTTGCGGCCCAGGCAAGGTCAGGGGCTTTGAAAAAGGTCCTTTCAAGCGTCCAGCATTCCGTCGAGGAGGGGAGCAGTTTTGCAGACGCGCTCTCACAGCACCCGTCTGTTTTTTCGCCGATATATGTCAACATGGTCAGGGCGGGGGAATCTTCCGGGACCCTCGAGATCGTGCTGCAGCGTCTTGCCGATATCACCGAGAAACGGGAGGATACCAAAAAGAAAATCCAGGCCGCGCTTGCCTACCCGATCCTGATGGCGGTGGTGGGAACCGCTGTTCTGGTTTTCCTGCTGACCTACATCGTCCCGGAAATTGTCGGAATTTTTGCAGACATGAATCAGGCCCTGCCTCTTCCCACAAGGCTGCTGATCTCCGCCAGCACTTTTTTAAAGTCGTTCTGGTGGGTGATTGGCCTGTTGTGCCTGGCCGGAGCGGGGCTGATTTACATTCTGAGGAAAACCGACAGAGGGGCCCTGATTATGGACACCCTGCTTTTACGGTTGCCGTTTGCAGGAGAGCTGGTCAGAAAAATGATCGCTGCCAGGTTTTCCAGCACCCTGGCATCTCTCCTGAATAACGGGGTGCCCATATTAACCGCCCTGAGAATCACCAACAGCGTGACGGGAAACACCATTGTATCCCATCTCATCCACGAAGCGGCAATAACGGTTGAGCAGGGAGGCGAACTCGGGGAGGTGCTTGAAAAAAGCCGGTATTTCCCCCGGCTGGCGGCCCAGATGATAACGGTGGGGGAACGAAGCGGTGAGCTTGAAACCATGCTGGAGAAAACATCTGATCTTTTTGAGAAAGAAGTTGAGTCCGCCGTATCAACAGCGGCCTCACTCCTGGAACCCATGATTATTCTTTTGATGGGGATTGTCCTGGGATTTATCATCCTGTCGATATGCCTCCCCATCTTCGAAATCAACCAGCTCATCAGATAGCCGATATGGGACAGCGTCTGCATATGCCTGTTCCGACTCCCGAATACAGGCGAGGGGCCTCTGTTTTGTCCCGAGACCTTTGAATAACACCCTCTTCTGCCCGATTGCTTTGTCAAACTCACATTTTAATCCTCAAAATATTCCATATATTGCTCCGGTTAAAATTTGAGTTTTCCTCGCACTAAAACAAAATTGCGCATCATTCAAAGGTCTCGTCCCATCCATGCAAACATGCAAAAAGCGATTGGTCAGGCGGCTTTCGGCACCTGCGTTGTTTTATCCCCCCTGGCCGGGTACATTGCTGAGGTACCGCCGTACGAAATTTTTTGCATCGAGATTGAGAAGTTCGGCATACGATTTGAGAAACCCTTTCAGGTAAACCAGAGAGGGCAGATTCTGAAAATTGTCCGACTCGATGGCCTCCAAGACCGGGATGCTGATTCTGGACACTTCATAAATATCCGACAGTTCGATCCCAAGGGCTTGTCTGAGATTTCTCAGGTCGCTGCCGGAGACGGTTTCCCGGGTATCTATATCCCCGGCTATCTTTTTGATCGTGTTGTTTTCCAGTTTTTCCGTTAAGGTGTGAAGGATATGGTTTTTGGCCATCGTCCGGACGGCTTTAAAAACCGGTTCAGGGGCTTTGTTCTTTTCTTCTGCCAGGTCGTCCGAATCGATTTCTCCTCTGTACAGAAGTGTTTCGTCATATTTTTCCCGTTTTTCCCTGTTGCTCAGGACATCGAACGCCCTGTCGATCATTTGAAGTATTCTTTCCCTCTCCCGGGTGGAAAAAAGACTGTAGGTGCTGACGGCGTCCTTGTCATAAAGCGAGGCCATCTCTTTATAGGCACTCCTGATTTCAAAAAGGGAGGCGTTCACCGGCACCGCCAGTATTTCATAGTAATTCATTTCTTCGAAGAATTTCATGGTGTCAGCACTTTATCCGGTTCGGTTTCCTTGTTTCCGGTAATCTGTTTTGCAATGTCTTTAAGGTCACGGGCGCTCAAAGCGTAGGTGTACTTGTCGATATATACCTGTTTTGAAAAAAGCGAATCATGGATTTTTTCATCATAGCGGATGTTGCCCAGAAAAGTGAACCGGGAGTGGAAGTGCCGGTTGCAGATCGTTTCGATTTTATCCCCCACAGAGGGGTCTGTATTTTTCCTCAGCTGGTTGACAATGAATTTGAAGTGGAACCGGCCCATCATTTTTTCAAGCAGTTCGCCTTTTTCAGAATCAAGCCTGTTTACCGCCCTGATCAGGCGGAAAGACTGATCCGCCGCATTCACGTTGAGGTTGAGATGTGCCCTGAGTTTCATGAATTTGTGCTGTTTCAACGTCTTTTTCACTATCCGGAAGTAGACGGCCTTGATAAAGTTGAATGCGTTTTCAATGGCAGTGGGTTCGGCTGTCAGGACAAATATGCCCTGGCTTGAACTCAGGAAAAAATCAATCGTGTTAAAATTGATACCGCCCCCCAGATCCAGGAGCACATAGTCGTAAGAAAGCTTCCGGATCGCGCGTATCAGTTTTGATTTCTGCGCTGCATAAAGATTTGCGATTTCAGAAGAGCAGTCAGCCGAACTTATAAAAAACAAATTGTCGACACCGGCTGGGACAGCCGTTTTGTCGAGGGTCTCGGCGGTTTTGTCCAGGAAACTGCCGATGCCGTTTTCGACCGTGTCCCGGCCCAGGAAAGTGTGCAGGTTGGCGCCTCCCAGATCCAGGTCCACCAGTACAACTTTTTTCCCCTGCCTGGCAAGCAGGGTGCCCAGGTTTGCCGTGATAAAACTTTTTCCGATCCCGCCTTTCCCGCCGCCTACCGGATAAATTACAGGTGTTTTTATCATTCGGGCCCTTTGGATGTTGATTGTCTGACACCATCTATTTCAAAAAACGGAAAGGTTGTCAAGCGAGCCGCCCGCGGTGGAAATTTTTCCGGTCGGCTCTTACCAGATTTGCCCGGCAGTTTTTAAACAGGCCGGGTAAAAAACTTTCAGGCATGGCTTTTGCTGTTTTTGCAGTATCGGCGTGATTGGTTGACTGTTTTCATGCCATCCGGTTTACGGAGAGGCGATACGGTTGTGCCCGGCGGACTGTTTCATATTTTTATTGGGGCACAATCGTCTCGTTTTAATGAGACAACGGTGGCCGGTATCAGGGGGTGGAAAGCCTCCGGAAAGGCCGTAGCCGCCAGGCGGAGTGTCAGAATGGATACAACAAGAGATGATATTGCAGACGGATTTCCAGGCCTTTCCTGGCCCGATCTGGTAACGGGCAGACTCGTAAAGCGGTACAAGAGGTTCCTTGCCGATGTCGAACTTGAGGACGGCCGGACCGTTACGGCCCACTGTCCCAATTCGGGGTCGATGAAGGCCTGTTCCGAACCCGGCCGGAAGGTTTATCTTTCCTGTCATGACAATCCGAAGCGCAAACTCAAGTATACGTGGGAACTGATTGAAATGCCCGACTCCCTGGTCGGTGTCAATACGGTTGTGCCCAACCGGCTGCTTGGTGAAGCGATGAAGGCCGGGGTGGTGGAGGCGTTATCTTCCTATGACAGGGTCCGCCCGGAAGTGAAAACCAGTAAGGGCACACGGCTGGATTTTCTCATCTCAGACAGGGAAAACCGGCGGTGCTACGTGGAGATAAAAAACTGCTCGCTTGTGGCGGAGCGCGTGGCATTTTTCCCGGACGCGGTTACCAAAAGGGGCCTGAAACACCTCATCGAACTGCAGCGTCTGGCCGGCCCCGATATCCGGTGCATTATTTTTTACCTTGTCCAGCGGATGGATGCCGATGTTTTCAGGCCGGCCGTCCATATTGACGAAACGTATGCCGAAGAACTCAGACGGGCGACAGAAAACGGGGTCGACATACTGGTTTACGACACGAAGATAACGCGCGAGCACATATCTCTGGGAAAAAGACTGCCGTATGAGCTGTAACCTATCCTGCCGCCTGTATATACTTTTTTAACACGGCGCCGCCGGGATTTTATACTACAATGTGGTATTTTTGGCATGTTTTTTGAACATTTGTCTGTTGCGACCGAATTGGAAATTTTTGTTGTCGCAAAGAATGCAAGTCAATCCATGAAGGAGGAACATATGCCAAAGAAAGAAAAAATCAAAGAGAAAAAGCTGAATACCCGCGATGTGACCATCTGTGATGCCACCGCCCAAATGCTTGAAAAGGCCGGAAGGGACGGTGTGGAAACAGCTTTTGACAGGGCGCTCAGCATGAAAGCGTGCCCCATCGGCGCCGATTCGGCCTGCTGCAAACACTGTTCAATGGGGCCGTGCCGCTTGAATGCCAAGGATCCGTATGCCAAGGTCGGGGTATGCGGTGCCGATATCGATACAATTATGTCCAGAAACTTTGCCAGAATGGTGGCCTCCGGCTGTGCCGCCCACACCGATCACGGTATGTCAATGCTCGATCTCTTCAGGGAGGTGGTCAACGGAAATATAAAGGAGTACAGCATCAAAGATCCGGCCAAACTCAGAGAAGTTGCCGAATCGGTGGGTATTGAGACAGAGGAGAAAAGTATTCAGGAAATCGCTGTGGCCCTTTACCAGGAGCTCGAGCGGACATATACCCAGGTGGACGGCGAAATTCCCTTTGCCGGCCGGGTGCCGGAAAAAACCCTTGAGACCTGGCGGAATCTGGGGATCGTACCGCGGGGGGCCATGCGGGAAATAATGGAACTGATGCACAGAACCCACATGGGCGTAGACCAGCAGCATGAAAACATCACGAAACAGATAAGCCGCACGGCACTGGCTGACGGATGGGGCGGCTCCATGGTAGCCACTGAAATTTCGGATATCCTGTTCGGCACGCCTTCGCCTGTTGCGGTTGAGGTCAATATGGGGGTGCTCAAGGAGAACATGGTGAATATCATCATTCACGGTCACGAGCCGAATCTCTTCGAATCCATGCTGGTATCGGCCAATTCTCCTGCGCTCGTGCAGGCGGCAAAGGACGCCGGGGCGGACGGTATCAACCTGGTCGGCATGTGCTGTTCCGGGGCCGAGATGATGGTACGGCACGGAATTCCCCATGCGGGTAACTTCATGTCCACCGAAGCGGTGCTGGTTACCGGTGCGGTCGATGCCATGTGCGTCGACGTCCAGTGTATAAAGCAGGGGCTTTCAAAAGTGGCCCAATGCTACGGGACCGAACTTTTTACCACCAATCCGCGGTGTCATATCCAGGGGGCGACACATGTCGAGTTTCATGAAGACGATCCCCTGGCATGTACCGACGAGATGGTCATAAAGGCCGTCAGCCGGTTTAAAAACCGGACGGCGCAGATTGAAATTCCCCATATTGTCAACAAGGGGGTTCACGGATTCTCCCACGAGTATATCAACTATATGCTCGGCGGCAGTTTCCGGGCCGGATACACGCCGCTCAACGACAATATCATCAACGGCCGGATAAGGGGGGTTGCCGGTGTGGTGGGCTGCACGAACCCGAGAGTGAAACATGACTGGGTGCACGTGGAACTGGTAAAGGAGCTGATCCGGAACGATGTGCTGGTGCTCCAGACCGGGTGTTCCGAGATCACCCTCGCCAAGGCCGGTTTGACCTCTCCGGAGGCTGCCGCAATCGCGGGTTCCGGGCTCCAGGAAGTCTGCGAAGCGGTGGGTATGCCACCTGTGCTCGGTCTCGGTTCCTGCGTGGACAACAGCCGTATTCTTATCGCGGCCTCGGCTATGGTCAGGGAGGGCGGTCTGGGAGACAGTATCGCCGATCTCCCGGCAGCAGGCGCCGCACCTGAATGGATGAGTGAGAAGGCCATATCCATCGGCCAGTATTTTGTGTCGTCAGGCGTATACACCGTTTTCGGCGTCACGTTCCCGATTGTTGAGAACACCGGCTTCCATGATCTGCTGTTTGACGGGCTTGAAAAGCAGGGCCTGGGCAAATGGGATTTTGCGGCGGATCCCTATGAAATGGCCGCCCGGATGATCGCTCACATAGACAAGAAACGCAAGCAGCTCGGAATTGACAAGGCACGGGAACGGATTCTCGTGGACATGGCAGACAGGCGCTCCATTGATGCGGCGGCCTGATTGGTTGTTTTCAAACCGGGGGCTATGCCCCCGGTTACAACCGTCAACG
>CAYZHB010000086.1:0-12713 GCA_964478245.1 uncultured Desulfobacterales bacterium | reverse complement strand
ATTTGTCCAGAAATACAGTGTGCGGCTCACCCTGGGGCATAAACGGAAAAATATATCAAAAGCGCTGAAAGAGACGGTGGATATTTTGAAACGCCTTCCCCTGGGCCGCACTGACAAGGTGCCGGCATGAAAATGGTGTCCCCGGGGCATCCGCTTTGCGCTGACTGTGGGACACACTTGAACCCGGCATAGAAAGAACCCCGCCGGTTGCCGGTGCCATGTTGAACCGTAACCGTAACCAGGGTCTTGCGTATGTGCGGCGGGACAGGTGGCCTGCGCTAATCGAGAACGGCGCGGATCATCTCCGCCATGTCCGACTTGATTACCGGTTTTTTGAGAAACCCTTTGATACCGGCTTTTCTGGCTTTGTCCCGGTTGACCCTTTCACTGAAACCCGTGCATATAATCACCGGTATGGTCGGCTTGATCGCCCTGAGCTCTTCTGCGAGCTGGAGGCCGGTCATGTGAGGCATGGCCATATCGGTGATCACCAGATCAAAAGCGTCCGGATCCGCCCTGAACGCTTCCAGCGCATCTGAGCTGCTGAACCGTTCGGTCACCCGGTAGCCGAGCCGCTGGAGCATCTGTTTTTCCATTCTGGCAATGGGTTTTTCGTCATCCACCAGCAGGATGCGTTCGGTACCGGTGGGACTGACCGGCACCGTTTCCGCTGCCGTTGGTTCAGGGGGATCTTCTCTCAGGGGCAGGTACACGTCAAAACGGGTACCCTGGTCCACCTCGCTGTACACCCTGATATCCCCGCCGTATCCCCTGACGATGCCGTGAACCACGGAAAGCCCCAGCCCGGTCCCCTTGTTTTTTTTCTTGGTGGTAAAGTAGGGATCGAATATCCGGTCGACAACGGCGGGATCGATACCGGCGCCGGTATCGGAAACGGTGAGAACGGCATATGGGCCCGGTTCAAGGCCGAATCCCGGTGCATCGTCCTTTTCGATACGCCTTTCGGCAAGGGAAACCGAGATGGTGCCGCTGGTGGGTTCGACCGCATGGTAGGCGTTGGTGATCAGGTTCATGGCGATCTGGTGCAGCTGGGTGGGGTTGGCCGTGACAAAACCGCAGTCGTCCCGGATGTCGGTGGTGATATCGATGTCACTTGGAATGGTGGACCGGCAGAGTTTCAGTGCCTCTTTGAGCACTTTCTGGATCTTGACCGGGATGACCTGGTCCCCGGACTGCCGGCTGAAGGCCAGAATCTGCTTGACAAGATCGCTGCCCCGTTTGCCGGCAGCGAATATCTCCTGGACGTTCTGATACTCGGTACTGTCCGGTGGCAGGTCTTCCATCAGAAGTTCGGACAGGCCCACGATGGGAAAGAGGATGTTGTTGAAGTCGTGGGCGATCCCGCCGGCCAGTGACCCGATGGATTCCATTTTCTGTGCCTGCTGCAGCTTTTCATCCATTTTTTTCTTTTCCGTGAGATCGGTGAGCTGCTCTATGATCAGCTTGATGTCACCGGCTTCATCCAGGACCGGGTTGCTCGTGCACAGAAAGTACCGCTTCAGCTCGGGAATGTATTTCTCTATGGTTTCCAGCTTCCGGCTCTGGTGGGAACGGGTCGTGGCACAGACTTTGCAGGGGGTGTCCCTGCCGATCAGTTCGTAGCATTTGCGGCCTTTGACTTCATCCCAGGTAAGCCCCAGGAGGTCGTAACCGGCCCGGTTGTACTGCAGAATGGTGTGATCCGGGAACTGCACCCCGATCACGTCTTTGATCGAGTCGAGCACCCCTTCGAGCAGTTTTTTCTGGGCCTGCAGGTCCATCTGGGCCTGCTTGCGGTCGGTGATGTCCCGCACCCACTCCATGAACATTTCCGTGGCACCGCGATCGTCCATCAGGGGGATCACCCGCAGGTCCACCCACCGCCCGTCCGGCAGGTTGATCTCTTTCTGCAGCGGCCGGCCGGTTTCCATCACTTCTCTGGCCCGGCAGTCGGGACAGATGTGGTCAAGACCGCGATAGGTCCGGTAGCATTTGGTGTTGAAAATCCGTTTTTCTTCATCAACGGCGCCGAACCCCTGCCAGTTGCTGTACAGAATATTCATCTCAGTGTCGTGTATGGATATCAGGTCCGGCACCACGGCCAGCATCCTTTCAAACCGCTGTTTGCTTTCCTGATGCTGGGGCGATTCGTCAGAGACCGGCGCGTTGTTTCGGCTCAGTTCGGCGACTTTTCGCCGAAGATCCGCAACTTCTCTTTCAAGTGCTTCATAGGTGGGTTTGTCAGCCATCGTAAGGGGTCACTCCGAAAAATTATTGGTGGCAACGTATCCGGCAGCTGTTGCAGAGAACGGGTGAGACCGGTGAACAAAAAAAGCGATCCGGCTGCCGCGTCCGGGTGATAGTATTACGTATTATTGGATAGTTACTTTGTCAACATACATTATCTGGCGGAAGAATGCAAAAAAAATTGTTTCAGCCTTATGGCGATACCGTTTTTTGCTCGCAGAGGGGAAGATATATTTCAAAAACGCTGCCGTTTCCGGGTTCGCTTTCCACGCGGACACATCCTTCGTGGGCCCTGACGGTACCCAGAACCACTGCCAGACCCAGCCCTCTGCCGGTGAACCTGGAGGTGAAAAACGGATCAAATATGCGGTTCACGGTCTTTTCATCCATGCCTTTTCCGTTGTCTTTTACGACAAGACAGGCATATTTTTCTGCCGCCGATGCTGTCGACATTCGCCACTGTCACCGAAACACGCACGCTGCCGCCGGAATTTCCGCAGGAAAGGGAATCCGCATATCGCTGCCGGAGTAAGCCATTGATTGGTTGTTTTCAAACCGGGAGTGTGCCCCCGGCTGCAACCGTCACCGATTGAAACACTTGCGTGTTTTTTTTGTATGCATTCGCATCTCTTCGAGCCACCCGTTTTGCGGGTAATCGTTGACTGAAGCAGGCACTTGTTCTCGTTTTCCTGATTTTTATGGTATTTACGGTTTCCGGTCCGGCGCAGCTATCCAGCAAACGGCAGGGCTTTTGCGATCACTTCGCTCAGCGCTTCGTTGAAAAACGTTTCCAGTTTTTCCTTTGAGAATTTGAGCGCCCGTCTCTCGATGGTGAGGGCCACCGGGATCCGTTTGAACATGTCCTCTCTGTTTGAGCCCAGGTAGACCACGATATCGATATCGATGGTAAACACGGTGCCGGCTTTTTTCTCGGCAAAGCACTCGAATTTGTTTATGTCCCCGCCGATGATATATTCAAAGCCTTTTCCGGCCTGCTTCACCCCTTGCGGCGAGTGCTCCCAGGCGCTGATTTCCCGGCAGTCGAAGCCCGACTTTTCCAGACAGGTTTTGAATGCCCGGGTTACCGAGCCGGCCAGGTCCATGCCCTGGACGAAAAAGGTCTCTTCCCTGTCGCCGTGAAGGGCCCGCTTGCCGACAGCCCCTTCCCCCATTCGGTCTCTTTTGTCGGTAAACCCGGCGATGCCGACTTTCCCCGACATGGCCGTTTCCGTGTCGCCGGTATACTGGATGTCGACAAATTTCGGTCCGGGCGCCGTGCAGCCCGAGACAATCAGAAACACGATGCAGCAGGCAGGTAACAGATATTGTTTCATTTCAACCCTCTCTTTTATGGTTACAGGTCTATACATCCTTTCTGTCAATGGTCACAGTGACCGAATCCAGATATTCTTTCACGGCGCCCACGGTGAGCACGAACATTTTTTCTCCCGCCAGTATGACCGCGGCATTGTCCGGGCTCATGCAGGCCCTGGCAAAGGATTTTCCCATGATCGAGGACGGCAGGGTCTCCTGGTCCGGATTGGCCTGCATCGCATCAACGTAGCTGTCAAGGCGCTCTTTGATAATTTCAAAATAGTCGATCTCTTTGCCGGTGGTGGTGCCGGTGAGGCTGGAGATGTTATCGGCAATTTCCCGGATATGGCCCCAGTAGGCGTTGGACAGCGGTTGTTTTGTTTCGTCCGTGGACGGAATATACAGCGAGATGGCCCAGCCCACGCTCAGGATTTTCAGGATCTGAAGCTCATATTCAACCGTTGTCGGGTTGAACCCGCTGTCAGCGGGAAGGGTGTTGAGGATCTCCTTGAGATCGGTTCGGTCTATGGCGAAATTGGCCAGGTTTTCGGCGCATTTTTCAGCGGTCAGATGTTCTTTGCCGGTTTGTCCCATATGCCTCTCCGTCTGTAACGTAAGTCAACGACAATCCCCAAAGCGGGCGGCTTGTTTTTGCGGTCACGGGCCGGTATTAAAGAGATCCGGATGTATACAAAACAAAACACGCCCGGGTGTCAATCGTTGACGGTTGCAACCGGAGACGATCCCCCGGTTTGAAAACAATCAATAAATGGTTGCACTTCTCTGCCCAGTTATGTCATATATGTCTGTGACAGATTGTCACTGTAAAATAGCAGCATACGGATCACGTGTAAACAAAAATGGTTGAAATTCAGTTGAAACTTTTTGCCTCCCTTGTCAAATACCTGCCGGCCAATGCCGATAACATGCCGGTGGCCGAGGGAACTACCGTTTCGGATCTCATGGAAAAGATCGGCCTGACCGAAAATGAGGTGAAACTCGTTTTCATCAACGGCAGGCGGGAGGGATTCGATTACAGACTCCGGCCCGATGACCGGGTGGGTCTTGTCCCGGCCGTCGGCGGGGGGTGATGCACAAGTGGATGAAGCGCATATCGACCAGCGGTATGAAAGGAATTTCGAGACCATCACGCCTTCGGAACAATCGGTCCTGGAACGGTCGTCCGTCTGTATCGCGGGGCTCGGGGGGCTCGGCGGCGCGGTAATGGAAATGCTGGCCCGCACCGGAGTGGGCCGCATAAAAGGGATCGACGGAGACCGGTTTGAAAGAAGCAATTTGAACCGTCAGCTTTTCAGTAGCGAAGACGCGATCGGCAAACCCAAGGCGGCGGTGGCGGCAGACCGGATCCGGACGGTGAATTCCCGGATAACGGTCACCTGTGAAAAGGTGATGCTGACCCATGGCAATATTCGGTCGCTTATCACGGGATTTCATGTGGTGCTGGACTGCCTTGATGCCATCAATACGCGGTTCATGCTTCAGGAAGCGGCGGCGGATCTGGAGATTCCGGTCGTCTCGGGAGCGGTTGCCGGCACGGTGGGTCAGGTGACCGTGATATTCCCCGGTGACGGGGGATATGAGCTCATTTACGGCCGTGACGGCCGGGAAAAAGAAGGCGGTATTGAAAAACGACTGGGAACGCTCTCTTACTGCGCCATGTTTACGGCGGCCGTTCAGGCCTCGGAATGCGTCAAGGTGCTTCTGCAAAAAGACCATACGCTTCAAAACAGGCTGCTGATCGCCGACCTTGCGACCAACTCGTTTGAAACCGTTGACCTTACTTGACATACGGAGGCATTATGTACAAAGAGGCGAGCCGGATCATACAGTCCGCTGCCAGATGTGTGGCGTTCACCGGGGCGGGCATATCGGTGGAGAGCGGTATCCCGCCCTTCAGAGGGGAAGGGGGGCTCTGGAACAAGTACGATCCCGAGACGTTCAGTATCCAGTATTTCCACCGGCACACAAAAGAATCGTGGGAAGCCATCCGGACGATTTTTTACGATCTTTTCGGCCGGGTGGCACCCAACATGGCCCATCTGGCACTGGCCCGCATGGAGCAGATGGGACTGCTCAGCGCGGTGATTACCCAGAATGTGGACAATCTCCATTATGATGCGGGAAACACGACGGTTCATGAATTCCACGGTTCACTGAAAAAGCTGGTATGTCTGGCGTGTGAAAAGCGGTTTAAAATAGAGACCGTGGACCTGGAAAGTCTGCCGCCGTGCTGCGATGAGTGCCGGGGTGTGCTGAAACCGGATGTGATTTTCTTTGGCGAGGCCATACCGGAGCCGGCCGGATCCAATGCCTTTCACGAGGCCGAGATCGCCGACTGTTTCATCCTGGTGGGCACCACCGGTGAGGTGGCGCCCGCCAATATGATCCCGCATCTGGCCAAGCGGAACAACGCCAGGATAATCGAGGTCAACCCCGCGCGGTCCGCTTATACCGATGTGATCACCGATGTGTTTCTCAACGAGAAAGCCGGGACCGCCATGACCAACCTGTTGAACGAGCTGGAAAAATCAGCGTAACGGTATAAAAAAGGAGATGTTTCATGAATGACGCGTGCCTTTTCTGTAAAATAGTGGACGGTGAGGTGCCCAGCCATTTCCTGCACGAGGATGACAACTACGTGGTGTTCCGGGATATCAAACCCCATGCCCCGGTTCATCTGCTGATTGTGCCCAAACGGCACATCAGGAGCATCAACGACCTGACCGAGGCGGACAGCGGCATCGTATCCGGCCTGTTTCTCCTGGCCAAGGAGATGGCCGAAAAGGAAGGTGTCGACAAGTCGGGATACAAGCTTCTTTTCAATGTGGAAAGGGGCGGCGGCCAGGTCATATTCCATCTGCATCTCCACCTGCTGGGCGGCTGGGACAGGTAAGGGCATGACCGATTTGCCCCAGGCCGTTCAGCACCCGTCCCCGGGCGGCACATCCGTGGTTTTCTGCGGCGACGTGGTCCGGTTTACCCTGACCCTTTCCCGGGAAACGGCGGGAGAGGCCTGGATCCGGACAAATTTCGGGAATGCCGCGGTATCCAGACGCGAGACAATCGAGCGGACGGAAAAAAACGAGATCGCCCTCAACGGCGGCTGGTATGACATTAAAATGGCCGGAGACGGCAGCCGTTCTTACGCTGTTGTTCTTCCCCTGCAGGAGGTGGGGCATTTTCAGGCCAAGTGTTTCTTTCTGCCGGAAGAGAGCGTTGTGCCGGTGTGGCCCGAGGGGCCCAACACCGTTATCAACGTGGAACCGGCCGGCACCTGCAGTGCCAATATCATCTACAATGCCTTTGTCCGGCAGTTCGGCAAATATGCAGACGGCCCCGGAGAGGATGCGGCAACGGTTTCCCGGATTGAACATCTGGATAAAAAAGGGTACACGGTGATCCCGGCGTCCGGCAAATTCCGGGACGTCAAAGAGAAAGTCGGGTTTGTTTTTGGCGAACTGGGCTGCCGGGCGCTGCACCTGCTCCCGGTCTATCCGACCCCGACCACCTATGCGCGCATGGGCCGGTTCGGCAGCCCTTACGCGGCGCTGAATTTTACCGATGTGGATCCGGCGCTGGCCCGGTTTGACGTGCTTGCCACACCCCTGGAACAGTTCATGGAGCTTGCCGATACCGTGCATTACTACAACGGCCACCTCATACTGGATATCGCGATTAACCACACCGGATGGGGTGCGGCCATTCACGAAAAACATCCGGAATGGCTGGTGCGGGATGAAGACGGCCGGATCGAAGTGCCGGGGGCATGGGGCGTGGTATGGGAGGATCTCACCCGGCTGGATTATTCAAATACGGACCTGTGGCAGTACATGGCGGATATTTTCCTTTTATGGTGCTCCCGGGGGGTGGACGGGTTCCGGTGTGATGCCGGGTACATGATTCCCGTGGCCACCTGGGTGTATATCGTGGCAAAGGTAAGAGAGCAGTATCCCGATACCCTTTTCATACTGGAGGGCCTGGGCGGTCCCCTCGAGACCACGTGCACCATCCTGGACCGGGCCAGTTTCAACTGGGCCTACTCCGAACTGTTCCAGAATTATGACCGGGTGCAGATCGAACAGTACATGGTAACGGCATGGGAGATGTCAGAAAAGTACGGCCACATGATCAATTATGCCGAAACCCATGACAATCCGCGGCTTGCCGCCGTATCAAAGACCTATGCGAAAATGCGTACCGCCCTTTGCGCCCTTTTGTCCGTGTGCGGGGGGTTCGGGTTTGCCAACGGCGTGGAGTGGTTTGCCACCGAGAAAATCGATGTCCACGAGGCCAATTCCCTGAACTGGGGCGTCGCCGACAACCAGGTGGCGCATATTTCAAGGCTCAATCTGATACTGAAACGGCACCCGGTGTTTTCCGACAATACGGAGCTGACCTTTGTGCACCGCGGGGAGGCCGACGCAGTGGCCCTTCTCCGGTACAATGTCCCCACCGGAAGGCGGCTTCTGGTTCTGGCCAACCTGGACTGCGGCAGAGGACAGCCGGTATGCTGGGACCGGGGCCGCACCGGTATCGATGCCGTCCGCCTGTATGATCTGGTCTCCGGTGAAGGCATGGATATCGGTGTCAGCGGCGACGAGGCCTTCCTTGAAGTCGAGGCCGGCCGCGTCCTTGCCCTGACCCCTGACCGGGCCGACCTGGACCGGCTCGACGAAACGGATACACTGAAATCGCGTACGCCGGAGCGGGTGCTCCGCCAGAAGCTCAAAGCCAAGGTGCTCTCCGTGTATACCGCTCTGAACGGGTACGGGGATGTGGGCCATCTGGACACGGACGGGGCCGCCCGTCTGCTCGCGGCCGATCCGGTTGAACTTGTCCGGTCGCTGAATTCCCGCAGCGCAGAGAGCCCCGTGATTGTGATGGAATGGGAAGAAGACACCCGCCGGCAGGTCATGGTGCCGCCGGGATTTTTTCTGATGGTGGTCTCCCGTGCCAATTTCCGGGCGGAACTCGTGGAAAGGAAGCCCACCGGCACGGAGATGACCCTCGGGTATGAAAAGGCCTTTCCCACGGCCGGAGAAGAAAAGTTTTTCGCGCTCTTCAGCCCGGCGGACACCGCCGAGAGACAGAGGGAATGTGTTCTGAAAATGCGGGTTTTCCATGAGGACAGCATCGCCGTCACAGAATCGGCCGTTATTTTCCTTGCCCCGTATGAATGCCTTTATATCAACTCGAGCTTTGCCAGAAGCCGGATTGTCAACGATCCCTCGTTAAAACACATCGAGACGAATGACAGGGGCGGCATGATGCGGGCGGCGGCCTGGTGGGGGCGGCTGGAAAGCCGGTATGACGCGCTGATCGCCGCGAACCTGAGCCGGGATTTTCCCGAGAACCGGTGGATCATGCTCTCGCGGTTCAGAATATGGGCCATATATCAGGGGTATTCCCGTGAGCTGGCGCCGGACTGTCTTGCCATGTTTTCGTACTCTTTCGGCAGCGGCGCCCTCTGGCGGTTCCACGTTCCCACCTCCGAGGGCAGCTATTTTCCGCTGGAGCTGTCCCTGACCGCCTCGCCCCGGGACAATGCGGTGCGCCTGCGGATCCTGCGCAAGGGGGACGGGGGTGAAAAAGCCCTGCTGGCCGATACCAAAGCGGTCACCGTGATCATCCGGCCGGATATCGAGGACCGGTCGTTCCACGAGACGGTCAAGGCGTGGACAGGGCCGGAAACGGCATGGCGGAAAGCGGTCAGAACCCGGCCTTCCGGCTTTTTCTTTGAACCGGATGAGAACAGGCGCCTTTGTGTAACCGTGTCCGAGGGTACGTTCCATTTTGCGGATGAATGGCACTACATGGTGCATCACCCGCTGGAAGCCGGGCGGGGGCTTGATCCGGATTCCGATCTTTACAGCCCCGGCTATTTTAAGGTTTTCCTCAAAGGAGACGCGGCCGTGGATGTCTGTGCCTGCGCGGCTACCGCCGACGAGGAACCGGAGCAGATTCTGCGCTGCATGGCGGCGGACGGCCGCCGGCCCGAACCCGCCCGGTTTACCCTGATGGATGCGGCCGCTGCGAGCCTGGATGCCTTCGTGGTCGGCCGGGAAGGCGAGAACAGCGTGATAGCCGGGTACCCCTGGTTCCTGGACTGGGGCCGTGACAGCCTGATCTTCTGCCGGTCGCTGATTGAACTGGGCAGACTGGACGAGGCAAAAGGCATTCTCAGGCTTTTCGGAAAATATGAAATGGCGGGAACGCTTCCCAATATGATATGCGGCATTGATGCGGCCAACCGGGAAACGTCGGATGCCCCCCTGTGGTTTTTCGCCGCCTGCCGGGAGCTGGTTGAAAAAGAGAACAGCCCTGTGTTTTTAAAGGAATCTCTGGGGGGAAGAACCGTACAGGAGATTCTGGTCTCGATTGCCGCCGCTTACCGGAGGGGGACGAATACCGGTGTCCTGATGGACGGCAGGACCGGGCTTGTCTACAGTCCGGCCCATTATACCTGGATGGACACGAATTTTCCGGCCGCCTCCCCCCGCCAGGGCTATCCTGTTGAAATCCAGGCGCTGTGGCACTATGCGCTCACTTTTCTGGCAAAGATCGACCGGAGCGAAGACTGGGGCGGTATGGCGTCAAAGGTGAAGACCGCCGTCCGGGACCTGTTTTTTCTGGAAGAGAGGGGATATTTTTCCGACTGCCTGCACGCGGACGGACCGGCAGGTGCATCGCAGGCTGAAGCGGATGATGCGCTGCGGCCCAACCAGCTTCTGCTCTTGACACTTGGTGTGGCAGAAGATGAACCGCGCTGTATCGCCGCTGTGGAATCCTGCACAACACTTCTGGTGCCGGGGGCGATCCGCAGTCTGGCCGACAGACGGCTGACCCATCCCCTGGAAATTACCCACCAGGGGCGGATGATAAAGGACCCGCATCATCCGTATGCCGGCACGTATGCCGGGGATGAGGATACGCGGCGGAAACCGGCCTACCACAACGGGACCGCATGGACCTGGCAGTTTCCGGTGTTCTGCGAAGCGTGGGCAACGGTTTTCGGGCGGCCGGGTTATCCGGCGTCACTGGCCTGGCTCGGCAGTGCCGCGCGTCTGATGAAAAAAGGGGCGGCCGGCTATATGCCGGAAATTGTGGATGGAGACGCTCCCCACACACCACGGGGGTGTGATGCACAGGCCTGGGGATCGAGTGAGCTGGCGCGGGTCCTGCACAAACTGTTAAACGGACAGGGGCGGCACTGACCCGTCCCGGAGAGAGTGCGCCTCCGTTCCGGTCTGCACTGCAGTTCCGGCGCAGGAGGGGGTATCTGGATATATTGGCGTATTATATTGGGAGACATGAAGGTATAACCGTATGGAAATTATAGAGACGTTCAAAGTGTACCCGGCCATTCCGGAAGATCTGGCTTTTCTGGACTATCTGGCCAGGAATTTGTGGTGGAGCTGGGATTATGAGGCTATCGAGCTTTTCCGCAGAATCAATCCGTCCAAATGGGAGAAGACAAACCGAAACCCGGTGGCGTTTCTGGCATCTCTTTCCCAGCGGCGGCTTGGAAAACTTGCCCGGGATGACAGTTTTCTCGATCACATGGCACGGGTAAAAAACAAATTCGAGCGGATGTTTACCCGGGAAGTATCTCCGACGAAAATGAAATTGGGGGCAAAGGAGACGATTGCCTATTTTTCCATGGAGTTCGGCATTCACGAATCCCTGCCCTTTTTTGCAGGGGGGCTCGGGATTCTGGCCGGGGACCATCTCAAAGCGGCATCCGAGATGAACCTGCCGCTGACCGGGGTGGGCCTTTTTTACCGGGAAGGCTATTTCCGCCAGTTTCTGAATCATGAAGGGTGGCAGCAGGAATTTTATCCGGAAAACAATATGTTCGATCTGCCGCTTCAGAAAGCGAAAGACAGTTCGGGCCGGGAAGTGACGGTCTCGGTGCCGGGGATTAACGGTGACATCAAGGCACAGGTATGGCAGGTGAAAGTGGGGCGGATCCGGCTTTTGCTGCTGGATACCAATTTGCGGGAGAACAGCCGGGAGATCCGCGACATCACCTCCCGGCTTTACGCAAACGAGGCCCGGATCCGGTCGGCCCAGGAGGCCCTGCTGGGTATCGGCGGCATCAAAGCCCTGAACGCACTGGACGTTTTCCCGGCGGTCATCCACATGAACGAGGGGCACTGTTCCTTTGCGTGTCTCGAAAGGGTGCACCTTGTCATGCAGCGGTACGGAATCGACTTTTCGGCGGCCGTGCAGGTGGCAAAGCAAAGTTCGGTCTTTACCACCCACACCCCGGTTGTGGCCGGTCATGACCATTTTGACGAACAGACCGTTTTACCGTTTGTCGCCCCCTATCAAGACAAGTTCAAGGTGACGGAAAGCGAGATCCTTTCCTGGGGCAAACCTTACAATGAAAAAAGCAGCAAGGTGTTCTCCATGTTTGTGCTGGGGAATCACTTTTCAGGGTACATCAACGGGGTGAGCCGGCTCCACGGCCAGGTCACAAGGAAAATGTGGACAGATCTCTGGCCCCACCGCTTTACACAGGAGATTCCCATTACCCACGTGACCAACGGGGTCCACATCCTCTCTTACCTCTCCAAGCAGAAAGCCACCCTGATGGAACGGTACCTGTCGTCGGACTGGGCCGAGAAGCTGGAGGACCCGGAGCTTTTGGACCGGATAGATGAAATCGACAGTGAAGATTTCTGGCACGCCCACGAGCTCGACCGGTCAAAGCTTGTCAGGAGCTGCAGAAAATTTCTGCTGAAGCAATACGGTTTGCGGAACGCCCCCAGAAATGTTATAGAGGAAGTGTCCACCGCGCTGGATCACAATGTGCTCACTGTCTGCTTCGCCCGTCGGTTCGCCACGTACAAGCGGGCTGATCTCCTGCTGAGAGATGAACAGCGGCTGATCAATATTATCAATTCCAAAGACCGGCCGGTGCAGTTCATATTCGCCGGAAAGGCGCACCCGAGCGACAGGGAGGGAAAACAGATTATCCAGAGACTGCTGAAATTCGCCCGGCGCCGCGAGATACGGCATGCTTTTGTTTTTATCGAGGACTATGATATCAACGTGGCACGGTTTATGGTGCAGGGATGCGATGTGTGGCTCAATACCCCCCGCCGGCCCAACGAGGCATGCGGCAC
>CAYZHB010000085.1:0-12817 GCA_964478245.1 uncultured Desulfobacterales bacterium | reverse complement strand
ATCCATTATGAAAATATGCATGTTTACCAATACCTATCTCCCCCATATCGGCGGAGTGGCCAACTCGGTTTCCCGGTTCACGGAGGACCTGCGCCGCATGGGCCATGAGGTCATTGTGGTGACGCCGACATTCAGGGGGCATGATGCCGGGCCGGAAATTGGAAATGATGTGCTCCGGCTGCCGGCCATCCAGGATTTCAACGGCAGTGACTTTTCGGTTCGGATTCCCATCCCGTTTTATATCGATGAAAAAATCGCGGCATTCAATCCGGATGTGATCCACAGCCATCATCCGTATCTGCTGGGGGATTCCGCGATCCGTTTTGCCCGGCGGCGCGGGCTGCCCATCGTGTTTACCCATCATACCCTTTACGAGCAGTACACTCATTATGTCTCCGAGGACAACGAGGTAATGAAAACATTTGCCGCCAAACTGTCAACCGCATACGCCAACCTGTGTACACACGTGGTCGCCCCCAGTACAAGCATTGCCGATCTGATAAAAGAGCGGGGGGTTGTGACGCCTGTTACCGTGATTCCCACAGGGGTGGATGTTGATTTTTTCCGGAGCGGAAACCGCGATGAGGGCCGCAAACAAATCGGGATTTCTCCGGAAGCAAAGGTTGTCGGGCATGTGGGACGCCTTGCGCCCGAGAAAAGCATTCCCTTCCTTGCCGAGGGGGCGGCCCGGGCGGTTGAACAGATGCCGGACGCCTTTTTCCTGGTTGCGGGCGACGGGCCCAGCACGGAAGACATAAAGCGGGCATTCGTAAAACGGGGAATCGAACATCAGCTCATTCTGGCCGGGAAAATGACGGGCCGGGCCCTTGTGGATGCGTACGCGGCAATGGATGTATTCGTTTTCGCCTCCCGGACGGAAACCCAGGGCATGGTCCTTACGGAGGCCATGGCAGCAGGTGTACCGGTTATTGCCGTGGAAGCCTCGGGTGTTCGGGAGGTGGTTTCGGAGGGGGTGAACGGCAGGCGTCTTCCGGAGAATGCCTCTGCAGACAGCTTTGCCCGGTCTGTGACGGCATTTTTCCGGGAGACCGGCAGGGCGCAGAAGTGGCGGGAAGCGGCCGTTGAGACGGCGCAACAGTTTGACAGGCGGGTTTGTGCCCGGCAGCTGACGGAACTTTACAGAATGATTTCAGAAAAACCCCTGGCAGAGGCCCGGAAAAGTTCAGAGGAACTTGTTCCGTGGCACAACCTTTTGAATATCATCAGGGCGGAATGGGACCTGATGACCGAAAAGGCACGGGCGGTGGCTGACACAGTGAAAAACGACGACAGCAAAGGGAAACATGATTGACCGGTTTTACAAAGCGATAAAAAGCAACAACCTGCCGTTTATCCGTCGGCTTGTCGAGAAAGAGCCGTATACGGTGCTGCCCTTTTATTCGGGTATGCCGTCCGCCACGCCGGCTGGTCAGGGAAGGGCATATTCCCCTGGTGTTGTTTGTCGAAGCCGGCGGGTCGGTCATGGCCGTCAACGCGGAAGGGGAATTTATTCTGACTGAAGAACCGGCGCGGGTGCTGGGCCCTGATCACCCTTTTCTGGCAGCGGTGGCCGAGGATTTGAAAGCGCTCTGCTGCCACAGGGATGCAGGGGATCTGGTGATTTCCGGATGGAAGCCGTCGGGCAGACCGGTCTCCTTTGCCATCGAGAGCGGTTCCCACGGCGGCCCCGGCAGAGAGGAGACACGGGGCTTTGCTGTTCCGCCGACCGGCCGTTTCCCCGCGGAAAAGGGATTTGTCCGGGGTCTGGATCTGCGGGCATATGTTCAGGGATGTGTCAGCCGGGGGAAAGCCCTTTCTGTTCCGGACCGGTCGGAACCGGAGGAGGACCTGGGGGTGCGCGTTCTTTCTTACAATATTCACAGCGGCATTAACATGAACGGCCGGGTGTTCCCTGAACGGGCCGCCCGGGTGATTGCCGAATCAGCGCCGGATATCGTGGCGCTTCAGGAAGTGGATGCGGATATGAAGCGCACCTTTGAAGTCAATCAGGCCGCTTTAAGTCAAAGCCGGTGGGTGAAAGAGGCCCGCACCAAACCGTCGATTCTGTGCGGCGATCTCAACGCCGGACCCCGTTCGCCGGCCTACAGGAAGCTGACCGCTTTTCTTCAGGATGTGCAGCTTCTGGGCGTCAACGCAGAGAGGCTGAAACCCACGTTTCTGTCCTGGTATCCGGTGATGCGCATTGATCATATACTGGGGTCCCGTCATTTCCGTTCCCTGAAAGTCGAAACCCCGTACAGCTATGACGCCAGGATGGCATCGGACCATCTGCCGGTTGTGGCCGATCTCTGCCTCAAAAGGGAAACGGCCGTGCAGTGAGAACAGAAAAACATAGAGGAGACGATATGCAGTTCAAGGGATATATGGGAAAAATTGCGGAAGTTGATTTGACAGAAGGGAAAGTGACGGTAAAAGACTTTCCGGAAACAACAGCGGAAAAATATGTGGGCGGTTCCGGTGTCGGTGCGGAAATCCTTTTCCGGGAAACGGATGCCCGGACGGATCCCCTGGGACCTGATAATGTGCTGGTTTTTGCGACAGGTCCTGTGACCGGGACCCAGAGCTTCAACGCCGACCGGTTTGAAGTGATCACCAAATCGCCGAAAACCGGAATTTACGGGGAGTCGAGCTGTGGCGGCCACTGGGGCGGCCGGTTCAAGAAATGCGGGTTTGATGTGCTTGTGATCCGGGGCCGCGCGCCGAAACCGGTCTATCTCAAGGTGACGGAAGACCGCGTGTCGATAGAGGATGCAGCCCCTTACCGGGGCCGCGACACGTTTTTTACCCATGAGAGACTGAAACAGGCGGCAGGCAAAAAATCGGAAGTGCTCTGTATCGGGCAGGCCGGTGAAATGATGCTGCCGATCGCCGCCATAATCGGGGAGGGCCGGCACGGCCGGGCCGCCGGCAGGGCCGGAACCGGGGCGGTTATGGGATCGAAGCGCTTAAAGGCGGTCTCGGTAAACGGGAACAAACAGATCCCGGTGGCCGACAAAGAACTGATTCTTTCCACCAACAGAGCCCTTGCCCGGTCCATGAAAGAGGATGCCCTGGTCATGCGGGAAGCCGGCACCGCCTGTGCGCTCGATTTTTTTGAAGAGATCGGAAATCTGCCGCTGAAAAACTGGTACCAGGGCAAATGGGAAGCAGGGGCCGGAAAATTGACCGGTTATGCCACCGCCCAAAGCCATGGGGTAAAAAATTATGCCTGCGGCAAGTGCCCTGTCCAGTGCGGAAAGGTGGTGCTTGCAAAGGGCGGCGCATATGACGGGCTGGAGATCGCCGCCCCTGAATATGAAACGGTCGCCCTTTTCGGCGCCAACTGCCTGGTGGACGATTTTGATGTCAGTGTCAAGGCAAACGAGATATGCAACCGGTACGGGGTGGATACCATTGCCGCGGCCAACCTGATCGCTTTTGCCATGGAAGCGTATGAGAGAGGGCTTCTTACAAAGGCGCAGGCCGGCGGCCTTGACCTCCGGTTCGGAAACGGCCGGGCATTGCTTGACGCCCTGGAGATGATCGTGGAAAAGCGGGGATATCTCGGCGGGCTTTTATGCGCCGGGGTAAAAGAGGCGGCGGAAAAGCTGGGTGGTATCGCCCGGGAATTCGCTCTCCAGGTGAAAGGGCTGGAGATCCCGGCCCATGATCCCAGGGCCCGGTTCTCCCTGGCCCTGGCCTACGCCACTTCAAACAGGGGGGCCTGTCACCTGGCATTTACCCAGGATTACGACGAGGCCTATGTGGAGAATCTCGGGGTGGCACCGACAGAAGGCCGGTTTTCCCCCGGCAAGGCCGCCATTACCGCAAGGATGCAGGACTGGACCGGTCTGTTCGATTCGTTGTGCATGTGCAAATTCGGCCGGTACGGCGGGATCATGGTGGACCAGACGCTGGCCTATTTAAAAGGGGCGACCGGCCGGGATTTGAGCCTGGACGCATTTTTGAAAACAGGGGAACGGATATTCAATCTGAAACGGATGTACAATGTCCGCCACGGGATTTCCAGAAAGGACGACACCCTTCCGCTGCGCCTGCTGACAAGACGCCGGGGCGGGGGGACGAGTGAGCTGCCGCCCTTCCATGCCATGCTGGCCGATTACTACCGCTTCAGGGGATGGGATGAAACCGGGATCCCCACTGATGAGAAACTTGCCGAACTCGAGCTTGCGGAGATGAAAAAGTTGGTTTCCTGACTTTTTACCGGTGGGCTGACATATTTGAAAAAGGGGGCAGCGCGCTGTGAAGTGGTTGCGCATAAAAGCCGTATTTGAGTCGGAGACACCCCTTGCCGGGGAGCGGGTGGCTGATATTTTTTTTTCCGCCGGAATAAACGGGGTGGAGACGGGCGACGGCTTTGACGGTGACATCCCGGATCAAAAGGCGTCCTGGGTGACGGGATATCTCCCCTGTTCGGAAACGACGGACGGTATTCTCGAAAAAATGCGCGCCAACGGCGTCTCACTTGAACAAAGCGGTATTGCCGTGAGTTTCGAGACGGATATTATCGATGACCAGGACTGGCTGCATTCCTGGAAAAGATTTTTCCATGTGTCCCGGATAACGGACAGCATCGTTGTTCGGCCGAGCTGGCTCAATTACGAAAAGAAAAGCGGCGACATTGTCATTGAAATTGATCCCGGGCTGGCGTTCGGTACCGGGACCCATCCCTCGACAGTGCTCTGCATCCGGCTTATTGAAAAATACCTGCGGCCGGGCGGATCGTTTCTGGATATCGGGACCGGATCGGGGATTCTCGTAATCGCGGCGGAAAAACTCGGGGCGGGAAAACTTGTGGCCGTTGACAACGACATTTCCGCCGTGGAAACGGCCGCGGGTAATATCCGGAAAAACGGTATCGCACCGTACCGGTGCGCGGTGATTGCCGGCACGGTGGACTGTCTGCAAGAGAACCGATTCGATACCATCTGTGTCAATATCTCTGCGGAAACCATAAAAGAAATCATGCCCCGGATCAAATCAACGCTTGCCCCCCGCGGCATCGCCATACTTTCAGGCATACTCGCTCAACGGTCCGGCGGGGTGAAAGCGGCGCTGAAAGAGAGCGGCCTTTCAGCCGTGCATACGGAGAAGGAACAGGAATGGGCTGCCATAGCGGCAGCCCCTGATCCCCTTTTATCCTGAAATCCGGGTCAGTTTGCTGGCCGGTACGATATCCACCCGTTTTTTTATCCGCGGCAGACTCTCTTTCAAGGTGTCCACGGTGGCGCTGTAGGGGTGGGCGATGCCGATGGCTTCCCCGTTTTTTTCCGCAATTTCCATCAGCTGCTCAAGCTGGCCGTTGATATACCCGGCATCCTGGATATTATCGATGAACACATCCCGGCGGGCGAAGTTCACTTTCAGAAGCTTGGCGGATGAGGCGCACATCGAGTCACTGGCGGTAATACTGTCGATGAAAAACAGATCCCGTTTTTTAAGGATTGAAAATATCTGGTTCATCTTTTCGGACAGGGTGGTGAGCCGGGAGCCCATATGGTTGTTGACCCCTTCTATGTTGGGGATTTCGTCAAGATTCCTGCGCAGCTGGGAGATGAGCTCATCAGGCGACATAATGGAGAGCAGGGCATTGGATCCGGGATCCACTTCCGGATATTCCACCGGTTCCATGGGCAGATGAAGCATGAGAGGAAAGCCCTGATGGTGCAGTGTTTTTGCAATTTCTTTTCCGTAGGGGGACCCGGGCAGAATCGAGAATGTCAGATTGTGGTCGAGCATTGCCAGTGCTTCGGCGTTTTTTCTGTCATACCCGATATCGTCGATAATAATGGCAATCCGCGGAAGCGTGCCGCGTTTCCGGTCGGTTGCAGCCGCCGGTTTTTCAAGACCGGTCTCAACCTTGCCGGGATCCGGCACGATTTTCCCTTCCTCGAACACCTCGTACCGTACTTTTTTTGGGGGCGTTTCTTTTGATTTTTCCGGCGGGGTTTCCGGCGCTGCTTCCGGTTGTTCGGGTTTTGTTTCTTTCTTTTCCGCCGGCGCTTTTTCCTCGGTTTGGTCAATATCGCGCCCCGGCCGGTCCTTTTTGTCCAGAAACAGGTCGGCCACAACAGCGGCGGTTATGACGATGAAAACCAGAATAATGATACCGAAAACAATTTTCTTTAACTCTTTTGGTATCGATTTTTTATTGCTGTTGGTTTTTTTCTTTTTTCTGGGGGGTTGTGTCTTTTTTTTAGCCATGTAATTTGCTGAATACTCCGTAACTGATTAGCATATCAAGTGCACGTTTCACCTGGACATCCTTTTTCAACTTTTCGATATCGACAAGTGAGGTTCCTTTTTCCGGTTCTGTTTTCCGCTTTTTCCGCTCTGAAGCGTCTTTTTCTTTTTTGTCGGGTTTCAGGTAATTTTTGAGATCTCTCTCCTTGAGCATCCTGTCAAAGGGGACCTCTTCCGTTTCCTCTTCTTCAACAACCTCTCCCTCTTCCACCACGATGTCGGGGACAATTCCTTTTGCCTGTATCGACCGCCCGCTGGGGGTGTAGTATCTGGCGATGGTATACTTGATGCCGCCCTGCCGGAGGGGCTTTACTGTCTGCACCGATCCTTTTCCAAACGAGGTGGTGCCGAGAACCACCGCCCGGTCGTGGTCCTGGAGTGCCCCGGCAACGATTTCCGCAGCACTGGCGCTGCCGCCGTTGATCAATACAACAATGGGGTACCGCCTCTCTTTTTCGTCGGGGTGGGCATTGAACGTTTCGGTATTGTCATCAGGCCGGCCTTTTACGGAAACAATGGCCCCCTTCTCGAGAAAAATATCCGACACCTCGACCGCCTGATCCAGAAGGCCGCCGGGATTGTGGCGCAGATCGAGAATCAGCCCTTTAAGGGCGCCGGTATCCCCTTCCAGATCGGCCAGGGCGGTTTCAATTTCCCGGGCGGTTTGTTTCCTGAAGTTTGTCACCCGGAGATAGCCGTATCCCGGTTTTATCGTGGCGGATCTGACGCTTTCCATGGGGATGGTGTCTCTCTCTATTACGAACTTGAGGGGATCGGGTTTTCCTTTCCGCAACACGGTAATCTCCACCTCTTCGCCTTTGGGCCCCCGCATCTTTTTGACCGCTTCCCAGAGCGCCATATCCCGTGTGGAGTCCCCGTCTATCGCGATAATCACATCTCCGGCTTTTACACCGGCCTCATAAGCCGGTGTGCCTTCTATGGGAGAGATAACCGTCAATATCCCGTCTTTCATGGTGATAACGATCCCGATGCCGTTGAATTTTCCTTTTGTATCGTCCTGAAGTTTTTCAAAGGCCTCGGCCGGGAGAAAGGACGAATGCGGATCAAGGTTGCCAAGCATGCCTTTTATGGCGTTCCTGACCAGTTCATCCGTATCGATGTCGTCCACATAATTGGCTTCAATCTCTTCCAGTACTTTTGTAAAAAGTTTCAGGGATTCGTAGGACTTGTCCTCAGCTGCGCCGAGGGAACGGTAAAATCCCGCCCCGATAATAAAAGCCAGAACAGCCGCTGTTACCGGAAGCCAGATTCCTGCACCTGCCGTCTTTTTTAATGTCATTATGTCAAGCTCCTTTTTTAAGCCAGTCCATTGGATTGACCGGCTTTCCATGGTGTCTTATTTCAAAGTGGAGGCACAGCCCTTTAATGGACCCGGTGTCACCTGCGGTTGCAATGACTTCGCCTTTCTCAACCGGGTCGCCTTTATTCTTGAAGAATTCTTCCACATGGGCATAGAGCGTATAATAGCTGCCGCCGTGATTGATAATCATCAGGTTCCCGTATCCTTTAAACCATCGGGCAAAAAGCACTTCTCCGTGGAAAACAGCCCTTACAGGCTCTCCTCTTTCAACACTTATATCAATTCCGCTCTGGAATGTGAAGGATTTATAATCGCCTGTCCGGTTTGTACCGAATCTGGAAATGATTTTTCCGCTGACCGGCATTTCGAGCTGTCCCTTATAGGGAATAATGGAGGCGGTGGACAAATGGCGGCCGCCGCCTTTCTGCTCCATGGATTTTATCTGCCGGCCGAGCTGTTTCTCCGCTTCCCTGAGGGAGGCTACAGCGGCCCGCGCCAGTTTTTTCTCTTTCCTGATATCCGTCAGAATGGCACTCTTTTTTTCACTCTCCCGCTCTTTGGTCAGGATTTCCTGTTTCAGCTCCTTTTCCAGCGTCATCTTTTCACTTTTTTTCTTCTTGAGCTGTTTTTCCAGTTCGGCAAACTGTTTCAGACTTTCGATCTGGTCGTTCATCAATTGGAGGTCGGTTGAAAGAATCCGTTCCATGGCGGTCTGATTGACAATGAAATCGAAGAGGGAGTCGGGTTCGGCTGTAATGCCGATTTTTCCCAGCATTTTCATCCGGAACAGGGCGTTCAGCCGGGTGGCGCAGTAATCCTGGTTCTCCCGGAATGATGCGGCAACCGCCTTTCTTTTCTCCCGGATGTCCGCTATGGCGCCCTCGAGTTCCCGGATTCTCTTTGAAATGCTGTCCACTTTCAACCGCGCCCGGTTCAGGGTGGCGTCAATTTCGTTGAGCCCTTCGATGATGATCTCTTCCTTTCTGGAGAAGGTGGCGATTTTTTCCTCTTCCGCTTTTATCTTCTGTTCTATACGCTTTTTTTCCTGCCGGGGAGTTTGGGTTTCCCCGGATGCCGGCCGGGCGGTCTGTTCTTCGACGGGTTTGGGCTTCAACTTTCTGGGCCGTATGGTATCAATCAGGGTGACATACCGCGGCCTGTTCCGGATATACCCGGTTTGCCCGTTCACGGAAATTTTCAGCCAGCCGCCGATGCCGCCCCTTTTTTCAATCACGTCCACCCGGTCATTTTGGGAAAGGACCATTACCACGCCCGCATCTCTTGAAGGGGCCGATCTTACATTGAGTTTCCATGCACTGATGATACCCGTTTGCGCTGCGGACGCGTCTGCGGCGGGACGGTATCCGGCCGGACACACCAGCATCAGCGTCAAAAGCAGCAGAAAAGTTATCTTAGCAACTGTTTTAGAGAGATATAACATCCGAAAAAACCCAGAAAGGTACTGCCTGCAATAATCACTAAAATATTTTTAAATGAGAGAAACCGTAAGTCCACAAACATATAGGAAGAGACCGTTTCATTGACACCCGGCGAAAGCACGGCATAAGCGGCAGCCAGTAACACAAGTCCCAGTATGCCCCCCGCCGTCCCCTGCAGCAGCCCTTCAAGATAGAAGGGCGACTTGATAAACCGGTCGGTGGCGCCGACCAGATGCATGATATCCACCTCTTCTTTTCTGGAATAAAAAGCCAGCCTGACCGTATTGGCGGTTATAAAAAGCGCGATCAGGAAAAACAGACCGCTCATTGTATAACCGGCAAATTTGAACAGGCGGTATATGCTCAAAAATTTATCCAGCCACTGCTGCCCGTATTCGACATCCGCCACCAGCGGCAGGTTTTTAACTTTTCGGGCAAACTCTTGAACGTCACTGAAATGGGCCACACTGTCCATCCGTATGTCAAGGGAGTGGGGAAGCGGATTTCCCTTCAGGGTCGTAAAGAATACGCTGTCCACATTGATGTCGTTTTTGAGATTTTCAAGGGCCACATCCTTTGAAATGAAAAAAACCTGTTGGGTTTTATCCAGCCCTTTAATGCGTTTGTTTATGTCCGGGAGCATCTCCACGGTGAACTCATCCTTGAGGTAGGCCATGATCCGGCCGTTGCTGTTCCACTCTTTTATGATGCTGCCCGCATTTTCAAAAAAGAGCATGGAGGCGCCCACCACAAATATTGAAAGCGCGATGGTAACAACCGTCACGGCATTCAGGAACTTGTTGGATTTGATATCATCCAGCGCTCTTTTCAGATAGCGGTTCATGCTCTGTTTGATCCTTTACATTTGTTCCCTACAGCAGTGTTGCTGTTTTCTTAATCATGCCTTCTTCAAGGTATATGCTTCTGGCTTTGTCGCTGCAGTTGACAAGATGGAGATCGTGACTTGCCACCAGAACAGTGGCCCCTTTTTCATGGTACTCCATGATAAAATCCATTGTGGACTGGGCCGTTTCCGTGTCCAGGCTGCCGGTGGGTTCGTCTGCAAGGATGATCGACGGGTTCCCTACAAGCGCCCTGGCCACCGCCACCCGCTGCTGCTCCCCGCCGGAGAGGGCGGCCGGGTAGGCGTTCACTTTTTGCTCCATACCGGTTGTTCGCAACACATGCATGACCTTCTTTTTTATATAAGCCGGTTTCTCCCCTGCCGCCTCCAGCACGAGCGACACATTGTCGTAAACGCTCCGGTTGGATATCAGCTTGAAATCCTGAAATATCATGCCGAATTTTCGTCTCATGAAACTCAGCCGGGATCTGGAAATCCTGGCAAGGTTCATGCCGTCCACGAGAATCTGTCCTTCAGAGGGTTTCACGGCAAGGTAGAGCAGCTTGAGCAGGGTGGATTTGCCGGCGCCGGTGGGGCCGTTGATAAACAGGAATTCCCCCTCTTCTATATCCAGCGTTATGTCCTTTAAGGCGAAAATCGAACCGAACCGCTTGTTGACATTGAAAAGTCGTATGACCTTGTTTTTTTCAGATTTTTCTTCCATCCGGCCCCTGCTGTTTTTAAATTGACTGACAACGAATTTACTGATATAAATCGTCTCTGTCAAGGAGTGCTGAAAAACAGTTTTCCTTACACTTGAGCCTTCACTGTGACCCGTAATCCGGCTTCTTCCACTCAGTGAAGGCTTTTACACGTTAACAAAGGGAGATCGGGACGGGCATCATGGAGATGAAGGCGCAACTTATCGGGCTTATAAAAGCCAAATCGTTCAGACAGAGCAGCGAGCCGGAATTTGTACTGGCCTCCGGCAGAAAAAGCCGGTTTTACGTGAACTGCAAGCCGGTTTCCCTGAGTCCGGAGGGCATGTACCTGATCGGCAATCTGATCTTTGACATCATCAAGGATACCGGGTGCACGGCTGTCGGCGGACTTACCTTCGGGGCCGACCCCATTTCGGTTGCCGTCTCGTTTGCCTCCCATCTCAAGGGACATCCCGTCAAAGCGTTTTCAATCCGGAAAGAGAAAAAAGACCACGGCATGATCCGGTGGATCGAAGGGGATGTCCGAAAGGGCGAGACCGTGGCCATCATCGATGATGTGGCCACCACCGGCGGGTCCACCGTGAAAGCGATCCAGCGGGCCAGAGAAGAGGGGCTCGAGCCGGTTTGCGCCGTTATTCTGGTGGACCGGCAGGAAGGGGGTCTCGAGAACATACAGGCCCATGTCGATCGCGTATTTGCCGTGGTTACCCGGGATGAGCTCACAGGATAGCGGGAGATGCCGGCAAATGCGACTGTTCGACAGCCATACCCATATTGACGATCCGGTTTACGGGACAGATTTTGCCGATATGCTGGAGAGGGCCGCCCAATCCGCTGTAAAGGGCATCATGGTGGTGGGCATTGATGTGGCGACTTCTGAAAGAGCGGCGGTGCTTGCCCGGGACCATGAGTACCTGATCTCTTCGGTGGGCATCCATCCCCATGATGCAAAAAAGTGTTCAGACGAGCGGATCGGCGCACTCGCGCGTATCGCATCAAACAATCCGTGTGTGAGGGCATGGGGGGAGACCGGGCTCGATTTCAATCGGATGTACTCGCCGGCCCGAGACCAGGAAACCTGTTTTGAAAAGCAGATCGCGGCCGCCTCCCGCCTGAACCTGCCCATGATATTCCACGAGCGCGACTCCGGCGGAAGACTGCTCGATATCCTGTCATCAGCGGATCTTCAGAATCCCAGAGGGGTGGTCCACTGTTTTTCCGGCACCAAGGACGAGATGTTTCAATACCTGGATATGGGGTTCTTCATCGGTATCACGGGGATTCTTACAATTGAAAAACGCGGCGCGTACTTGCGGGAGCTCGCCCCGATGATCCCGGAAGACAGAATTCTGATCGAGACGGATGCCCCCTATCTCACCCCGGCTCCCGAAAAAAACAAGACCCGGCGGAACGAACCCGCCTTTGTCAGATCGGTGCTTCTGAGACTCGCCCGGGTGCGGGAGACGGACGCGGAAACACTTGCCGACATCGTATGGCGAAACACCGAGACCCTTTTCGGGCCGCTGGGTTGATGAGCTGAGGAGGGACCGGCTTACTTTTTGCCCATGATATAGGCCACCGCCTTTTCAAGACCGTCCAGAGACAGTTCAAACATGGGGAAAATCTGGCTGATGGCCATAATGGTATGGGTATAATTCCACATGCCCCGTGAAACCGGGTTGAGCCATGCCGAGTGGGGAAAGGTCTCCCGTATGAATTTCAGCCTTTCAATGCTGGGTTTGCCGCTTCGCTCCGAGATGTGAATGGAGCCGTCATAGGCCATGAGTTCATACGGCGCCATGCTGGCGTCCCCCACGATGATGAATCGGGTTTCAGGGTCCATTTTCACAAAATCATCCACTTTCACGGGGTTTTTATACCTTGCCGGATCCGCCCATACATAGTCGTAGATGGTATTGTGAAAAAAGCAGGTCTTTATTTCCTTGAACTGGGCGCGGGCATAATTAAAAAGCGTCTGCACGATGGAGATGTAAGGGTCCATGGACCATCCGCCGTTGTCGATAACCAGCATGACTTTCAGCCTGTCCTTGAGGGCCCGGTCAAACACAAGCTCTATCTCGCCGCCGTTTTTCATGGTCTGCCTGATGGTTTCATCCACATTGACCTGGTCTTTGGGACCGGCCGGCACCATGTTGCGCAGTCGTTTCAATGCTTCGCCCATGCTGGCCCGGGTCAGGGGGCCGCTTGTGGAGTAGTCCTTGTACCG
>CAYZHB010000084.1:0-12864 GCA_964478245.1 uncultured Desulfobacterales bacterium | reverse complement strand
TTGTAGAAGGAATTTATTTAAAAGGAGAATATCATCAATAGTTATAATTTTTTTAATAATAATTAATCAGGAGAATACCATGAAAAAAATCATCAGTGTAACCATAAATAATGAATTGGTCGAAGTGGCGGTGGCACCCAATAAAACCCTGGCGGACCTGCTGCGGTACGACCTGGGATTGACCGGGACCAAGAAGGGGTGCGACTGCGGTGACTGTGGTGCCTGCACCGTGATCCTGGACGGAGATGCGGTGAATTCCTGCCTGGTCCTGGCTGTTCAGGCGGACGGGTCACAGGTTGAAACTATTGAAGGGCTGTCCACGGAAGCGGGGCTCCACCCGATCCAGGAGGCCTTTGTTGAAAAAGGCGCCATTCAGTGCGGTTTCTGTACTCCGGGCATGATCATGTCCGCCAGAAATCTGCTGGACAAGAACCCGGATCCAACGGAAGAAGATATCAGAGAAGGCATTTCAGGGAATCTGTGCCGGTGTACCGGTTACCAGAAAATCATTGCCGCGATTGATGCCGGGAAATCGTAACCGCCCCATCGAACCAAGGAGGAACCATGAAAGCATTTGATACGATCAACACAAGAGCCAAAAGACTGGATGCGCCGGACAAGGCCACCGGCAAGGCCGTCTACGTGGATGACCTTGCAAGCCCGGGCATGCTTTACGGTGCCCTGCTGCAGAGCCCCCACGCGCACGCCAGGATTTTGTCCATTGATACGTCCAAAGCGGAAAGCCTGCCCGGTGTCAAGGCCGTGATCACGGCCAGGGAGGCCGGGGACGTAAAATACGGAGTAAGCCCGGCCCGTTACGACGAAACCGTATTCGCGGTCGACAGGGTGCGGTACGTGGGAGATGAAATCGCCGCGGTTGCGGCCACCTCGCTGGAGATCGCCCTGGAGGCGGTGAAGCTCATCGAGGTGGCATATGACGTGCTGCCGGCGGTGTTCACCGTGGAAGACGCCCTCAAAGACGATGCACCGCAGCTCCACGAAGAATACCCCAAAAATCTGTGCGCCGAGGTGCATCACGAGTTCGGGGATGCGGAAGCCGGGTTTGCCGAAAGCGATATCATTAAAACCGCCACCGTGAAAAACAAGCGCCAGGACGGCGGCTTTATCGAGATGCAGGGCTGCATTGCCGAATTTGACCGGCGGGGCAATCTCACGCTGGTGACCGCTACGCAGGTCCCCCATTATGTCCAGCGGACCGTTGCCATGGTCATGGGATTGGATATCGGCAAGGTCCGGGTCAAAAAGGCGTATGTGGGGGCCGGGTTCGGTATCAAGGCCTCGGCCAATCCCATGGAGCTTGCCTGCTGCATCCTGGCACGGCAGTGCCGGAAACCGGTCAAGATGAACTACACAAGGGATCAGGTGTTCATGCTGTCCAGGGCCCGGCACCAGTTCACCCATACCCTTACCCTCGGTGCCAGAAAAGACGGCACCCTCACGGCGCTGAATCATGAATGCTGGCTGGACGGCGGCGCTTATTCCAGCTTCGGCATTGCCACGGTCTATTACGCCGGGGCGCTGCTGGGCGGTCCCTACAAGCTCCCGAACATGAAATACGACGGGTACCGGGTCTACAACAACAAGCCCGCCTGCGGCGCCCAGCGGGGACACGGGGCCGTCATCGCCCGGGCCGCTTTTGAGCAGCTCATGGACATGATCGCCGAGGAGATCGGCATGGACCCCCTTGAGCTGCGGATCAAAAACATGATGGAAGCCGGGGATACCACCTGCAATGACCTGAACATGAGTTCCTTCGGCATGTCCGAGTGCATCGAGGCCGTACGGGACGGATCGGGATGGGATCAGAAAAAGGGGCACATACCGAAAGGCAAGGGCATCGGCATGGCGTGCGGCTTTTTCGTCTCCGGTGCGGGATACCCGATTTACCGCTCCGATACCTACCACGGCACCGTGATCGTGAAACTCACCGAAGACGGCGGCACCGCCCTCGTATACACGGCGTCGGCTGAAATCGGGCAGGGATCGGATACGGCTTTTGCCATGATCGCGGCCGAGGCTCTCGGCATTCCGCTGGAGAATGTGCGGCTGGCATCCGGCGACACGGACATGGGGGTGGACCTGGGGGCTTACTCCAGCCGCCAGACCCTGATGACCGGCCATGCCACCAAGGAGGCGGCCGAGGATGCCAGGGCCCAGGTGCTGCAAGTGCTGTCGGAGCAGCTCGGTGTGCCGGTTGAAGAGATCGACATCAAAAACGGATTTGTCGAGTTTAAAGGTGGGACACCGGATTTTTCCGCCCTGAGGACCCGGTATATCAAGGAGCACCGCGGATGGATCGACAACCCGGATTCCGAGAAGCTGACGTTCAAGGAGGCTTCCCGGATCGCCTACCTTGAAAGGGGGTCCATCGTGGGCAGGGGAAAATACAAGCCCCACCTGCTGGGCGGCAAATTCAAAGGGGCGGCTGTCGGCACCTCTCCCGCGTACGGATGTTCCGCCCAGGTGGCCGAGGTCACCGTGGACGAGGAAACCGGCCGGATAACCATTGACAGGATCACTGATGCCCACGACTGCGGCAAGGCCATTAACGTAACCTCGGTGGAGGGCCAGATGGAAGGCTCCATCTCCATGGGCATCGGCGAAGCCATGCATGAGGAGGTGATGTTCGATGACAAGGGGAACGTGGTGAACAGTGACCTGGCCGAATACAAGATCGTAACATCCATGGATATGCCGCCGGTGAAGACGGTGGTGGTGGAGAGTGACGAGCCCAACGGCCCCTACGGCGCCAAAGAGGTGGGGGAGGGCGCGATCATGCCGACGATTCCGGCCATTCTCAATGCGGTCTACAATGCGGTCGGTGTCCGGATATACGAACTTCCGCTGACACCCGAGCGGGTGTTCTGGGCGATCCAGGAATACAGGGAGAAGAACCTCTGACTTTGTAACCGATAATTGCGGCAGATACCTGTAATTTTGATACCGGTAATTTCTTGACCATTTCTCATTTTTGGGATACATCTGTTATTTGTTGCCTGTACCGGCAGCAGCAGGCGGTATCAAACGGTGTATCGGAGATTTTCTGTTTGTTGCCGGCGCATGCGGATTTTAACATATATGTTGTGCAGCGGAAGTGAATATGACCCAGATGGATATTAAAAAGTTAAAAATAGGCGTGGTGGGGGCCGGAAGCTGGGGTACGGCCCTGGCGAAACTCCTGGCGGAAAACGGTTTTGCGCTCGATTTGTGGGCCTATGAGAAAGAGGTGAAAGACGCGATCGAGAACAGCAGGGAAAACACACTTTTCCTTCCCGGCTTCGAACTGCCTGAAACAATCACCCCTTCAAACGATCTCGGCAGGGTGGTCGCCGGGAAGGATCTCGTGCTGGTGGTGGTCCCCTCTCACTGCATGAGAGAAGTGTCCGGGAACATGAAGGCGTTCATTTCCGGCAGCCCGGTCATCGTGACCGCCTCGAAAGGGATAGAGAACAAGACCCACCTGACCATGCTGCAGATTTTAAGGGAGCAGCTGGATTTTCTTCCGCAAAAACAGTTTGCCGTGCTTTCCGGTCCCAGTTTTGCAAAAGAAGTGGCGCAGCGGCTGCCCACCGTGGTGCCGGTGGCCTCCACCGATCCCGACACGGCAAGAAAAGTGCAGCATGTGTTTGCCTCCCCCTGTTTCCGGGTTTATGTAAACGACGATCCCGTCGGTGTCGAGCTTGGCGGTGCGGTGAAAAATGTGATCGCCATTGCCGCCGGTATCTGCGACGGTATGAACATGGGATACAACGCCCGGGCGGCATTGATTACAAGGGGCCTGACCGAAATAAAACGCCTGGCGTCCAGGCTGGGGGCCGATCCCCTTACCCTTGCAGGCCTTGCCGGCGTGGGCGACCTGCTTCTGACCTGCACCGGTGAGCTCAGCCGGAACTATACAGTCGGCAAAAAGATCGGCATGGGGCAAAAAATCGAGGACATTACCGCGGACATGCGGATGGTGGCCGAGGGTGTCAGAACCACCAAGTCGGTCTACAACCTGGCCAAGAAAATCGGTGTGGATACGCCCATATGCAACGAGGTATACTACGTGCTCTACGAAGGCCTTTCCATATATGAGACCATCGGCAGGCTCATGAACCGGGATTTGAAGCATGAGCTGGACGGTATCATCATGTAGCGGGCCCTTTTAATAATATGCTTTTTTGCCCGATTGTTTTGTCAAACCCGAATTTTAATCCGCAAAATATTCAATGATCAAGCCGGGAGAGAATCTCCTGCGCGGCCTGCTTTGAACCGCCCTGCCGGCGCCTGATGTACGAGAGCCCTTTCTTTTTTAGTACGGCCCTGTCCGGGGGGTGTTTCAGGCTGTCCACCATGAACGCTGCGGCCGCTTCCCATGTATCGGCCCTGTGCACGATGTTCTGCTGAAATATTTCCTTTCCCGCCCATTTGAAATTTTCAACATAAGGCCCGGTAACCGTTGCCACTCCCGCCATGGCCGGTTCTATGAAGTTCTGGCCGCCAAGGGGGGCGAGACTCCCCCCCACAAATGCCGTGACTGCCAGTTCGTAGGTCTGTTTCAGCTCCCCGAAAACATCCCACAGGATTACGGTACCCGGTGGGGCGGTGCGGTCCATGTGCGATTTGCGCCGGAAATCGATGCCCATGGCGGTGAGGTGTTTTTCCCAGTGGTCGAGCCGGTGCATGTGCCGCGGGAAAAGGGCGATCACCTGGCCCGGGAAGTCGTCAAACAGTTTTTCGATCAGTTTCTCCACATAGGGTTCCTCCTCTTTTCGGACCGAGGCGAGAACCGAGAACGGGGTGCGGGTGTCGATCACACGCAAAAGAGGGAGGGGAGTTTCCGCGGCGGGTTCGCAGAACGCTATGGCATCGAACTTGATATTGTCCATGGTGCCGACAGCGGCGTTTTGAAATATGAGTCGGTACCGCTGTGCATCTTTTACGGAAGTCGCCAGTATCCGGTCAGGCGCGATCCGGTTCCAGAATGCCCTGGTTTTGACATATGCCCTGTAACTTTTGTTGGAGAGCCTGCCGTTTATGATCGCGATATCCGTCCCGCTCTGTTTCAGGTAATAGAGCAGTGCCGGCCATATCTCCGTTTCAAGCAGCACCATTACCCGGGGCCGGACAGTAGAAACCGCTTTTTCCATTACGGCCGGCATATCGAACGGGAACCAGGCAACCCGGCAGGAGAGCCGGCTATCGAGCGCCGCATCGGAAACGGTCTTTTCAAGAATTTCCATCCCCTGGGCCGTTACCGAAGTCAGCAGGACCCTGGTTTTCGAGGGAGGGAATATATGGGACAAAATCCGGGCGGCGATATAGGATTCTCCGGCGGAAGCGGCGTGTATCCATATGTCGGCCTTTTCAAGGTGACCCCCGGAAAGCCGCTGGGAGAGACCCTGCTTCAACCGGGCGTTTTTCCCGAGAAAAGGGAGAGCCGCTTTCCACAGAAGGTTGTAAAGATGCATCACGGCCGCGGTCATGGTCAGATTTTTCATGACCCATATCTTACATGAACCAAAATCCACCGTCAAATTATTACGTGCCCAATCGTACCACCAGATGCCGGTTTGTTTCTGATTGGTTGTTTTCAAACCGGGGGCTATGCCCCCGGTTACAACCGTCAACGATTGAAACACTTGCCTGTTTTTTTTCCGGCCTATGTGCCGGGCTCGAAGAGATGCGAATGCATACACTCCAAGCCACCCGCTTCGCGGGTGGTCGTTGACTCCCGGCAAAGTGTCAGATGCAGGGCGCCAAGGAGCGACGACTGCGGCGTATGCGCCATACGCCGCAGGGAGAAGCGATCCCAGGCAACACAGCAGGTGACACTTTGATGGTGGATCAGGGATGAATTTTAAATATTGACAACAGTTGCCCGATTATCCGATAATAAGCCGCTTATGAAAAACATACTATCCAAAAAGCTCGGGATGAGAGAGAAGGCCGTGCTCGAACTGATCGGGCAGCATAAAAAGCGCCTTTTTCTGGCAATGCTCTGTATGATCGTGATGGCGGGAGCGACCTCGGTCTCAGCCTATCTTGTCAAACCCATGCTGGACGATGTCTTCATTAACCAGGACCGGCGCATGCTGCTTCTCATCCCCCAACTGGCCGTCATTGTGTTCCTCCTGAAGGGAATCGCCTCTTACGGACAGGAGTACCTGATGAATTATGTGGGGGAGAGCATTATAAGAGAGCTCAGGGACAGGCTTTACAATAAGATCGTGGACCTGCCCATGGGATTTTTCCACAAAGAGAGAACCGGTACCCTGATGTCCCGGATCACCTATGATGTCAATATTGTAAAGGCCATGGTATCGACCGCCGTGACAAACATAGCCCGGGACATATTCACGGTGCTGGGGCTTGCCTGTGTGATCGTATACATGGACTGGAAACTGGCCATCGGCGCTTTCGTCATTCTCCCGGCCGCGTTTTACCCCATCTTCTATATCGGGAAACGCGTGAGAAAATTCAGCAAGGGGGCGCAGGAACGGATGGCCGATGTGACCTCGTTTCTTTACGAGACCTTATCGGGCAGTAAGATTGTCAAGATTTTCAACATGGAGGAATATGAAAAAGAGCGGTTTCGAAAGAAAAACCATGATTTTTTCACCGTTGAAATGAAGACAGTCCGGTCGCGGGCGCTCTCTTCCCCGGTCATGGAGTTTCTGGGCGGACTCGGTATCGCCTTTATCGTCTGGTTCGGCGGGTCCCGCGTGATAAGCGGGCATTCCACCCCGGGCACTTTTTTCTCTTTCCTGACGGCGGTGATGATGCTGTATGCGCCCGTGAAAAAGTTGAGCAAGCTTTACAGCACCGTGCAGCAGGGAGTTGCCGCCATCACCCGGGTGTTCGATGTCCTTCAGGAGCGATCGGATATCAGGGAACCGGAGAATCCGGTGATCCTCTCGGGTGATGCGTTCGGCGTGAGTTTCAGGGACGTGGCATTTATGTACAGCCCTGATGAAGGATCTGTTCTCCGGGATATCAATCTCGAGGTGGCACCGGGTGAGGTCCTGGCGATTGTCGGAATGAGCGGGGGCGGCAAGACATCCCTTGTGAACCTTTTGCCGCGATTTTACGATACCACGGCGGGGCAGATCACCATCGGAGGACACGACATCAGGACCCTTTCGGTCAAATCCCTGAGAGCGCATATCTCCATTGTGACCCAGGAGCCGATCCTGTTCAACGAAACCGTGCGGGACAATATCCGGTACGGGCGGATGGACGCCAGTGATGAATCGGTTGAAGCGGCCGCAAAATCGGCCTATGCGTATGATTTTGTCAAAGGATTTCCCAGAGGATTTGATACCGTTATCGGGGAGCTCGGCAGCCGGCTTTCCGGCGGGGAAAAGCAGCGGATCTGCATTGCAAGAGCCCTGATAAAGGACGCCCCGATCCTGATTCTTGACGAGGCCACCTCCGCGCTGGATGCCGAGGCCGAAAGAATTGTCCAGAAGGCCCTGGTCAATCTCATGAAGAACAGGACCACTTTTGTGATCGCCCACCGGCTTTCCACGGTGGACCATGCCGACCGGATTGTTTTCCTGAAAGGCGGTAGAATCGCGGAGGAAGGCACCCATGACCAGTTGATGGAAAAACGGGGTGAATACTATAAAATGCAGAAAATGCAGCATTCCAACGCCAGAGAAGGCGGGGATGCAAATGCCATAATGGACAAAGGAGAAAACGATGGCTCTTTCCGAGGAATTGCTTGAGATCCTTGCATGTCCGAAATGCAAGGGAGAGGTAACGCTTACAAAGGCCGGAGACGGACTGGTATGTGACACCTGCCGGCTTCTGTACGAGATCCGGGATGATATCCCCATCATGCTGGTGGAAGAGGCAAAACCCCTGGAGAAATGAGTGTTCCCAAAGCGCCTCAGCCGGCAAAGCTTGTCATCGGCTTTTTCATGAAAGAGACCGCCCTTTTCCCGGAAGTGTTCCGCCGGGTTGAGCATCATTTCGGACAGGCGGACATTGTTTCCAGGTGGTTTGATTTCGACTACACCGATTACTATGAACAGGAAACGGGACGCCCGCTTTTCCGCCGGATGGTCGCGTTCAAGACATTGATCGATCAGGGATCGTTTCCCGGCATCAAGGCGGTGACAAATACGATAGAGGCGGACTGCCTACGGGAGGGCCGGCGCCGGGTCAACATCGATCCGGGATATCTGCTGGGCTCGCGGTTTGTCCTTGCCACCGGCAAAGATTATGCCCACCGGATTTATATCGGGGGCCACATGTACGCCGATCTGACGCTGATATACAAAAACGGGGATTTTCGGCCCCTCGAGTGGACATACCCGGACTATGCCGCCAGACAGATGCGGGATCTGCTGTTGAAGATACGCAGAAAGTACCTTTTGGATCTGAAAGGGGAATTCAGTTGACATGATAAAAAGCATGACAGCCTATGCAGAGGGGGATGCGGCCGCAGAAGATATGGCGGTCGCGGTGACAGTGCGGTCCTATAACAACCGGCATTTGAACACGGTAACGTACCTTCCCGGTTCCTGCCAGATTTTCGAGGACAGCCTGAAGAAACTGGTTGCCGGACGGATAGCCCGGGGCCGGGTTGAGGTGCACGTCTCCCTGGAGGCGGCGGCCCGGGATACGGTCGATTACAGGGTTGACGAGGCAAAAGCGTCGGCATACCTGAAGGCGTTGAAATTTCTGAAAGAGACATTCAACGTCAGCGGGGAGATCACCCTGGACCATCTGCTCCGGGAGAAGGATATCGTTGTTCCGTCAAAACAGGAGAAAAGCGATGAACTTTTGTGGACAACCGTTTCGGATGCGGTGGCCAGCGCACTGGAAGCGCTTGACAGGATGCGGATAAGGGAAGGGGAGAATCTGGCCCGCGATCTGGAGAACCGGTTTTCCTGTATAAGCGAGACGCTGGATGCCATTTCAGGCGAAGCCGCTTCCCTGCCCGGGATTTACAGGGAGCGCCTGTCAGAGCGAATTTCCGCGCTTCTGTCCGAAACCGGATACCGGGCGGATGAAACCCGGATTGTGCAGGAGGCGGCCATACTGGCCGATAAAAGCGATATATCCGAAGAGATTGTCCGATCCCGCAGTCATGTGAAACAGGCACAAGAGATGATCGCGTCAGCCGAGCCGGCCGGGCGGAAACTCGCCTTTATTATTCAGGAGCTGAACCGCGAGTTTACGACCATGGGGTCAAAATCTCCGTCCGTGACCATCTCCGGGATGGTGGTGGACCTGAAATCTGAACTTGAAAAGATAAGGGAGCAGGTACAGAACATTGAGTAAGACAAAAACGGTTAAACTGGAAGGGTTTGCAGAACAGATTCTTTTAAATGTCGGTTTCGGTAACACGGTCATTGCCGAGAGGGTGGTGGCCATCCTTTCGCCGAGCTCTTCTCCCATGAAGCGGCTCAAGGATGAGGCCAGAGAGGAGCGGCGGCTTCTGGATGCCACCCACGGCCGAAAAACCCGGGCGCTGATTGTGACAGACAGCAACCACGTGATCCTCTCGGCCATTCAGGCGGAGACGGTTGCCCAGCGGTTCGCCGCCCTGCAGAAGGATAAAGAGTGAGGAAATATCTGCGGCAGAGTCAATGAGTGAGACGCACCAGAAAAACAAAAAGGCCGCGATATTCGTGGTGTCAGCCCCGTCAGGCGCCGGCAAGACCACGCTGTGCCGGATCGCCCTTGAAAAGCTTGCCGGTCTTACCTACTCCATATCCTATACAACGCGGGAACCCCGCGGCAGCGAAAAAAATGGGGTGGATTATTTTTTCATCACCGATCAGGCGTTCACGGAAAAGATCGGTCAGGGGTTCTGGGCGGAGTGGGCGCGTGTGCATGACCATTACTACGGCACATCAAAACGCTGGATAAGAGAAAAAGTCGAAAGCGGCACCAGCATTCTGCTCGATATCGATGTCCAGGGCGCCCGTCAGATCAAGGAATCTTTCCCCGAGGCGGCAACGGTTTTCATTATGCCGCCCTCGCTGGCCGCGCTTGAGGCGCGTCTCAGGAAAAGGGGGACGGATGCGGCGGCCGTTATTCAGAAACGGCTGGAGACCGCCCGGCAGGAAATGGCGCAAAAGGATTTCTACGATCATGTCATTGTAAACGATGACCTTGATGCCGCCGCTTCGCGACTGATCGCCATTTTTAAAGCGCATACCGGCTGATGGCAAGACAGAAGAAATCGGAAATCCTCTCCGGATACCACTCGGTTTTTGAAGCCCTGAAAGCATCCAGAAGAACTATTTACAAGGTCTTGGCCGCATCAGGTCTGAAAGACGCCCGGAGTAAGGCCATTGTTCAAATTGCCGCCGAAAAGGGGGTGGATGTTGAAAAGGTGCCGTCAGAGATCCTGGACAGGCTGACCGGTAATGCGCGGCACCAGGGTGTGGCCGCAAGGGTTTCGCCTTTTCCTTCTCAAAAGGCGGAGACGATGTTAAAACGGTTTGAAGCCGGACAGAACAATTGCTTTTTCCTTGTCCTTGAGAACCTGGAAGATCCCCATAATTTGGGGGCGCTTCTTCGGACGGCCGTATGCGCGGGCGTTGATGCGGTAATGGTCGCAAAAAACAGAACTGTCTCACCTGCCCCGTCTGTCTCACGAATTTCCGCCGGCGCCATGGAACATGCCGATATCTGCCTGTTCACGAACACCGCCGCTTTGATCCGGAAACTGAAAAAACTGCATGTCTGGGTGGCCGGACTTGATGCCCGCGGGGAGACGTCTTTGTTTGATGCCGATTTGAGGGGCAGAATCGCCCTTGTCCTGGGCGGCGAGCACAAGGGCATAAAACCCCTTGTCAGGAGGGAGTGCGATTTTCTTGTCTCCATCCCGATCGCCCGCAGGGTGGACTCTCTGAATGCGTCTGTGGCCGGTGCGGTTGCAATGTACGAGGCATTCCGCCAGAGAAGCGGCTGAGGATCCATCCGCAGTAAAAAACGTTGGAGAAGGCCATGAGGAAACGAATTACGAATGATCCGCTCCGATTCAGCAGGTGGATCGGCGCGCACGCTGCCTGGCTTTCAGAATACATTTTCCCCCTGCGGTGCCTGAAATGCGGGGATCGTATTACCTTTTCCCCTCCCGAAAGGATGACGCCGGTACCACTGACGCCGACCGTCCTTTTTCGGAAATATTTCTGTGAGGCGTGCCTGGAGACGCCGTATGAGCCGTTTGCGCCCCCGTTCTGTACGAAATGCGGCCGGAAATTCGAAACCAAAAATGACCGGATGCATTTGTGCGGGACGTGTCAACAGGACCCTTCCCGCATCGGAAAGGTCAGGGCGGCCGCCTGGTATGACGGCATCGCCAGAGAGAGTATCCAGCTGCTGAAGTACAGCGGGAGGCGGTCACTTGCCGCCCCCCTTGAGATGTTGCTTTCAGGTGCCTTTACCCGATTTTTTTCCGCGGAATGCCCGGATGTGGTGGTGCCGTTGCCGCTCCATATATCGAAACTGAGAAAACGGGGATTCAATCAGTCGTTTCTCCTTGTTCGTCGTTTAAAAAGTCTTCTGCGCCGGCAGGAGAAAAAGGCGGGGGATCTCAGGATCGATCCCCGCTGCCTGAAAAGAGTCAAAAAGACCGCTGCCCAGACCGGTCTTACAGCCCGGGAACGGGAAGTGAACCTCAAAGGTGCCTTTGAGGTGGTCAAACCCGCCAGTGTTAAAGACAAACGTGTCCTTCTCGTGGATGATGTGTATACCACCGGCGCCACGGCCCGGGAAGCAGCAGGCGCCGTCCTGGATGCCGGCGCTGTCGCCGTTGATGTCCTGGTGGCGGCCAGGGCCTGACGCTGAACAGCCCCCGTTCATCATCCGTTATATGGGGGTTCGTTCGCTTTTTGCATAAAGTGTGGACACGTTTCGTTATATCGTCAGCCTCCGTTCCCGTTCCGGTGAGAAAGCCGAGTTAACGTCAACCCGCGGGGCAGATACAGATGTGGAAATTCCCTTTGTGAGCGCATTTACAGAAGTTTCGAAAAAGTGACGTCACCGGCGGTGTTAAGGCGTGCTGCTGATCCGTTCCCGGTGCCGATAGGCGTAGCGTTTTGAAAGGGAGGCGTGAAACCGGAACGGTGATGTCCGAAAACAACCTGGCCTATCCAGTGGTGTATGACGAAAATCGTTCTCTGTCCAGTAAATTCGGGGTGTTCGGCACCCCCACAGTGATAATAATTGACAAAGAGGGAATAATACGGTACAAAAATACCGCACTTGCTGAAGATCTGGAAACGCATTTTGCGGATTTAATGTGCTGTTGTTGATAAATTTTATCGTATTGACTATTTGATAATCGCCGCGAGACCCCTGAAGATATATAATCGGGCAAAAGAGGGTATTGTCCGGCGGTTTCGTTGTATGGACTTACCAAATGAAAGGGGCAGGTAAAGACATGAAAAAACTGGCATCATTTTTTTTGTACGTTTTTGCGGTTTTCCTTCCGGTTTTTCTGGCCGGATGTTTTACCGTGTATACGGATGCGCCTGAAAAATACGGCATATCGTATGATAAGGCGCGCTATACCGGCACGGACAACTTTGACGCCGTGTTCGTTCTCACCGAAAGCGGCGGCTGGGAGGCTGAAACACGGGCGGTGGTATTCGACCTCAAGGGAGACGATATCGACCTGGAACCCTGGAATCAGGAATGGCGCGTTGTCGAATCGGACGCCGACCTTGAGAGCATCATGGCCGCTGTGGATACGGATAACATAGAGGCCATTTCAATCAAGCCCTGTGATACCTGTGAACGAACGGCCGCCGGGGTTCTTTTTTCCGCGGACAATATCGTGTTTAAATTCGAGCGGGAAAAGATGACGGTCTCTTTTTTCAGAGGTGCCGGGCA
>CAYZHB010000083.1:0-12884 GCA_964478245.1 uncultured Desulfobacterales bacterium | reverse complement strand
CCGCCACTTCCCGGTCCTCCCCGGACTTTTCCGCGTATATCCGCCCCATGATGCCCTGCAGTTTCGTGAACTCGATCACCACCTGGCTCACCAGGTCCGCCTTGCAGATATGGGCCGCCCGGGTGGCCTTCTCCTTCAGCCGTTCCCTGTCGTCAACCGCTGCGGCCGAAGCGATCCGGACGCCGAGATCGGCGGTCCGCCGGCTCTTTTCCCATACTGTCCCAAGCTCCGCCTGGAAAGTGACCTTTTTGAGCTTTTCGGCAAGGTCGTCCACACTTGACTCGAGATCCGCTTCCCAGAAAAATTTGGCGTCGGCGAGACGGGCCCGCAAAACCCGTTCGTGTCCGTTGGCCACAAGCTCCATATCCTTTGCCCGGGTATTGTTCACCGCAATAAAATACGGCCTGAGCCTGTCATTCTCATCCTTGAGGGCGAAATATTTCTGGTGCTCCCTCATGGCGGTGATGAGCACTTCATCCGGCACTTCGAGAAATTCATCATCAAATTTTCCCACCACCGGATAGGGATACTCCACGAGGTTGGTCACCGTATCCACCAGGTCGTCATCCGGCACGACAATACAATCGTAGTCCCGGGCCGCTTTTTCTATCCCCTCTTCGAGCAGCTGCCTGCGCTTTTCCATGTCAGGCACGACGCCGGCCGACTCGAGGATACGCTCATACTGGTCCACAGACGTGATTTTATACGTTTCCGGGTGCATGAACTGATGCCCGAAGATATGGTCCGACGCCGCTATGTTGCCGATGCGGAACCGGAGCACCCGCTCTCCCAGAAATCCCGTAAGCGAAATGATGGGGCGGGCGAACGTGATGTCAAGGTCTCCCCATTTCATCCGTTTCGGGAACGGCATGGCAAGGATCTGATCCGGCAGGATCTCTTCAAGGATTTCCGCAGAGGCCCTGCTCGTTTCTTCCCTGGTCACGGCCAGGTAACGCCCCTTCTGTTGATCCGCAACTGATACATCTTCAAGGGCCACCCCCTCTTTTTCGGCGAACTTTTCGGCCGCCAGGGTAAACCGCCCGTTTTCATCGATACCCACCGACGCCGGCGGGCCGTAAACCGTTGCTTTTTCCGTCTTCTGGTTCTCGGAGACGCCATCCACCACCAATGCGAGCCGCCGGGGCGTCCCGAAATATCGTGCCCCGCCGTGGGTTATGCGCTGCTTGTCCATGGCGGACAGCAGACTGTCCCTGAAAGCCGCCAGCGCCGGCACGATATAACCGGCCGGCACCTCTTCCGTTCCTATCTCAATCAATAATGTATCACTCATATCACGCCTCCTGTGCGCCTTTTTCCAACAGTGGATGTCCCATTTCCTCCCGCTGCGCCACATACGCCTTTGAGCACTCCCTTGCAATATCCCGGATCCGTTTGATATAGCCGGTCCGCTCGGTCACACTGATGGCGCCCCTGGCATCGAGAAGATTAAACGTATGGGAACATTTGAGACAGAATTCATAGGCCGGAATGACGAGTCCTTTTTCGACAATTTTGTAGGCTTCCGCTTCATATTTCTTGAAAAGATCGAACAGCATGTCCGTATCCGCCACTTCAAAATTGTAGGTGGACTGCTCCACCTCCTGCCGGTGATAAACCTCCCGATAGGTGATGGTGTCGTTCCATTTCAGGTCAAACACGTTGTCCACGCCCTGCAGGTACATGCATATCCGTTCAAGGCCGTATGTCAGTTCAACGGAGACGGGGGCGACTTCAATACTGCCCGTCATCTGGAAATACGTGAACTGGGTGATTTCCATGCCGTCCAGCCAGACTTCCCAGCCGAGCCCGGACGCCCCCAGTGTCGGGGATTCCCAGTCGTCCTCCACGAAGCGGATATCATGCTCGAGCGGCGCCACCCCCAGGGCTTTGAGACTGTCCAGAAACTGCTGCTGCACGTCATCCGGCGACGGTTTCAGAATCACCTGGTACTGATAATAGTGCTGCAGCCTGTTCGGATTTTCCCCGTAACGCCCGTCCGTTGGACGTCTTGAAGGCTGCACATAGGCCACTTTCCAGGGCTCCGGCCCGAGGGCCCGCAGAAGTGTGGTGGGATGAAAGGTGCCGGCGCCGACCTCCATATCATACGGCTCGATTAAAACGCAGCCCCGCTTTCCCCAAAAGCTGTGCAAATTTAATATTACATCTTGAAAATTCATTTTTCCAACCCCTGTTTATATTGTATTTGATAAATAGATAATCCCTTCAATATCCACCGACATATCCAGTACGGCGGCATCTGCCACGCTCTCCAGCGCCCGGGCCCATTCATTTCTGACCCGTATCATTTTGTCAGGCTCTCCGACGGCCCACACACACCCTCCGCCGCCGGCGCCTGTAAACCGGGCCCCCGCTTTCATATCACCTGCCATTTCAAACAGGATTTTCCCGGTTTTGTCAAGTACTTCAGGTGTCATCTCGAGACGGATGTCGGTCTCCTCTCTCATGGTTTCGGCTGCAAGCGTGTAATCCCGGTCCCGGACCGCGTTTGAAAAACGCTCGGTAAGGCGCACGATTTTTTCGAACCGCTCACGGTTCTCTCCTCTGATAAACTGGCTCACCCATTGAGAGTTTACATCCCGTGACACATGGGGCATGCCGCAGTATGCCACGATAATGCTGGAATTCAATCGGGCCGCTTCTTCCGGTCCCCGGCAGATCTCTTTTCTTTCAAAAGCGGGCCTGCCGTTTTCCAGGCGCCAGTACCACTGGTTCACACCGCCGAACGCAGCGGCAAGCTGGTCCTGCATCCCGCAGGGAACACCGGCCACGCTCGATTCAATATAGTGGGCCGTCCATGCGATATCTTCCGGTACGACCGGCCGGCCCGCTGCGGAGTAAAAGGCTGCCACCACAGCCACGGCCGCGGCAGAAGAGCCGCCCAGCGCACTTTTCGGGGGCGAAGAAGAGTCAATGTGGATATGAACCCCTCCGGCATCAAAATAGTCGGCAACAGCGCATATCAATCCCAGCGGGTGATCGTACGGGGCTTTTTTCGACTCGAATTCAATACTGTCAAACCCCCTGGAGGACACTTTCACGCTGTTTTCCTTCCATGGCAGCAGCGTCACAACCGTGCGCATATCCATGGCGATATTGAAACACGACGGGGACAAAAATGTCAGGGGAATATAAAATGTACTGATATCAAGCGTCCCCCCGGCATCGACCCGGCAGGGAACCGACACCTTAACTGCCGACTTTTCCAGAATTTTTTGAAATTCCATCATCCTTCTCCCGTATTCGCCTGAGGAAAGCCAGACTTTTAAACTCTCTGCCGATATGGCAGGGAATGAAAGCCGCCAGAAGGGTCTCCCCCTCTTTGACGGCCGCTCCGGAAAACCGGATTCTTCCCGCCTTTGCCGTATCGTTGCTGTTAATCCAGAAAAGCTGCTTCAACGTGCCCTTGGTTACGGCCATCCCTTTTCCGGTTTCGATCAGGCGCTGCCGTGAAAAACTTCCCAGGCACTTGTCACAAACAAGGCTTCCCGCCTGAAAATCAAACACAATACCGGTCTGCTGTATGTCGTTCAGCGGGGTTCTGCACTTGCCGCAGCGCGTGAGGGAAGGGGCAAAACCGGAGATGCTCATAAACCGGATCTGGAACAGGAGATTCAGCACCTCGCCGGCAATCATGTCCGAGTCCAGGGCATCGAGGGCGTACAAAAGCAATTCGTACAGTTCGGGCTGTGCCCTTCTCTCTTCCAGGTGGGCATTGAGCATTTCAACCCAGTAGCTTGCATACCCCGTCTTGACCGGATCAGTCCGTATGGTGCCAAATGCGTTGTCAAGATCGGCGCTGTTCAATACCGGCAGCGCCCCCTGACGGTTTTTCAGAAACGAACAGCTGATATGCATCAGGCAAAAGGGATCAAGCGCCCCCTGGAAGCGTTTTATACTCTTTTTTGCATTCTTGGCGATAACCGATATCTTTCCCGGGGTTTTTCCCAGAAAGGTAATGATATAATCATAATCCCCGTACTCCACCCGTCTGAGAAGGATGGCATCTGAAGTGAAACATGTCATAGAAAGGCCTATATACCCAGGAGAACGGTGGCAATCATAAAATAACAGAACACACTGACGATATCCACGGATGTCGTGACAAAGGGACCTGTCGCCACTGCCGGATCAATGTTCACTTTTTCGAAAAAAAGCGGGATAACGGTGCCCACCAGTGCAGCCACCGACATGGAGGATATCACGGCAAGCCCCACCGACACGGCAAGCGCCAGAAACTGGGGCTGTTCCCTGTAAGTGACGGTGGCCACCACCCCGATGAACAGACCGTAAAAAACACCGAGGATCAGCCCGATGGCCAGCTCCTTTCCGACGATCCGCCAGAAATCCCCCACATCGATCCGGCCGGTGGCAATTCCCCGGACCACAATAGTGGAGGACTGTGTGCCGATATTGCCTCCCATGCCCATAATAACGGGGATAAAAGCGGCCAGGCAGGTGTATTTTGCAAGGCTCTCCTCAAAACCGCCGATGATGAAAAAAGCGGCGATCCCCCCCATAAAACTGGTAAACAGCCAGGGAAGACGGATTCTCGTGCCTCTGGTGATGGTCTGGGTTTCCACGTAATCCTCACCGACCCCCGCCATTTTGAGTATATCCTCTGTGGCGGAATCATGCAGAACATCAATGACGTCGTCCACGGTGACGATCCCGAGGATTCTGTTGTCATCATCCACCACGGGAATCGCGAGAAAATCGTATTTTGACACCAGTTTGGCCACTTCCTCTCTGTCCGTGTACGTTTTGACGGAGACAATATCCTTTGTCATGAATTTTTTGAGCGGTTTCTCGGGATGCACCACCACCAGCTGCCGCAGAGAACTGGCGCCCACGAGTTTTCCGTACTTGTCCACCACGTATACGTAGAAAGGCATTTCCACATCAAAATATTTGTTCTGGAGGGCCTCGATCACCTCCCTGGCGCCCATATCCTCTTCGAGAGCCACGAAATCGGGCACCATGATACTGCCGGCGGTGTCTTCGCCGTACCCCATGAGCTGTTCGACCTCATGGGACTCCTTGGATTGCATCTTCTTGAGAATCTGGTCGGAAAGGTCCTCATCCATCCGGTTCAGAAGTTCCGCCGCATCATCGGCCGCCATCTGTTCAAAGATGTTGACCAGCGTGTCGATGGCCAGGGAATCGACAAATTCCAGAAAGATCGTCTCGTCCAGCTTTGAAAAAAGGACCCCCTGCTCTTCGGGTGATTCGATGAGACCGAAAAGCTGCAGCCGCTCATCATGGGTGAGCTGCTCGAATACAACCGACAGATCCACCATGTGGGTCTTATGGAGAATGTTTTTGAGCTGTTTGACGGCATTCCGCCTGAGCAGCCGCTTGATGTTGGTGGACAGGATGTCAATTGTTTCTTTCTGCATGGTATTATCTTCTCAGTCAAAGCATGATTTTAATGTGCGCTTTCTCTTTCAGCGATTCAATCCATTTCTTCATTTTCTTTTCCGCCTTGCGATCGTAGAGCTTTTCAACGATTTCATCCCGGGCCTGTTCAAGGGTTTTTCCGCCGGACTGCTCAAACCCCTCCAGGTAAAAAATCTGGTATCCGCTGTCAGTAGAAATGACATCCGTATACGCCCCTTTTTTCAGATGCGTTATCGCCTGTTTGAGTTTCTCGGAAAACGTCTCCAGCTCAAAAACGCCCAGGTCCCCGCCTTCTGACGCATTGGAGGCCCGGGAATATTTCTGGGCAAGCGCTGCAAAATTCAACCCCTGATCCAGAAGTTTCCTGACCGATTCAATGGCGTCCCGGTCTTCCATGAGGATATTGCGCAGATGGTATTTCTTCTCCCCTGAAAACGCTTTTTTATGATCGTTGTAGTACGCCTCGACCTCCCGGTCCAGCACCACAACTTTCGCCTTGATCACTTTGTTGATCACCTTGGTCCGCAGAATATCCTTGCGTATTCTGTCCCGGTATTCATCAAATGTGATGCCGTCATGCGCCAGGGCTTTTTCGAGATCTTCCTGCGTCATGTTTCTGTCCCGTTTGAACCGCTCTATTGCCTGATCCACCTCTTCAACGGAAACACGGAGATTGAGCCGCCCGGTTTCCTGATAAATCAGCCGGCGCTCAATTATCCTGTCCAGCATGTCCCTTTTCACCTTATACGTCAGCTGCTTTGCCTTCTCTTCAGGATAGTCCGCCGCTTCGATCTTTTCAAGAAAGGGTTTTACCGCCTTGTTCAGCTCCGAGAGTGTGACAATGTCGTTGTTCACCACCGCCACAATCCGATCGACCACTTCAGCGCCTGCACCGCCTGTAAAAACAAGAGAGAAAAAAACGACCAGCCCCCCTGCAAGATGACCTATTCTGCCCATTATCCGCTATCCTTTTCATTATCCCCAAATACCAGAAACTGTTTTAACCGGCGGTCGTTTATCGTAACCGGGTACTTTTCCCGCAGTGTGTTTATCCAGTCATAATAAAGCGCCTCCGCCTTCTCCGCTCGAAATCTGGCCACCAGATCGTTTTCGTTCAGATGATGCGTCTCTATCTTTTCCTTGTTCCGGTTATAAAACGCCACCACCTCGTCGGGGGTGATATCGATATCTTTCTTGAGCTCTTTTTGAATCAGGCGGTCAATCACAAGCTGCCTCCTGAAACGCTCCCGCCATAACGGATACTCCACCGCATTCTCAAGGAGCATTTTTTCAAACACATTGTCCGGATAGTCGGCCCTGAACTCTTTTTCCGCCGCTTCCATCTCCTGTTCCGCTATCTCGATCCCCCTTGTCCGGGCTTCTCTCATCAGGACCACCTCCTCGGCGAGATCCTGAGCAAGCTGGATTACCATACTGTTGTAGTGCTCTATATCCTTTTTGATATTGTAGGGATAGGCCGCTTTTTTAAGTTCCAGTTCCTGGGTGAACTGCGGGGCGGTAATAACCGTATCCCCCGACTTTAAAATATAGTCCGCGTCCTTTTCCGTTCGCCCCTCCGTGCCGCTGCATGCCGACAAAAACAAGCATGCCGCCATAACGGCCGGCACAAAAGCGGCAAGCTTTCTGAAAAAAATGGTCATACCCACCTGACAGAGCCTTTACACAGTTAACCGCCTGCTCATACAAAAGTTTAGAATTTTATCATCTAAATCTCATTGTTGCAAGGCATTATAGCCTTTTTCCACGGCTAATTTGTTCTACGGGTCACCTTTGGACAGGCAGGTGACGGGGGGGGCTTTCTATGCCGGGTTTGACCGGCATCTTTTTTTAAAATCATGGCGGATTTTAAGATGTCGGTCACCTCGGAGCAGCCCGGGATGGGCTGCGAGACTGAGGCAGAGGAAGTTCCCCGCCACCTGCCCATGGCATAGAACAAATTAGCCGTGAGCCTTTTTCGGTTTTGCGTGCGCTACACCTTCACATGGCCGTGGTTTATGTCCGGCAGGTCCACAAACCGCTCCCGCCAATGGCCTGACTCGCCTTCAGACTTTTCATACCGGCGCAGAAGGTCATGAACAATCACCGGCAGAGTTTTTCTGCGCTGTTCCAGGAAAGGGATCATGGTCTTGTTGACAAAAACCGAAAGCGGCACCACTTTCAAATTGAGGGACGCCAGGTGATCGTAATAGTAGATCATGGGCAGGTACTCCTCTTTTCTTCCCTGAAGATACTTATAGCAAAGATGTGAGAGATACAGCAGGGTCACGTTCTCCCGGATATCCGGCGGTATTTTCTCAGGCGGTGCATATCCCGGATAGGACTGGTATTCAACGGTTTTCCAGATAATTTCCGGCAGATGCCAGCTTTTGAGGAGCATGCTGCCCATCTGTTCCGTGTCAACCAGGTCGAAAAGCCCGCCCATTTTCTGGTTGTGGGTTTTCAAAAGCAGGGTCACCAGTTCGCCGAACTCGTGTAAAAGGGATATTGTGGCGATTTCCGATGCCTTGCTCACATTCAGCCGCATGGAAATCATGGCGGCGAGATAGGAGATGATCAGAGAGTGATTGTACATCTCCTTGAATTGCGGGGTGTCCGGCATTGTCCGTTTCACGCCTTCAGCCACGACGATACGGGCCACTTCATTGTAGCCAAGGAACATGATGGCGTAGTTGAGGTCGGACACCTGGCTGCCGAGCGCATAGTAAGAGGAATTGATGGTCTTGAGAATCGTTCCCACAAGCGGGGGGTCCTGTTTGAGTTCGTCCACCACTTCTCCCGGTGAGATATGGCCTTCAAAAAGCTTGGTGGAGAGGGTAACCGCAAAAACGGGAAGCCGGGGAATCTTTCTTATGATACCGTTAATGATTTCAGACTCTTTGAGTTCACCGGACCGCTGCTTCAAGGACAGAAAAACGCGGGTTACAAACTGCCGGCTCTTGTATTCATGTTTTTTCTCCTGATTTTCCATCTCTTTTATCCGATAGACCGCAGCGGCGCTCATATACCGGTAGAACAAAAGCCGGAGATCCGGGTCCAGGGCGCTGAAATTTTTTTCATCTAACGCCATCACCGTTGTCGGTTCAATAGCGACAACCGACGCCGTCCTCGGAACACTGCTGAGAAAAGCGATCTCTCCGAAAAGGTCTCCCTGGCCCAGTGTTGCCAGAACCACTTTCCTCACTCCCTGCATCACCTTCAGGACCTTTACCCGGCCCTTGAGAACAACATACAGAAACTCTCCTGTATCCCCTTCCCGGACAATCATGTCGCCCTTTGCAAACTGTTTTAAGTCGGCATTCTTATACACGGTGTTTACATATTTTTCCTTGCGCTCTCCTGTAAGAAATTTTTCCAAAGCAACCCCCCTGTGATTGGTTGTTTTCAAATCGAGACCGCGTGCCCTGTCACGGATTGAACATGTGACAGGCGGCCGCATGATGGTCTCTGCCATTTATGTTGCGGAGTATCGGCTCTTTTTCCCTGCAGACGGCCTCGGCATAGGCGCACCGGGTATGGAACCGGCAGCCTGACGGCGGATGTTCCACCGACGGGACCTCCCCCTCGAGAATAATCCGCTTTTTTTTAACGGCGGGATCGGGAACGGGAATAGCGGATATCAGGGCTTTGGTATAGGGGTGACAGGGTCTCATGTAAATATCGTCGGCACCAGCCGTCTCCACTATACGACCGAGGTACATCACGGCAATCCGGTCTGAAACATGTTTCACCACTGCCAGGTCGTGGGAGACAAACACATATGTCAGCCCCATCTCTTTCTGCAGCCGCAAAAGCAGATTCAGGATTTTGGACTGGACAGACACGTCCAGTGCGGAAACCGGTTCATCACAGACCACAAGCTCGGGATCAAGGCTGATGGCCCTGGCGATCCCGATACGCTGACGCTGCCCCCCGCTGAACTCGTGAGGGAATTTTGCCATATCACTGCCGGACAGCCCCACCCTTTCAAGCAGGGATAAAATTTGCCCCTCTATATCCCCTTTTACGGCATGAATCGTGTACTTTTCCCTGAGAATCTCTTTTACGGTCTGCCGGGAATCGAGGGATTCATACGGGTCCTGTAAAATCATCTGCATCTTGAGGCGCCGTTTCTTCTGCTGTTTCGGGTTCAAGGAGAATATCTCCTCCCCGTTAAACCGGACCTGCCCGCCCGTTTTCTCATAAAGCCCTGTTATGCACCGCCCCAGTGTCGACTTGCCGCATCCCGACTCGCCCACCAGGCCCAGAGTTTCACCCCGTTCCACAGTAAAGGAGACATCATCCACCGCATACACAAACCCCTTTCTCCTCAGAAATATGCCCCCGAAAACCGGAAAATATTTTTTAAGGTTTTCCACCTCGAGTATGGCCATAAGGCTATCCTGCCGCCTCCACAAGATGACAGGCCGCCGCATGACCGGGCAGAACCGCTTTCTCCAGGGGCACTTCAGCCGTGCAGATATCCATCCGGTGAGGACATCGGGTGTTGAACCGGCATCCGGCGGGCATGTTCTCCAGGGAGGGCACATTCCCCTTAATGGTGGGAAGCGCCGCCTTCCTCCGGCTTTCCAGAGAGGGAATCGATTTCAGAAGCCCGCGGGTGTAAGGATGAACCGGATTTTCAAACAGACCGGCCACATCCGCCTTTTCAGCGACTCTCCCGGCATACATCACCACGGCTTCGTCACAGTTTTCCGCGATAACCCCGAGATCATGGGTAATAAGAATAACCGACATGCCGTCACTTTTCTGAATCTCTTTGATCAGCTCCAGTATCTGGGCCTGGACTGTCACATCCAGAGCAGTGGTGGGTTCGTCCGCGATCAGGATGTCCGGGCTTGACGCCAGGGCGATCGCAATCATCACCCGCTGCCGCATGCCGCCGGAAAGCTGGTGGGGGTAAAGTCTCAATACCTTTTCGGGAATCCCGATGCCCACGCGGTCAAGCATCTGAACAGCTGACTGCGCCATCTCTTTTCCGGTCATAGCGGGAAAGTGCAGCCGGTAAACCTCATCGATCTGCCGGCCTATCCGGTGCACCGGATTCAGGGCGGTCATGGGTTCCTGAAATATGATGGATATCCGTCTGCCTCTTATGCGGGTCATTTCCCGCGGAGAGAGCGCCAGAAGATCCTCATTGTCAAACATGATGCAGCCGTTGACGATTTTTCCCGAAGGTTGGGGGAGAAGCCGCATGACAGCAAGCGACGTCACGCTTTTCCCGCAACCGGATTCCCCGACGATACCGAGAGTGGCGCCCCTTTTGAGGGTGAATCCCACCCGGTCAACCGCATGCCGTCTTCCTTCCTCGGTATCAAACACCACCGCAAGATCATCCACCTTAAGGGCAATCTCGTCGCGTGTCACCGCAGCGTCTCCGGCTTGAAGCGCTCATCCTTAATCACCACCGGTTCGAACGACCGGCCGTCCTCCATGGCCTCAACGGTTTCTTCATACCGATCCCGGTCAAACCAGAACAACCCGCCTGTCATGCTGCTGAACGGATCAAACAGACTCGTTGACTTTCTGGTGCCGTGGAAGGACGGCAGCCGCAGCCAGCGCCAGTAACCGTGGCGCACATACGGCACCATGAACGTGGGTACAAAACCCCCCGCTTCATGAATTTTTTCCTGGATCTTCAAAGAAAGCCTGATCCGCTCCGATTCCTCAAGGCTTGCCCTGTAGCGGTCTATCAGCTTGTCGATTTCCGGATCGTCCGTGTTGGTGATGTTGTTTGTCTGTGTTTTATGGGCATTGTCCGAGTGCCAGAACTGCCAGAAAGCCGGCCTCAACCCAGTACTCCATCCCATCCACGCCACATCGTGCTGTTTCTCAAGGAACTTCTTGAAGGCGGCGGAACTGTCCAGTTTCTGGAGTCTCAGCTCTACGCCGGCTTTCCGTGCCTCCTCCTTCAACACCACAAGACGGGGGGTGTGTTCTTCAAACCCGTAGGTCACTTCCACACTGAACCGCATACCGTCCCTGGTCCATATGCCGTCTTCCCCTCTGTGCCATCCGGCCGCTTTCATGAGCGATTCCACCTTATTTACGCTGTATCGCCGCGGTTCAATATCACTGTTGGAATACGCGCCGTATCCCACATAGGCGTGGTCAAGCCTGAAATAATCGTCTCTCAGCACTTTGCTGATCACCCTCTCGATGTTCATGGCATGGGCAAACGCGTACCGGACCTTGTTTTGGGAAAAGATCGGCTTGTCCAGGTTGAGCCACATGCCGCTGGCCGACTGCTGCGTGTCATTGAAAAACCAGATCTTTCCGGCATACCCTTTTTCAAAAATGTCCGTTTTCGACTTCTTGTGCCAGTACTTGGGCATTGTCAGGGAAAACGCATCGATATCCCCTTTCTTGAAATACTCCCACAACATGTTGTAATCCCTGACAACGGTAAACACGACATTGTCCACGTTGAACCTATTTTTGAAATACCGCAGGTCGGCGGCCCACCATTTTTTCTTTCTTTCAAAGCGAACACGCTTTCCCTTTTTAAAGCCGGAGATAATGTAAGGGCCCGTGTTCGGAACGATCTTCCAGTTGTACTCCCGGACAAAGTCCTGATCGAGCTTTCCGTAATAGTGCTCGGGAATCGGCCGCAGATTGACTTTCAGATACAGGTCCGGCTGGGCTTTCGTGCTCTTGACGGCCAGGGTGTGGTCATCATACACCACCACCCGGTCTATCTCCTCGGTGTAGTAATCCTTGTACCAGGGCGCGATAATGTGCTCGGACCTCATGAACCGGAGGGTATAAACGAAATCCCATGCCGTCACCGGTTCCCCGTCCGACCATCTGGCATCGGGGTTCAGCTTGAAGTACATTGTCTTTTTATCGTTATCAAACGCCCAGTGCGTGGCGAGTTCCGGAACGATATCGTCCGTATTGGGGTGAATGTTAATGAGATTGAGCTGGTTGTTGAGAATGGCGCTTCGGAAACTGCCGTTGGAATCCGGGCCCACGGTCCTGAAGGTCATGGGAAAGCTTAAAATCGCCGAATGAAGGACACCGCCCTTTTGTGCATCCGGGGAGGAAAATACCGGATCTTCGTTATTGGTGACCCATTCAATACCGGACGGCAGGTTTGCATACGCTCTCGTTTTTTGAACCGGCGGGCGGTTTTCCGTCCCCGCTCTGCTCTCTTTCCTGCCTTTCTCTTCCTCGCCGCTGCAGGCCCATACAAACAGAAAAGCGGCCATGAGAACCAAAACAACCCCTCTCTTTCTGTCTGTCCTGTACATCATCCTTATCATACCGACTCCCTGAGACTTTTCAATAATACCTACCTTCTTTTGCCCAATTGCTTCGTCAAACGGAAGAACAAGCCGCCCGCCCCGCCACCTGCCCCTTGAACAGGACAAATTCACCGTGCCCGCTTTGCCACGGCTAATTTGTTCTACGGGTCACCTTTGGACAGGCAGGTGACGGGGGGCTTT
>CAYZHB010000082.1:0-13135 GCA_964478245.1 uncultured Desulfobacterales bacterium | reverse complement strand
GACAGACTTGCCCGCAGTTCCTGCGGTTCAGGCCTGCTGACGGAAAAATCCCCCGATGTCCTGGTTCAGGAGCGTCTGCCGGCTGCCGGCGGATATGGGTGTCTTAAAAAAATCGGCCGCCTGCACAGTGAGCAACCTAAATCGGAATGCTGAAAAGGCGCGGGGTGGCTGAAACTATCCGATCAGTTTGTACCACACGTTCATGCTCTCGATGCGGCCCGAGATATTGGTGTTGTTCCGCAGCATACCGGCGTACCGAAAGCCGGCTTTGGCGAAAATCGTATTGATGCCGGCGGAGTGGGAGCGGGCGATGGTGTAAAGCGTTTTGATGCCCCTTTGATTCATCTCCTGCTCCATGGTGCCGAGCAGCCGCAAGGCGAGTTTGCCGCCCCTGTGTGCCGGGTCCGTTGCAAAGTCCGTCATTTCGGCATTTTTATAATACACATCCATATCCGCGCTTGAGGCGGCGCAGAGAGTGCCTCCGGAAAACGCCCCGAAATAGAGCACATTGTCGGCCATGGTCTCTTTCAGGTAACCGGGGTCGAAAATCGGAAACGGATACGACTGGAAAACGGCCTTATAAAGCGCGGCCAGAGCGGGCAAATCTTCATGGGCCAAGAGCCTGACGAAATAGTTTTCTGTTTGAATGGCCGCCGGGAGCGGGGGTTCGGCCCGGTTTTTGGCCGTCTCGATGATCCGCAGAATCTCCTGCAGCTTATCCTGCCCGACAACGGCCCGTTCCCTGTCCGGATAGCGGGCAAGGAAACCCGCCGGTTCCTTTACATTGTAGAAACAGGGAATGAACGCCTCTTCGATGTATCCCGCCCTTTCGAAAATCTCCCGGGCCCAGCCGGGCACCTTGGCAAATATTTTGCCGTACCCTTTCTCCCGGGCCGTTTTCTCGAGCACATCAATAATACCCGGAAAATCCGCCTTGTCGAGCTTCATCAGATAAATCCGGTCATTGAGCTTCCCGTGCTGGACGACCGAGTGTCCGATCTTTTCTACGACATCATGCATGTTATCCTTTTCCGTCATGAGATACAGCGGTCACCGACAACTCGTGAACGGGTGTTTTTCAAATGAGCCATTTCTGTTCAGGGTGCGCTTCGACTGGCGGCTCACTCTTCCTTCTCTTCGGGTTCATAAAACAGCACCTTGGTTTTGGGCACCAGAATAAAACTTGTGGTGGATGTCGCGCCCGGCATTTTCACATCATACAGCCGGATATGGTTGGACGTGCTGTCATCGATAAAATCCGACATCCGTTTGTACCCCATGATATTCATTTTGCCCTGCACGGTTTTCCCGTTTACCAGAGTGAGTTTCACTTCTAAACTCTTTTTCGGATAATTGTTTTCCATTTTTTCCATATGTATTCCTGATTTTCTTGTTTTATTCAGAGCACGCTCTTTTCCGGCATCCCTCCCCTGCGGCGGGAAACACGCAAATAACACCGGATAGGGAAGCGGTTCCCGCTACGATAAGAGGATTCTGTTTTACGATACGATATCGAAAGAGAGTGTATGATTTTCAATCTACCCGAAAAAATGCCCCCTGTCAAGACTCGCCGGGGGGAACCCCACGGCAGTCCCGTTCGATTTCGCCGGGGTGACTGCTTCGGACAGATTACCGTGCGGGCAGAACAGCAACTGCCGTTGAAAAACCGGAAAGGATCGAAAAAATGTCATCTGTCATTTGAATTTTACAGCAGGTCGTTATATATAACGGGAAGGATAATGATAAAAAAGATCAGGGGGCCACATGTATCTGGTGACAGCGGATGAAATGCAGAAGATGGACAAAGACACCATTGAAACGTTCGGGATCCCGGGCCGGGTGCTCATGGAAAATGCCGGCCGGGGAGCCTTTGACATGCTCATGCGGCAATTTCCGGATATCGTTCCGGGAAAAGTCGGGGTGATTGCCGGCCGGGGCAACAACGGGGGCGACGCCTTTGTGGTGGCGCGGTACCTTGCCGAAAAAAACGTTACCACCACGGTTTTCCTGTTGTCGGCCCGGGAAAAGCTGAAAGGGGACGCCGACGCCAACTTCGCGCTTGTGGAAAAACTTGCCCGCAAGCACGCCCATCTGACCATCACGGAAATGCCGGACGAAGAGGCGTTTGACAGGCACAAAACCGCCATGCTTCACCATGACCTGTTTGTGGACGGGGTCCTGGGGACGGGCCTGACATCGGATGTGAAAGGGTTTTTCAGGGACGTGATCGAGTGGCTGAACCAGAGCGGCCGCCCCGTGTTCAGTATCGATATCCCGTCTGGGCTTGACGCGGACACGGGACGGGTCTGCGGTGTTGCCGTAAAGGCCGACGCCACGGCCACGTTCGCCCATGCCAAAGCGGGTCATGTGCTTCAGCCGGGCAAGGGGCACACAGGGGTTCTGGAAGTGGTGGACATCGGCATACCGGCCTACATTACCGAAGCCTACCGGCCGCGGCTGCACCTCATCGAGGAGGGGGACATAACAAAACTGTTTCCGCCGCGGAACAGTGAAGCGCACAAAGGCAACTTCGGCCATCTGCTGGTCATCGCCGGATCGCCCGGGAAAACAGGGGCGGCCGCCCTGGCGGCCAATGCCGCGGTCCGGTGCGGCACGGGTTTGGTGACGGTGGGGGTTCCGGAAAGCACCAATACAGCGGTGGAGCCCCAGGTCACCGAAGCCATGACACACCCCCTTGCCGAAGACGGGAAGGGACGGTTGTCAGCGGAAGCTGCCGATACGATCCTGGCGCTGGCGGCGGACAAAAGCGCGGTGGCTTTCGGGCCCGGCGTCGGCACCGCCGGGGGAACGGGGAAACTTCTGAAAAGACTTCTGGCCGAACTCAGAGTGCCGGTCATCATTGATGCGGACGGACTGAATCTGCTGGCCCGGGAACCGGAAATACTCAAACAATCCCCGGGCGACATTATCATTACACCCCATCCGGGAGAGATGGCCAGGCTCACCGGTCTTCCGGCGGCAGACATCCAGAAAAACCGGGTGGATACCGCCCGGAATTTTGCAGGGAGATACGGGGTGACGGTGGTACTGAAAGGAGCGGGCACGGTGATCAGTCAGCCGGACGGAACCGCAGCCATCTCCCCGTCGGGCAACCCCGGCATGGCGTCCGGCGGCATGGGAGACGTGCTCACCGGCATGATCGCGGGATTCGCCGCCCAGGGGTTTTCAGCAGGAGACGCGGCTTTCTCGGGTGTATACATACACGGGATCTGCGGGGATCTGCTGAAACAGGACACCGGCGGTTTCGGATATCTTGCCTCGGACATGATCCGCCGGATCCCGGAAGCCATCCACAAAGAACTGCTATGCTGAAACACCTCTACTCCTGCTCGGAGAAGGAGACAACGGCCCTCGGGGAAAATCTGGGACGGCTGCTTGACGGGCAAACCTGCATCCTGCTTTCCGGCGATCTCGGGACGGGCAAGACCACTTTTACAAAGGGGCTTGCCAGGGGACTTTCCGTGAGTCCCGACTACTACATCACGAGCCCGACCTACAACCTGATCAACGAATATCCGGGCCGGATGACACTGTACCACGTGGACCTGTACCGCCTGGAAACCCCGGAAGAAATTGAATACATCGGTTTTGACGAGCTTTTCAGCCATGAAGCCGTCATTGCCGTGGAGTGGCCGGAAATCCTGCTGGAGACGGACACGGCATACGATTTCAAACTCCGGTTCGTCACGGACAGCCATTTCAACCGGGAAATTTCCCTGTTTGCCGCTGGACAGGAAAGTTCAAATCTGTTACAAAAAATGTTTTTATAACAACCAATCGACAGAGACAGAGACAGGGGAACTTTTATGGCACTGAAAGTGCAGAAATACGGGGGAACATCGGTTGCCGATATCGACCGTATAAGAGAAGTGGCAAAACGGGTGGCAAAAACCTATGATAACGGCGATGACGTGGTGGTTATCCTGTCGGCCATGGCCGGGGTCACCGACAATCTGATTAAAATGGCCGGCGGCGCCTGTGAGAGTCCCGACAAAAGAGAGCTTGACGTCCTCCTGGCGACGGGAGAGCAGACCACGGCGGCCCTTCTTGCCATGATCCTGAAATCGATAGGCTACAGCGCCCGGTCTCTGCTCGGGTTCCAGGCCGGCATTATGACCGAAAAGACGCCGGGCAAGGCCCGGATAAAAGAGATCGAAGCCGAACGGGTCAAAACTCTGGTGGCGGAAAAAAATATCGTTGTGATCGCCGGATTCCAGGGACTCGACCCCGAGGGAAACATCACCACCCTGGGCCGGGGCGGCTCGGATACAACGGCCGTGGCGATTGCCTCCGCCGTAAACGCGGATGTGTGTGAAATATATACCGATGTGGACGGTGTCTATACAACAGACCCGAGAATCTGCAGCAGAGCCAGAAAAATCAGCCGGATTTCCTACGAGGAAATGCTCGAAATGGCCATACTGGGCGCGAAGGTCCTTCAGATACGCTCTGTGGAATTTGCCAAAAAGTACAATGTGCCGGTTCATGTCAGATCGTCATTTAATGAAGAGGAGGGAACAATGGTCGTCAATGAAACGTCTAATATGGAAAGTGTCGTTGTATCAGGCATTACCTGCGACATGAATGAGGCAAGGATCACCCTGAAAAAAGTGCCGGATCAGCCGGGCATTTCCGCCAAAATATTCACCCCGCTTGCGGAAAACAGAATCATCGTGGACATGATCATACAGAACACGCGCTCCGGCGGGGAAACCGACCTTTCGTTCACCGTTCCCAGGGATGACTTTGAAAGGGCAAGGGCGTTGTCGGAGAAAGTGGCCGAGGAAATCGGCGCTGCCGAGGTCCTCACCGCAGAGGAGGATATTGCAAAGGTCTCGGTGATCGGGCTGGGCATGAAAAGTCACTCCGGGGTCGCCGCCACCATGTTCAAAGCCCTGGCGGACGAGAACATCAACATCCGGCTGATCAGTACATCAGAAATCCGGATTTCATGCATTATTAAAGCGAGATATGCCGAACTTGCGGTGCGCGCCCTTCATCACGCCTTCGGCCTGGACAGCGAAGACTGAACCGCCTCGATCTCCCGGGCGATTTTAACCGCCGCCGCCGCCGGATCGACGGCATCCCGTATGGGCCTGCCCGTCACGATCATGTCGGCACCCGCGGTCACCGCCTGTGACGGCGTTGTAATCCGCTGCTGATCATCCCCCGTATTCCCATGCCACGCCGGCCGGATCCCCGGCGTCACCACGAGAAAATCATTTCCGAACTTGGATTTTATCATTGCCGCTTCTGTACCGGCGCACACCACACCGGCGCATCCTGCCGCACGGGCGGCTTCCGCCCTTTTCATCACCAGCAGGCCCGGATCGTCGACGTACTGCTTTTGAAAGCCGGCCGCTTTTACCGCATCGGCACCGGTGTCCGTAAGAAGGGTCACGCCGAGCACACCGGTTTTTCCTCTGCTCCCTTCCACCGCCGCCTCGAGCATCCGCTGCGACGCACCGCAGTGCACCGTCACAAGGTCGGCACCCAGACGGGAAACAGCCGTCATGGCCCTCCTCACCGTCTCGGATATGTCATGGAGCTTTAAGTCCAGAAAAATTCCGGCACGGCTCATCTCCCTTATCCGGCCCAGAATGCCGGGCCCCTCGGAAATGAAGAGCTCCAGCCCCACCTTGAACATGCCCACCTTGTCCGAAAGGAGCGCCACATAGTCCCGGGCTTCGGCCCATGAGACACAATCAAGGGGAAAAACGATAAAATCCCTGCCGTCACGCATACCCGACATTCCCGAAAATCCGCAACGGCCTGTTTGCAATTCGAGCGATCACGTCCCCTTTTCCTGCAGGATTACAGGATAACCACCGGTCCCGGCGGTACCACAAATCTTACCGGCGGCACAATGATCTGGAAAGACGGTGCCATGTAGGGCCCGTTCATGTGATGCGGATGATGGGGGCCGCGATTATGGCGGGCCGGCACGATTGCACACCCGGAAAAGACCAGTAAAAAAAACAATACCAGCAAGCAAATACACTTTTTCATTGCCTTTGACTCCTCGCGCAATATGTTATGACGCTGACATGCGTATTCTTATAATATAATGCCCCCCTGGTGTTTCGTCAACGCTTATTAGTTGTTTTCAAACCGGGGCAAATTTATTGTCATATCCATGGGCGGCACCGGTACCCGTCCCTATCTACTCACCTTTTGTCAGCCGGTGGCTTGGCGTTCCGGCCGAAGGCCGGTCCGGAAGAGATGCAGATGGATACGCCACCGGACAGGCCAAGGTTTCAACCGGTGACAGTTGTAACAGGAAGTATGCGACCGGTTTGGAAACAACCAGTCGCACCGGCAATACCGGAGCCGGCAGCCGGGGGGGCGCAACTGAACGTTCAGGACGTAAGGGGGAATAATTTTACCGTCTGCAGGGCGTTAAGAACCGCAGGCTGTCTGAGGACAAACCTGGCCGCAGTTCCTGCGGTTTAGGCCTGCAGACGGTAAAATCCCCCGACGTCCTGGTTCAGGAGCGTCTGACGGCTGCCGGCGGGCATGTATTTCGATTGTCGCCTGATGCACAGTTTGTTGCCCTAATGGAAAGCAACTGCAAATTAAGGTTGAAAGCGTCACCTGATTAATGGTAATAAATATTGTTTGTAAACAATTTTCTAATACAGGTTGCAATGAAATTTGATCAGACAGAACATATTCCGGCCGGCAGCTTCAAGGCGCAAAAGAGCTCCTCTGTTATTTTCCAGGCGTATCTGGGGACATGCGTCGGGGTGGCGCTCTACGATTATTTCCGTAAAACAGGCGGGCTGATTCACATACTGCTGCCCGAGCCGCCGTTCAACCCCAACCCGGATCTGCCGGAGAAATACGCATCCGAGGGACTGCCGATGCTCATCGAAGAAATGGTCCGGCTGGGGGCCTCGCCGGAGAATATGAAGGCCACCATCGCCGGGGGCGCCCTGGTCGGCCCCCTGACCGATTTCGACCTGAACCTCGATATCGGGGGTCGATCCGTGGAAATCGTCAATGCCATCCTGGCGGAAAGGGGAATCCAGGTCATAAAGTCCGAGACCGGGGGATTTTTCACCTGCACGCTTGAACTTGACCTGACCGACGGCGCCACCGCCATAACCCCCTCCTACCTGAAAAGAACGGAGCCCGGCGATATTAAGGAACCCAGCATCAACGATATCAAAGAGACCATTGAACAACTCCATCCGATTCCCCAGATAGCGCTCAAACTTTTGCGCATGTGGAATTCGCAGAACTACAATGCCGCCGGCATATCCCACGAACTGTCCAAAGACCAGGTGCTGAGTGCCAAGACGCTTCAGATATGCAATTCAGTGCTCTTCTCGGGCACCAGCAGAATCGACACCCTGAAAGATGCCGTGCTGATCCTCGGTGAAGGCATCATTTTAAAATCCGTGATTACAGCGGCCGTCAGGAGCTACTTCAGCCTGAACAGTGAATCCGCCTACTCGCTCTGCAAGGGCGGGCTGTTCTTCCATGCGGTCAGTACGGCCGTGACCGCCGAGAAAATCGCCGAAGTCACCGAGGCGGAAGAGCCGAAACGGGCGTATACGGCAGGGCTCCTTCACGACATCGGAAAAGTGGTGCTGGACCAGTACCTGTCAAAAGGGCATCCCCTTTTTTTCAGGGACATGGGCCTTACGGACGATTCCCTCATTGAAACGGAGAAAAAATATTTCGGGCTTTCCCACTGCAGCACCGGCGTGCACCTTGCCAGGGACTGGCACCTGTCCGAATATATCGAAGAGACGATCAAATATCACCATACGCCCGACAAAGCCAGAAAAAACAAACGCCTTGTCTCGATCGTCTATATTGCCGATCTCCTGGTATCCCGTTTCAACACGGGCCTGGAAACGGAAAAGATCGATACCGGCCAGCTTAAGCCGGCGCTTGAAATTCTGGGGCTCTCTCTTTCCAGGCTTCCCGATATTGTGGACTTTATCCCGGTAAACATTTTTTCGGAAGAGACCCTGATGCAATCCTAAAGGCAGGCACCATGACAGAAAACGCAAAACAGTCGCTTTTAAAAACAATTCCCGGGGTTGACCATCTGCTTGAGACGGCAAAAACCGATCGGCGGTTCACCGATATCCCGCTGAGTGTCATCAAACGGTCCACCCGGGATGTGGTGGACAAAGTGCGGGGGGACATACTGGAAAACAGGGAGACGGATACCTCCGAAGGCGCCCTCCTGTCAATGATTTCCTCTCGTGCCCGTCGAACCCAGGCCCACAATCTTATCCCGGTGGTGAATGCCACGGGCGTGGTGCTCCATACCAACCTGGGGCGCTCGCTCCTCTGCAAAGAAGCCGTCACCAACATGACCGCCCTTTCCGCGGCGTATTCAAACCTTGAATACGACATCAGAAACGGAAAAAGAGGCATACGCTACACCGCAGTTGAAGGCCTGCTCTGCGAGATGACCGGCGCGGAGGCGGCGATGGTGGTGAACAACAATGCCGGGGCCGTTCTGCTCTCCCTGAACTCCCTGGCGTCCGGCAGAGAGGTGGTGGTATCCCGGGGAGAACTTGTCGAGATAGGCGGATCATTCCGGATCCCCGACGTAATGACAAAAAGCGGCGGGATACTCAAAGAGGTGGGCACCACCAACCGGACCCACCTGAAGGATTACGAAAACGCCGTAAACGAAAATACCGCCCTGCTTCTCAAGGTCCATACCAGCAATTTCAAGATAGAGGGATTTACCAACAGTGTCCCGGTCTCCGAGCTCGTTTCCCTTGCCGGGAAAATGAACCTGCCGGTGATGGAGGACCTCGGCAGCGGCACGTTTATCGACTTCAGAAAATGGGGGCTCGACTTTGAACCCACGGCGGCCGATGCGGTGCAGGCGGGAGCGGACGTGGTGACATTCAGCGGAGACAAGCTGCTCGGCGGGCCCCAGGCCGGTATCATACTGGGCAGAAAAAACATCATCGACAAAATAAAAACCAACCCGCTGACCCGGGCGCTGCGGATCGACAAGCTTACCCTCTCCGCGCTCGAATCCACGTTGAGACTGTACCGGGATGAGCACGCGGCCGTTGACAAAATCCCGACATTGAAGATGCTGACCCAACCGTATGAAACGGTCCGGATCAAGGCGGCGGGGCTGATTGAAATGCTGCGGAAAAAATCGTTTCCCGGTGTCTCTTTTGAGTCGGCAGACATGTATTCCCGGCCCGGCGGCGGTTCTTTCCCCTCACTCACGCTTCCCACATGCTGTGTGGTCATCAGATGCCGCCAGCTGTCCGCGGCCGCACTGGAAAAACGGATGAGAGAAAGCCGTCCGCCCGTGATCTGCCGGATTGAGGACGAGGGGGTCATCATGGACCCCAGGACTTTACAGGAAGGGGATGAAGAAATCATTCTTAAAACACTTGAACACATTCTAACGTGAAACTGGTTCTTATGACACAACCGACAAACAAACTGGCCGCAAGGGAGATCGACTTTTTACGGACAAAATCCGAAACGGATACGACGGAAATTTCGGAACCGGCAGTGTATCTTTCAGATATGCTGCTTTCCGAGACCCCGAGGACAAAAGCCTTCAAGCAGCGGATTGAAAAAACCAAAATCCCGGAAGACAGATTCATGTGTGCCCTTTTCAAGATCCCGGACACGGGACAGGCGCATGACGACGACCGGGACAGCGTGTTTGAAGACAGCTTTTACATCGTAATCGATCAAAAGGGGGGGATATGGGAAAAAGTCGATGACCACGTGTATGCCATCGCTTTCTGGAATTACAAGGACCGGCCCCATGCGGAAAAAATCCTGAAATCGCTGAAAAACAATATGTCCAATGCCCTGGGTACCGGCATATGTGCCGGTGTCGCCCCGTTTCCATTTCTGGATTTCTCAAAGCAGGATCTGTTTGACACTGCGGTAAAGGCAACCGATCATGCCGCTTTTTTCGGCGTGGACGCACTGGTTTTTGCGGATGCCGTGACCTTCAACATCAGCGGAGACCGGCTGTTTCATATCGGACGGATTGAACAGGCCGCCCTTGAATACCAGAAAGGCCTCGAGATCGATGCCGGCAACCCGAATCTCATCAACAGCCTGGGGGTCTGCTACGGTGTCATGACCATGCTGGAAAAAGCCAGGGAACAGTTTCAGAAGGTGATCGACCTGACCTCAAACGATGTGATCGCCATTTACAACCTGGGCCTTGTCCATAATCTGGAAAACGAACCGGAAAAATCAATCGCCTGCCTCAAGAAAGCAAACAGTATCAACAGCGCCATATATGAGGTGGAACTTCTGCTGGGCACGCTCCTTTTCAAAAACGGCGATGCCAAAAGAGCCCTGTTTCATCTTCAGAAAGCCGCCGAACTGAAACCCGAGTCCGGCACCCCTTTAAAAACAATGGGAGAAATCTATCTTGACCGCGGGCAGGTGGCAGAGGCGGCGGCCAGTTTTTACCGGGCCGTGAAACTCAATCCGGCGGACGCGTTCTCCATGTCCGGACTGGCAAGGGCCTATGAAATTCAGAATAAAAACCTCGATATTGCGCTGACCTTTGCCAAAAAAAGCGTCAGCTTCGAGCCGGACAATTCGGTCTACAGAAAGCGCCTGGCAAAAATCTACCTGAAAAAGGAACAGCACGACCTGGCGCAGGCCGAATTTGAAAAGGCCTCCGCGGGACAGGCGCCAGACGGCGGGAATGAACCATTAAAAAAGGCGGCGGAGTGAAACATATCATCAGCGACATCCTGAACAAAAGCATCCGGGCCAAAGAGGCGTTTGTCTCGCAAAATGCGGCCGGGATCGAAACAGGGGCGGTGGCCATCGCGGACGCACTGAAAAACGGGCACAAGGTGCTCCTGTTCGGCAACGGCGGCAGTGCGGCAGACTGTCAGCACATTGCAGCGGAATTTGTCAACCGCTTCCAAATGGAACGGCCGCCGCTCGCGGCCATCGCCCTGACCACGGACACATCCGTCATCACCAGTATCGGCAACGATTATACCTTTGACGAAGTGTTTGCCAAACAGGTCGCGGCCCTGGGAAAACAGGGGGATATTGCCATTGCCATCAGCACCAGCGGGAACTCGCCCAACGTCATCCGGGCGACGCAGAAAGCAAAATCCATGGGCATCACGATCATCGGTTTTTCAGGGGACGGCGGCCGCCTCAAAACACTGTGCGACATCCCCTATTGCGTGGCAGCCGATTCAACGGCCCGGATACAGGAGGTGCATATTCTCCTGGCCCATATTTTATGTGATCTTGCCGAAAGGATCCTGTTCAATGCGTAAAACCAATACCCCGCTTGAACTCTCCCGGCTGAAGACCTGCGCCATCCATGAGCGGGAGAGCAAGGTCACTATCGATCATTTTGCCGGTGTGTGGGAAAAGGGCGGCACCTTTTCAGATTTCCTCGGCAAGCTGCCGGACATACTGGCCGGCAGGGACCTGAACGCCGTTATCGATGCCGTTTCCGGGGCAGTCCGGCAGAAAGCAGCGGTCTGCATGGGAATGGGGGGGCATGTGATCAAAGTGGGCCTGAACCCGGTCCTGATTGATCTTGTCAAAAGAGACATCCTGACAATGCTTTCCATGAACGGCGCCGGGATCATACACGACCTTGAAATCGCCCTGGCCGGGAAAACATCCGAGGATGTCGCGGCCGCCCTCGATCAGGGAACCTTCGGCATGGCCCGGGAGACCTCGCACTTCCTCAACAACGCCGTTCAAAAAGCGTCGGACGAGGGTAAGGGGCTCGGCAGGGCGGTGGGCGAACTGATAAACGAAGAGAAATTCCCCTACAGAGAGTTGAGCCTCACCGCGGCCTGCGCCTCCTTTGACATACCCCTTACCGTTCATGTGGCCATCGGTACCGATATCATCCATATGCACGACGGTTTTGACGCGGCCGCATGCGGCAGAGCCTCCCACATCGATTTCAGAATATTCGCCGCCAACATCGCCCGGCTTGAAAACGGGGTCTTTATCAATGCCGGTTCCGCGGTTATACTGCCGGAGGTCTTTCTAAAGGCCCTGACCCTGGTCCGGAACATGGGCTTTCTGACGGAACACTTCACAACGGTAAACCTGGATTTCATACGGCAATACAGGCCGCTGACAAATGTGGTGAACCGGCCCGTACAGAGCGGCGGAAAAGGCTACAACCTCACCGGGCACCACGAAATTCTCATCCCCCTCATCGCCGCCGGTGTCATTGAAAAAACACAGTAATGCGCCCGCCTGAGCCCGGCCCTGAAAAAATCCTCTTCAGTCAACCACCACCCGCGAAGCGGGTGGCTTGGAGTTCCGGCCATAGGCCGGGCTCGCAAGAGATGCGAATGCATACAAAACAAAAACACGCAAGTGTTTCAATCGTTGCCGGTTGTAACCGGGGGCATAGCCCCCGGTTTTGAAACAACCAATCAACCGTCATCACTTCCTCCCCCCAGCCACTCCAGTGCGGCGTCAAAACTTTTAAAACTGTCCAGTTTAACCGTCATTCCCCGGACTTCCGACATGATGGCGCTCATCCGGGCCAGCCCGAAATCGACCCGCTCAGACGTAACCAGGGCGGTTTTCCCGCCGGGACGCTTATGCTCGTTGGCTTTGATAAACTCGATGATCCTGGAAATCTCTTCCGAAGAGATCCGGGTGCCGGAAATGCTGCGGAAATCCCATATCACATTCCTGGTGGGAGTCCCATTATAGAAGGTTTTAAGAACCGCCATCTGGGCGTTGAAGCCAATCTCCCCGACAGCCATAAAAACCGTGAGATCCTTTGACGCATCCGTTTTCATCTCGATTGCCATGCGATTTCTCCTCTTCATCCGGCGGTCTGTTTTCCCGTGCCGCTGTCCGGTGACGTTTCCGTTTTTCCTGCAGGCCTGCACCTGTCGGCTGAACCACCCCGCCCCTTCCGATTCAGCCTTTCCGCCGCCGCCGTGAGCTGCCGCCATATCGCGATTGGTTGTTTCAAAACCGGGGGCGATGCCCCCCGGGTTACAACCATCCTTATTTTTATTAGCATAAAACCGCTACGGCCGCAAGCGGGTCAGCCGGACTCTGTCAATAACACACGGCTAATTTGTTCTATGCCATCGGCAGTTAACGGGGAACTTCCTCTGCCTCA
>CAYZHB010000081.1:0-13542 GCA_964478245.1 uncultured Desulfobacterales bacterium | reverse complement strand
AGCACCCCGTCACCTGCCTGTCCAAAGGTGACCCGTAGAACAAATTAGCCGTGCCCGCTTCGCGGGGGGTCGTTGACTGCCGGATGAAGGGGTAAAACCTTTTATAAACCGTACAGCATGATAACCGCAGCACCTGCCACCATCATAGTGCCGCCGGCCAGGCGGGTCGCGATTCGCGTCTCTTGAAATACGTATTTTCCGTAGAGAATACCGAACAGGATACTGAGCCGTTTCAGCGAAATCATGTACACCGCTTTTGTAAGCGAGATGGCATAGGCGTGGAACACGATGTGCAGATAGAGCAAAAGCCCGCCGATCAATCCTTTAAAGGGGTGTTCAAGATAATTTTTCAGCTTCGCTCTTCCGGTCATGATCAGGAGAAACGGCAGCGACAGGTTGAGCACGAAAAAAAAATAAAAAGAAAAAAACGTTACGGACGAGTGTACCATCCCTTTTTTACCGATGACGGCGCCGAAACTGAACAAAAATGCCACAAACAGCATCACGACCGCTCCCCGCTCCTTCCTGAAAGCGGTAAAAGGTGCCAGTAAAGAGCGGTCGGACGGGTCCATGTTGAGGATGTAACTGCCGAACACCACGAAAAGGATGCCCATTAAGGGGTACATTCCCGGCACTTCTCCGAGCAGCAGCTTTCCTGTAAAAATCATGAATACCGGTGTGAAAGCCAGATAGGGAAGGGTTGTGCTCAAGGGGGAAACCCGGATGGCGTAGACGTAGAGAAGAAATGCAACTGCGTTTAACGGCAGGCTTACGGCAAAACACCAGACAAATGTCGAGTCCAGGGCGGGGATGGTGATAAAAAAGAGGGACACAAGCAGAAAGGGCAGACTGTAGACAAAGATCATGGTGCCCATTTCCCACGTGTTGTACTTTGAAAAATGGTGTTTCACCCAGGTGTCCTGGGTGGCCACGGTCAGTGCCGTGAGGACGGAAAGTACGATCCAGTTCATGGAAAAGGGATGCCGCCCGGTGAAAGGGACGGTTGCTTCCTGCTCGGGGAAAAGGCCGGCCTACTCATTGTTTTCCGTCATCAGCGTCTTGAGAATGTCCTCTTTGCCGATGATACCCACCACTTTTCCTTCCCGGACGACGGGTAAGGTGTGGAACCGATTCTCCACCATTAACCCGGCCACTTCACTCAAAAGGGTTTCAGGAGTGACCGTCACGGTGTCGGTAACCATTGCATCCGCTACCCGGGCGGCGGATATTTTCTGCACCTCTTTTTCAAGTTTTTTCGAGGAAGCAAGGGGGATGATACTGTCGAAAATCGTTATAATCGGCGGCAGGGGCATTTTTTTCTGCTGAAACACCAGATCGCTCTGGCACAGGATCCCTTTGAGAACTCCGTCTTCATCCACCACCGGTACTCCGTTGATATGGTTTTCAAGCAGCAGGGAAACAGCCGTGCTGATATCGGTGTCCGGTCTGACCGTGATAACTTTTTCTTCCATTAAATCTTTGGCTTTTAACATGTGTCACTCCTTTGCTGGTTATATCGGAACCCATTATAAAGGAATCAGCGGAAAATATAAACAGCCAAAATATGTCTCCTTGTTTCAGAAAAGGGTGACATACAGGGGCCCGGGTGACGGGTAAAGGCCGGGGGGCGGGCAGGCCCGTTGACCTGATGAAGAAAAGGCGGTTGCAACATTCGACAAACCATCTTATAATCCCGGAAACGTATCACGAGAAACCAATGAAACAGATATCTGCCGAAAAGGCTGTTGCCGCTGTTTCAAAAGGAGACCCATATATGACGGAAGACACGAAAAAAGTCATCTATTCCATGATGAACGTGAGCAAGTTTCACGGAACGAAGCAGGTGCTCAAGGATATTTCCCTGTCCTATTTCTACGGGGCCAAGATCGGGGTGCTGGGGCTGAACGGGTCGGGGAAAAGTTCGCTTTTGAAAATAATGGCGGGTGCGGATACCGCTTTTACAGGCGAGGCCGTGCTTTCCAAAGGGTATGCCGTGGGGCATCTCGAGCAGGAACCCCTTGTGGACAGTCAGAAGACAGTCCGGGAAGTTGTCGAGGAGGGCGTTCAGGAGACGGTGGATCTTCTGAACGAATATGAAAAAATTTCGGAGGCGTTTGCCGATCCCATGTCGGATGATGAGATGGACAAGCTCATTGAAAAGCAGAGCCGCATTCAGGAAAAACTCGATCATACGGCGGCGTGGGACCTGGACGCCCGGCTCAAGATGGCCATGGATGCATTGCGGTGTCCGCCCCCGGACACCCCGGTCTCCGTCATTTCAGGGGGAGAAAAACGGCGGGTGGCCCTCTGCAGGCTGCTGCTCCAGAAACCGGATATTCTGCTGTTAGACGAACCCACCAACCATCTGGATGCCGAATCGGTCGCCTGGCTGGAACAGCATCTGGGCCGGTATGACGGCACCGTGATCGCGGTGACCCATGACCGGTATTTCCTGGACAACGTGGCCGGCTGGATACTCGAACTCGACCGGGGCGAAGGGATTCCCTGGAAAGGCAATTACTCCTCGTGGCTGGATCAGAAACAGAAACGGCTGGCCAACGAACAGAAATCGGAATCCAAGCGCAGGAAAACACTTCAAAACGAGCTCGAATGGATAAAAATGTCCCCCAAAGGCAGGCGGAGCAAATCAAAGGCCCGGATCAACCAGTACGAGGAGTTGCTCAAAAAGGACGTCAAAACCCAGGAGCAGGCCATGGAAATTTTTATTCCGCCGGGTCCGCGGCTGGGAGACAAGGTGATCGTGGCCCGGGACGTTTCCAAGGCTTACGAAAACCGGCTGCTGTTTGACCACATGAATTTTATTGTACCGCCGGGCGCCATTATCGGCGTTATCGGTCCCAACGGGGCCGGCAAGACAACGCTTTTCAACCTGATCACGGGCAAGGAAACCCCGGACAGCGGTCAGATTGAACTCGGTCGGAGTGTTGTACCCGCCTATATAGACCAGGAGCGGGATATTCTGGACGGAGAAAAGACAATTTATGAGGAGATCGCCGACGGTGAGGAAACAATGCGCATCGGCGGCCGGGAGATCAATTCCCGGGCGTACGTGGCCCGGTTCAACTTTACCGGCAGTGACCAGCAGAAGAAGGTAACGGATATTTCCGGGGGTGAGCGGAACCGGGTCCACCTGGCAAAGATGCTGAAACAGGAGGCCAACCTCCTGTTACTGGACGAGCCCACCAACGACCTCGATGTCAATACCATGCGGGCACTGGAAGAAGCCATTGAAAACTTTGCCGGATGTGCGGTTGTGATAAGTCATGACCGGTGGTTTCTGGACCGGATCGCCACCCATATCCTGGCATTTGAAGGGGACAGCCAAACCCTGATGTTTGAAGGATCGTACTCCGATTACGAGAAGGACCGGAAAAAACGCCTGGGTATCGAAGCCGATCAGCCCAGACGCATCAAATACCGGCAGCTGACGCGGTAGAAAAAAGCTTTTAAAAACGCTGCCGCCGGGCCCTCTTTTGTCATGTGCCGCCTTTCAGATGCCGCCGGGTCGGCATGGAACGCATTCCGCCACCTGCTTCTGAAACAGGACCAATTCACCGTCTCGTTTTCGGACCGTCAATTGACTTTTGCCGGCCGCTCCTTATCTTTGTCTGAGTGGGTAATTATCAGTGCAAAGCATGCGGTAAAACACGGATGAAAGGGGAATTCCAATGATTGAGAACGTGATGGTGTTTGTTATTGTTATTGCAGCCGTTGGTTTTGCCCTGCGGTTTGTTTGCAGAACGGTTTCCGGAAAAAAGAGCCACTGCGGGAGCTGCCCGTCAGACTGCAGTTGCAGCGATCGGCCGGTGAATATCAAAGACGGGTGTTAACGTCAGGAGACGGGGCAACATTCTTTTCAGTGAAAACATAAAGGTCTTTCTGGGATGCCTTGCCGTTTTCGCTTCCGCCTTTTTCTTTTACCTTGCCACGGCTGTCGTGAAATGGTCTTCCGAAGAGGGACTTGCCATAGATCCGGCCTTTTTCGTATTTTCAAGGTTTCTGGCGGGATTCGTTTTTATCTGCATTTACATGGGCGTAGCGCGCATTCCCGTAAGACCCCTCAACCACCACTACCTTATAGGCCGGACACTGGCCAACTGCATCGCGGTATACTGCTTTTTCAAGGCGGTGGATCTGACGTCGGTGGCCGAAGCCAATATTCTGAACATGACATACCCGCTTTTTATCTCGCTCTTTACCTGGATACTTTTCAAAAAGGAACGAGATATCGTTTCAATACTTATCGTTTTGACGGCGTTTGCCGGCGTGTGGCTGATTCTGTCACCGGGGCGCATGGACATCAGGCCGGAAAGCCTGTGGGGACTGGCATCAGGCGTGAGTGCGGCAGTGGCCATCATATATCTCAATTTAAGCAGACGCGTTCACGACACGGAAACGACCCTGTTTTTTCTCTTCGGGCTGGGCATGGTCATTATTTTCATCGTTTTCCGGGAGGTCATCTGTATCCCGGATGCGCCGATGGTGAAATTTCTCTTGCTGTGTTCCCTCTTTTCGGTCGCCGGCCAGTACTTTATCACAGTGGGATTCAAGTATGTCACTGCCGTGGAAGGCGGGATCATATCGTCCACCCGGATTCTGCTGGCCGCGGTCCTGGGCCCCTTTATAACGGCAGATCCGCCGCTGGCGGCCGGGGGGTGGATCGGGGCCTTTCTTATTTTTGCCGGCAATGTGTATCTGACCGTCAGAAAGGTCAGATAAGCGGCCGCTCTTTGTGAGATATCCTGATTAGTTGTTTTCAAACCGGGAGCTATGCCCCTGGTTGCAACCGTCACCGATTGAAACACTTGCGTGTTTTTGTTTTGTATGCGAACGCATACACTTCAAGTCGCCCCCTTGGCGGGTGGTCGTTGACTTTTCAGGGTTTTCGCCTGTCCTTGAGGATATTGTTGGAAATCACCATTCGCTGAATTTCACTGGTTCCTTCGTAAATAGTAAAGACCCGGGCATCCCGGTAAAATCTTTCCACTGAATACTCTTTGGTAAATCCGTATCCGCCGTGCATCTGGACCGCCATGGCCGTAATACGGTTCACCATCTCGGAGGCATAAAGCTTGGCGATGGCCGCCTCTTTTGTGTGGTTTTCCTTCCGGTCCTTCATTGACGATGCCGAAAGAATCAGCTGTTTGGCCGCTTCAATCTGTACGGCCATGTCGGCAATCTGAAACCGTATGGCCTGGTGTTTTGAAATGGGACTGCCAAACTGTTTTCGCTGTTTGGCATATTTCACCGCCGCATCAAATGCCGCCTGGGCCACTCCCAGGGACTGGGCGGCGATGCCGATCCGCCCGGCATCCAGTCCCTGCATGGCGATTTTAAATCCCTCCCCCTCTTTTCCCAAAAGGTTTTCAGCCGGCACTTTGCACCGGCTGAACAGTAAATCGCTGGTATCGGAGGCGCGCAGCCCCATCTTGTCCTCCACGTGCCCCACTTCAAGCCCCGGCGTTTCCTTGGGCACAATAAACACACTGATGCCCCGGTGGCCGGCCGTTTGATCGGTTTTGGCAGTGACCAGCACCACGCTGGCATTTTTGCCCGACGTGATAAACCGCTTGGTACCGTCGATAATATAGTGATCCCCCTCTTTTGTGGCCGTGGTTATCTGGCTTACCGGATCGGAGCCGGCCTCTGGCTCGGTCAGGGCGAAGCACCCGATGATGTCCCCGGATGCCAGCGGTACCAGGAACTCCTGTTTCTGTTCTTCGGTACCGAATTTGTAGAGGCTTTCGCACACGATGGAATTCTGCACCGACATGACCACCGATGTGGCGGCACAGGAATAGGCAATTTCCGAAAGCGCAAGTACATAGCTGATCGTGTCCACATTTTCGCCCCCGTATTCTTCCGGAATCATCATCCCCATAAGACCCAGCTCACCCATCCGGCGAAAGTTATCAGCGGGAAATTCTTTTGTCTTGTCCCGTTCATCCGCAGTGGCGGCAACGACCTTTCTGGAAAACTCTCTTACCATGTTCTGAATCATTACCTGTTCATCTGTAAGCTTGAATAACACGATGGACTCCTTTTTATCTTGTGCCTGGGTGGTTACGGGGCATATACAACAACGATAAGCTCGGCATCAACCGGCCCGGTATTTTTCAGGTCATGTTTGATGCCGGAGTTGAAGTGAAGTGAATCGGACGGTTTAAGCGTGTAGGTGTTGTCGCCCACGGTGATTTCAACCTCTCCCTTGAGCACGTAAACAAATTCCTCCCCTTCGTGCCGGAAGCCTACTCCCTTATGGGGCTTGCTGGCTTCGACCACTATCCGGAACGCCTTTAAATGCTTGTTTTCATCCTCGGAGCTCAACGGGGTGTAGGCATAGTTGTCTGTTCTTTTGGTATAGGCATCGGCCCGCTCCTGATCGCTTTCTTCCCTGTCCTTCAAAAAGAATCCGGAATCAATGCCGAGCGCTCTTGAAATTTGGAGCAAAGCCCCAACCGACGGTATCTCTTCCCCGGTCTCCACATTTTTCAGAAACTCTTTTTTCATACCGGCCTCGGCCGCCACAAAATCAAGGGTCAATTTTTTATCAAGCCTGGCCTTTTTGATTTTACGGCCGGTAGAACCGATTTCATTTTTCTTTTTTGCCATCATTTCTCCTTACTATCTGTTGCGTATCCCTTAAACGGCATTCTGTTGTCATTATTTGATTGAGCGCTCATTCAGCATCGGGTTAAATAAAAAAATAAAAAGGACATGGGGTTCCGCCCCGGATTACGTCACTTTTTCGATCCATCCGTAGGGATCGTCAGTTCTGCCGTACTGAATGGCCGTGATGGTGTCGTAAAGCTTCACTGAGAGCGGGCCTGGTGAGCCGTTCCCGATTTTGATGGTATCTTCGCCGTATCGCAGCTCTCCCACCGGTGAAATAACGGCCGCTGTTCCCGATCCGAAAACCTCTTTCAGCGCCCCGCTTTTTCCGGCCGCCATTACCTCGTCAATACTGATTTTTCTTTCCGATACGGTCATTCCCCAGCTTTTCGCCAGTTCTATCACAGACGCCCGGGTAATCCCCGGCAGGATACTGCCGCTCAGGTCCGGTGTGATCAGCTCATCATCGATCAGAAAGAAAATATTCATTGACCCCACTTCCTCTATGTACTTGAGGTCAATGCCGTCAAGCCAGAGGACCTGGGCATATCCCTTCTCCTGGGCCGCATGCGATGCATAAAGGCTTGCCGCGTAGTTGCCGGCGGTTTTATATTCCCCCACGCCGCCGCGCACCGCTCTGACATGCCGGCGCGACACCCAGATTTTAACGGGGCTGAACCCCCCTGAATAGTAGGCGCCGACCGGCGAGAGAATGATGAAAAATTTATAATTAAAAGAAGCCCTTACCCCGAGAAAGGGGTCGGTCGCCACGACTGTCGGTCTTACGTATAGGGAGGTGCCTTCCGATTCCGGCACCCACTCCGTTTCGAGTACGAGCAGCTGTTTCAGGGCATCGAGAATAAACGTTTCATCCATTTCCGGGATGCAGAGGCCTTTTGCCGATCTGTTGAGCCGTCTGAAATTATCACGGGGCCTGAAAAGCTGCAGCCGCCCTCCAGGGGTTTTGTACGCCTTTAACCCTTCGAAAATAGCCTGTCCGTAGTGCAGGACCATTGCAGCAGGGGAGATGGAAAAATCGCCAAACGGTTCAATCCTGGGATTGTGCCAGCCTTTGTCCCGCGTGTAATCCATATTGAACATGTGGCTGGAAAAGTACTGGCCAAAACCCAGATCCGAGTCCTTTGGTTTTGTTTTTCCGGCTTTATTCCTGGTTATCGGTATTTCCATTAAACAAACCTCCCTTGCAAATAAGATTGAAACAGATTGTCTCCTTATGTGGTATTTTTCAATTCTATATGCGCCTTATTCCGGGACTTTGTCAAGATTAAATTGAGCCGTAATTGGCCCTTGACGACCCTGGGCGAATTTAATATTCTTATTGTTAATAATTGATTATTTCAATCAATTTCTCTTAATACCAAGAGAGAAAGGAGTTGTTATGAGCTGGCTTAAAAACATACTGCTTGTATATCCCGAAATTCCGTCCAACACCTACTGGAGTTTCAAATATGCCCTCAAGTTCATCAACAAAAAGAGCAGTCTGCCCCCCCTGGGCATCATCACAACGGCCGCCCTGATTCCCGACGGATATAATCTCAGGGTGGTGGACATGAATGTGGAACCTTTGCGTTCAAAGGATATCGAGTGGGCCGATGCCGTTTTCATTTCCGCCATGATCATCCAGAAGGAATCCATGGAGAGTGTCATTTCCATGTGCCGTACGAAAAACAGACCAGTGGTCGCAGGCGGTCCCTACCCAACCGCCAGTCATGAAAAAATACCCGGTGTGGACCATTTTGTTCTCGGCGAAGCAGAAGACATCTTTCAGGATTTTTTTGCCGATTTTGAAAACGGGCGGGCCGATAAAGTCTACTACTGCTCCAGAAAACCGCAGATGAAAGATTCAGTGATTCCCCGGTTCGACCTGCTGAAAATGAAGAAATACAGTTCCATGTCTGTGCAGTATTCAAGGGGATGCCCTTTTAAATGCGAGTTCTGCGACATATGGACGGTTTACGGGAACAAGCCGCGGCTCAAGTCGGCTGACAGTATATTGTCGGAGCTTGAATTCCTTTCCCGGCTCGGCTGGAAAGGGGCTGTCTTTATGGTGGACGACAACTTCATCGGCAACAAATACGAGGTCAAAACCTCCCTGCTTCCCGCCCTGATCGCGTGGCAGGGGAAAAACCGTCACCGGTTTTCATTTTATACCGAGGCAAGTATCAACATGGCCTCGGATCATGAGTTGATGCGGATGATGCGGCAGGCCGGGTTTGATCAGGTGTTCATCGGCATTGAAACCCCTTCCCGGGAGGCCCTCAGCGAGACCGGAAAAATTCAGAATCTCAAGTGCGACCTCGAGGAAGCAGTGCAGACCATTCAGTCCTACGGTTTCGAGGTTATGGGCGGGTTTATCATCGGGTTTGACAGTGATTCCGAAGATATTTTCGACCGCCAGATTTCATTCATTCAAAAAACGGGGATTCCCAAGGCCATGGTCGGTCTTTTAAACGCCCTGCCCGGTACCAAACTTTACAAGCGGCTGGAAGAAGAAGGCCGGATACAGCAGGACTCTCTGGGAAACAATACCCACAGCCTTGAGACCAACTTTTCGACCAAACTGGACAAACAGGTGCTCAAAGACGGATATGCCAGGGTACTGGCCTCAATTTATGATGCCAACCTGAAGAATTATTTCACCCGCTGCAACACCCTTCTGGACAAGCTGAAACACACCTGTTACAAAAAGCGGCAGATACGGTTCAAAGAGATAAAAGCCTTTTTGAAGTCTCTCGCCATTCAGCCCTTTGCCGCTTACGGATGGCAGTATATCAAATTTGTCAGCCGCAACCTGGTTAAAAATTACAAAATATTCGGAGAAGCCGTCACTTTTGCGATAATGGGACATCACTTTCATAAAATAACGCGGGAAACAATTAAAGCAAACCGGGTATCCGCTTCACTCGATGACATTTACAAAAAATTCCGCCACCAGATGGCGCAGTATTCCGAAAGCATCCGGCTGAGCTCGGGCGAATCCCTTTCCCATTTGAACAAGGCGATGAAGCATCATAAAAAGCGGCTTAAAAAAGTCAGGAAACGTATCAGAACCATCCACAAAGACTTCCGGCAGGAGGTCGTTGTAAAGTATAACGACGTTTCTGAAAGTACAAAACAGAAGTTTGCCGATACCAAAAGAAGGCTGGCCCGGACGGCAAATGAATATCGGTAAGAACCGCCCGCAGGCCCGGTTGGTTGTTTTCAAACCGGGGGCTGCGCCCCCGGTTACAACCGTCAACGATTGAAACACTCGCGTGTTTCGTTATTCCGGTTTATGGCCGGAACGTAAAAAGACCTTTGCGGGTGGTCGTTGACTTTGTTTTTCCGGCGCGAATATTTGTGCCCGGTGTTGACAAAAAAGCCCAACCCCCATTATATAATAAGCGGTTTTATTGATGACACATGAACTGGATGTGGACAGACGCGCACTAGAAGACAGCGTATTGAAAACGGAAACGTTAATGAGGTGAAGGATTTGATATGGCTGCTGAGGGAACAAAGAAAACCGTTATTCAATTGCTTGATGCCGCCGGAATAACTGCTGGTGGATCAAATGACTGGGATATTCAGGTTCACAACGACAACTTTTACCGGCGCATACTGGCGGAAGGATCACTCGGCCTGGGGGAATCCTATATGGACAACTGGTGGTCCGTCAGGTCGCTCGACACTTTTATTGAAAAGCTGGTAAGAGCGGATATGGCAAATCAGGTCAAGAAAAATCCGGCGTTTTTCTGGCAGTTTTTTTTGTCCAGAATATCGAACCGCCAGTCCAGAAAGCGGGCTTTTCAGGTGGGGGTTAAACACTATGATATCGGCAACGACCTGTATACCCGCATGCTTGACAGCCGGATGCTTTACACCTGCGGGTACTGGCAGCATGCCGATACCCTTGACAAGGCCCAGGAAGACAAAATGGATCTGGTCTGCCGGAAAATCGGTCTGAAACCGGGCATGCAGGTACTGGATCTTGGATGCGGCTACGGGTCATTTGCCAAATTTGCCGCACAACGGTACGGTGCCCGGGTGACCGGGTATACCGTATCCAAAAACCAGGCGGAGCTGGGCCGGGAGATGAACAGGGGGCTGCCGGTGGAGATTATGCTTGAAGACTACCGTAATGCGCAGGGAAGTTACGACCGGGTTGTCTCCATCGGCATCATGGAGCACGTGGGCCCGAAAAATTACCGCACGTATATGAAAACAGTGGACCGGACGCTGAAACAAGACGGCATTGCTTTCATTCACACCATCGGCGGTAATGAGAGCAAGACAATCAGTGATCCGTGGACGGAAAAATATATTTTCCCCAACGGCAAAGTGCCTTCCATCGCCCAGCTCGCCAGGGCGATGGAAGGATTTTTTGTATTGGAAGATCTGCACAATTTCGGTGAAGATTATGACAAGACGCTGATGGCCTGGTATCATAACTTCCAAAACACCTGGGAGGAGATCAAAGACAATTACGGCGACCGGTTTTACCGGATGTGGACCTACTATCTTCTTTCCTGCGCCGGGGCGTTCCGGGCAAGGGGGCTTCAGCTCTGGCAGATGGTAATAACCCGGCCGGGAACCGGGCAGCCCGACTGCAGGCTCAGTTGACCGGTATGATTGACACGGCTGTTCTGATTGTCGGCGGCGGTCCGGCCGGTGCTGCCTGTGCCTGGCGGTTACACCGCAGCGGTGTGCATGCGGTAGTACTGGACAAATCCGATTTCCCGCGAGAAAAGCTTTGTGCCGGCTGGATCACCCCGCAATTACTCGAAGACCTCGATCTGACCCCTGACCGTTACCCCCATGGTATGCGCCGTTTCAGCCGGCTCAATTTTTATGTTTTCGGGTTCAAAATCCCGGTCAAAACCCGTCAGTATGCCATAAGGCGCTATGAATTCGACCACTGGCTCATTAAGCGATCAAACGCACCGATTTACCATCATCATGTCCGGGATATTCAGAAAAAGCAGGACACCTATATTGTCGACGGCCGCTTCCGATGCCGGTATATCGTCGGCGCAGGCGGCACAAACTGCCCTGTGAGGCGGAAGCTGTTTCCGAATATATCTGCCCGGCAAAAATCGCATCTTATCGTTACAATGGAAAAGGAGTATCAGGCGCCTTTTACCGACACCTCATGCCATCTTTTTTTCTTTGAAAACCGTCTTCCCGGTTATTCCTGGTATGTTCCCAAAAAAGACGGGTATCTGAATATCGGGACCGGCGGCAAATATATCGGTATCCGGAAAAGGGGAATGACCATTGGACAACACTGGGCGCTATTCTGTGACAAACTTTTACAAGACAAGTTGATTACACGGAAGCCGGACAGGGTGAAGGGGTACAGTTACTACCTGAAAGGCGATATCCCTTTCGGCCGGCAGGGCAATGCGTTCATTACCGGCGACGCGGCCGGCCTGGCGACGGTCGACATGGGCGAAGGGATCGGTCCGGCTGTCCGGAGCGGTATTCTTTCAGCAGAAGCCATTATTTCCGGTTGCGACTATTCGCCGCACGCCATCAGGAAATTCAGCATTCCCGGTATTATCGCCTCCGGCGTCAAACGCCGATAGCGTTCCAATACCGGCCCTTCTGCTGCCGATATCGATACCGGGCGGTAAAAACACGGCTGGTTTTACGGGCGTCGGACTTCTCCCGGGACATTGTTCGCCGGACAACCGAAGTAGATACACCGCCGGCATTCGTAATTTCGGATGCCCACCAGCAGAGCGGATGCCGAAAGGATGTATATGACCAGCAGACCCGGTGACATGACAAGCCAGTATACCGGCGCCAGGAAAAAAACAGCAAAGGCGGCCGCGGTGATCAGTTTGTCTTTGCTGTCCGGTTTTCCCTCCCGGGCGGAAATCATCTTGGGCATGTGCCAGAAAAACATGCATTTGACGGTTTTGCCTGAATTCCTGTAATGCGGACAGTATGCGCAGAAAAATTTGATAACCGCCAGTCCGACAAAAAACGACAGGATCACATACAGTACCAGCCATGTGACGGAATGCCGATATATGGCATAAAGCGCGGTAAAGTAACAGGTTGCAAAAAGCAGGTTGTAAAATACCGCATCTTTGAAACCGTGTGCCGTTTTGAGATTCTTTTCCGCCGGGTTCATTTTTCATGTGCTCCTTAAATTTTTTTGTGTTTTCATCACCCGATCAGGGCTTTTTCCGGGGATATCGTAATTGAGCCAGCCGCTTTTTTGAAAATTGCGCAGCAGTGCGTCCAGATGTTTCCGATCCGCCTCTTCCACTTCAAATTTATGCGTCACCGCCGCCGAATAATCGGATTTGACAAAGCGCCCTTTCACCGCTTTGAGATGGTTGCAGAGGGTCGCATTAAAGGGATACGAAACCTCGATTATGTATATGCGGGTGTCAACCACTCTTTTCAGCTTTCCGGAATCAACCGCGCTTTTGACCGATCTGCTGTACGCGTCGATTAATCCTTTTATGCCGAGCTTTACCCCACCGAAATATCGGGTTACCACTGCAGCCGCATTGGTCATTGCGCAGGAGTGAAGGGCATTCAACATGGGCCTTCCTGCCGTACCCGGCGGTTCTCCTGCATCGGAGGCATGGCATGTTTCTCCCTTGCTGCCGACAATATAGGCCCAGCAGTTGTGCGTGGCGGTTTTGTGTTCCCGTGACACCCGGGAAATGAAACTCTTTGCCTGTTCCGCTGTTTCAACGTATTTTAACGAACAGACAAAAAGCGATCTTTTGATTTTGAGTTCTGACCGTGTTGATCCCTGTATGGAAAAATACGTGTTTTCCGGTGTCTCTTTCATATACTGTTCAGCCACATCTGTTTCATAAAGGTGCCCGCCCTTTCAGACCCGTTACGAGGCCTTTGAATAATACCCTCTTTTGCCCAATTGCT
>CAYZHB010000080.1:7242-13567 GCA_964478245.1 uncultured Desulfobacterales bacterium | reverse complement strand
GCCCTCGGCCGGCGGGACCGGGAGGAGCTGAAAGAATCCGAACGTCAGATGCGGACCCTGCTGGCCAACCTGCCCGGTATGGCCTACCGCTGCCTGAATGTGCCGGCCTGGACCATGACGTTTGTCAGCGAGGGGTGCCGGGAGCTGACCGGGTACGCGCCGGAGGCCATAATAAACGATTCACGCCTGGCCTTCGCCAGCCTGATACATCCCGAAGACCGGGACAGTGTGTGGCAGCGGGTGCAGGCGGCGGTAAAAAAAGGAGCGCCCTTTGAACTGGTGTATCGGATCATAACAAGGGGGAACACCACAAAATGGGTGCGGGAGCGGGGCCGGCCGGTTCCCGGCCGCGAGGAATCCGCAACGGTGCTTGAAGGCTTCATCACCGATATTACAAAAAGCAGAAAGGACAGGGAAGCGGTCAAGGTCCGGGAGGCCTTTTTCAATACGTTGCTTGAATCGATCCCCATACCGGTGTTCTACAAGAACCGGGAAGGTCGTTATATCGGTGTGAACAGGGCGTTCGAGTCGTTTTTCGGACACGCCAGGGACGCGATTATCGGCAAATCCGCGTTTGACATCAACCCGCCGGAACTTGCCCGCGTTTATACCGAAAAGGACGAGGCGCTCTTCCGGAGCAAGGGGGTGCAGACCTACGACGCCCGGGTGAAAACCGCGGACGGCGGTATCCGGGACGTCGTATTCTTCAAGTCGTATTTCAGTGAAAAGCAGGGCGGATACACCGGCCTGATCGGCGCCGTGCTCGATATCACCGAGCGCAAAAAGGCGGAGCAGTCCCGGCTGGAAAGCGAGAGGCGGTACCGGCAGCTTTTCAACAGTATCCGGGACGCCATTCTCGTGACGGACAGGGACCGTAACATCACGGACTGCAACAGCGCCTTTACCGAGCTGTTCGGATATGCGCTCGATGACATCCAAGGTAAGAAGAGCCGCCTGATATATGAGGACGAGGAGACCGTTGAAAAGATGGGTGAAGACCTGCAGCATAAAGCGGACACCCCCAGGTTTCTCTATACGGGCATCAATTTCAGAAAGAAATCCGGCGAAATTTTCCAGGGAGAGGAGAATGTGTTTCGCCTCAGAAACGCTGAAAACGAGGTGACAGGGCGCATCGGCGTGATACGGGATGTCACGGAACGGCTTGAGACGGAGGCGGAGAAGAACAAGCTTGAGGCCCAGTTCATGCAGGCACAGAAGATGGAATCCGTGGGCCGGCTTGCCGGCGGTGTGGCCCACGATTTCAACAATATTCTCACCATCATCCTGAGCAACTGCTCCCTTGTGCTGATGGATGTGGCAGATCCGGCATCCATGGATATGGATACGCTCAAAGAGGAGATAGAAGAGATCCGGAATGCGGGAAACCGGGGGGCCGACCTGATCCGGCAGATACTGGCCTTCAGCAGGAAACAGGTGCTGCAGCCGGTGAATTTCGGGGTCAACGCCCTGGTGAAGAATCTCAGCAAGATGCTGGAAAGGCTGATCGGAGAGAATATAGAAATTCGCATGGACCTGACCCCGGACCTGCCCAAAGTAAAAGCGGACCCGGGTCAGCTTGAGCAGGCGATTGTCAATCTGTCCATCAACGCAAGGGATGCCATGCCTGCCGGCGGGGAACTCACCATAAAAACGGAAACGATCACGATTGACCGGAATCATCACATCCGGCAGGGCGTGGCGATCGCGCCGGGCCGGTATGTATTGATGTCGGTCTCGGATACCGGCGCCGGAATCGACAAAGAAATTTTAAACAAAATTTTTGATCCGTTCTTTACCACCAAGGAAGAGGGAAAGGGGACGGGACTGGGTCTTTCAACCGTATACGGTATTATCAAGCAGAGCGGGGGGTATCTGTTTGCGGAAAGCGAACCGGGGGCCGGATCGACTTTTGAGATTTACCTGCCGGAAGCGCTTCCGTCCGGGGACGTCCGAAGTGAAAAGGGAAGAGAAGAGAGCGTCTTGACCGGCCATGAAACCCTTCTGGTGGCCGAGGACGGCGACACGTTACTTGTCCTGATCAGGAAAATCCTTGAAAAAGGCGGATATTCGGTGCTCCATGCCTGTAACGGAAAAGAGGCGCTCGATATCAGCAGAACGTATGAAGGCACGATCGATTTTTTACTTACCGATACCGTCATGCCGGAAATCTCCGGCGTTGAACTGGCGCAAACACTTGAAGCGGAAAGACCCGGCATAAAAGTGCTTTTCATGTCAGGCTATTACGACAGCGAGCTGGTCAGGCAGGGGGTTGTCGAAAAGGGGTTCAATTTTCTTCGAAAGCCGTTTGGGCCGGACGAGCTCCTTCCGGCCGTCAGAAAAGTGCTGGATTCCGGTTAAAACGATTGCCCCGGTGCGGCGGCGAATGCCGTTCAGGGCCGGCGGGAGCACAGAGGCAGCGGGCGGTATGGGCCGCTACAGATTCTGAATGACCAGCTTCCACTCTTCCGGATCCGCAGGGTCGCCGGACGCGATTTCGAGTATTTTGCAGGGCCGCAGGGTATGCTTGACGATCATCGAGGTGTGGGGGCCGTATATCCGGGTGCCGCCGGTGGCCCGGTGCATGATTTTGACAAACGGGTTCGGTTTTTCAAGCGCGGCAATTTCGGCCAGCGCGTCTTTTTCGGCCCTGATCTCCGTTATCTGTTCGGAAACGGTTTCCATGGTTTTTTCCTTCTCTTCCACGCGTTTCATCAGTGCGTCCTGGCGTTGAAAGATGGTCTGGATTTCCGCGTCAAACTGTTCCGCTGCTTTTTCCCGCTCCCGGATCTCTTTTTGAAGCGCCATCATTTCAGTTTTTTTGCCCTTGAGGCCGGCAAATTTCTGTTTGAGGGTTTCGACCTCGCCAATTTTGCTCTCATGGGCAAAAGAGAGGTCGGCCGCTTGTTTGTGAAGCTGGAAAATCTTGCCTTCGATCTCTTTTTTTTCCTTTTCCAGTTTTTGAACCTGGGTCTCTTTTTCTTTGATCCGCTTGTCAAAACGCTGGAAAACCCTGTTGATATAGTCATCCACACCGGTTTTGAGGGTGGCGTGTCCGGATTTTTCCGTGCCCACCTGTGAAAGGATCATGCCTTTTTTGGCCGTTATGACCGCGTCGATCACCTTGCCCTTTTCATTGAAAATTTCCGAACCGCAGGCCATCTCGGACTCCATTATTTCCCGGGTGACCGTGACCGTGCCGAACACCTCTGCAGCGGAACTCTGTATGTACATCGCCATGAGATTGCCCTGGACGTTTACTGTTGAGTTTACGATCCCCTGGGATACATTGAGATCGCCCGAGATGTCGATGATGCCCCCGTTTATCGAATTGGCGGTCAGATCCACGCACGTGACCCGGAAGCCTTCCCTTACCGTCCCCGAGACAACCACGTTGCCCTCATAGTTTATGTGGCCGGTTTTATAACTGACATCCCCTTTTATGGCGAGTTCTTTGTGGACCGAGATGACCCCCCTGGCGTCGAGGTCCGGCTGGCCCTCGGTGGTGGCGAAAAGTTTGAGCCCGTCTTCGGAAAAGCTCGTGCCGGATCCGCCGGAAAGTGTCTGGTCCCGGACCTCTTCAGGGGGAATGGTTTCCCCGAAAATGTCGATACCGGCCTGTCCCTCTTTCAGCGGTGTTTTTTCCGCCAGCAGGGTGTTTTCTTTCACAAACGGAATCTCGCCCCGGTCCTTGAAGTCGATGGAGCCGTCGCTTTCAATGACGCCGGGGCGCTGATAGTCGGTATTGAAATGGTAGGTGATGCGGCCGTCCCGGCCCGGAACCGGTTTTTTCCCGGCCGCCACCACAAGGTTTTTACCGGCCTGTTCCGAATATTTGAGATAGCCTTCAATCAGGGTTTCATCGGCAATTCCCTGGCGAATGCCCTTGACATCGAGAATTTTCAGGATATCCGATGCGGCCAGGCTTTTTCTTTTGTTGATGTCGACATGCAGAAAGGCTTTGGTGCGGTCTTCGGAAATCTCTAAATCCACAAGTTCGTCTGCCGCCGCCCTTTCGGCATCTTCTGCCGCTTCGGTACCGGGCCGCGCCGGTGTTGGCGGCCGCCCGGCTTCGTCACTCTCCTTGAAGTATGCCTGCCGTGTATTCTCGTCAATAACGCCCGTTTCCACAAGCAGTTCGCCGATAGAAACAGAGCTCCCTCTTTCGATAAAGAGATTCATCTGTTTGACAAAGGCCCGGTTCATCTTTTCTTCGGGTACACCCTTTTCTTTCTGAAGCCTTTCCGCTGCTGCGGCATCCCTGATCCGGGTGTTTATGAGGGTTCTTTTCACGTAGAGCCGGCTTAAATCGAGTCTTGACAGCAGATCTTTTTCGGTCAGAACCCGCTCCATGGAAAGGGCCGGTTCTTGGACCCGGCGATCGGCAAGTTCTTCAGATGCCGCATCAAAAGCGTCCTTTGAAATAAACCCCTCCTTCAGGGCGAGTTCTCCGATATCCGGCACACCGGTATAATCTTCAAGGCGATACGCTTCCAGGCGCTTTCTGCCGTATTCGTACAGTCCGGGTTCTGCGAGTCTCCCCGCATAGTGGAGAATCAGGTCGATCAGATCCCACACGCCGTCTGCCAGTTCCCCGGTCTTTTTGTCGGTTTGGAACGGGTAACCGGTCCGGGGAAAAGGGATGTCGTTTTTTTTGCAGACAGCGCCGAGAATGGTGCCCACGCCGGCTTTAATCTCTTCAAAGGTTTTTAAAAGCGACTCCCGGCTGATAACGACGTTCCATGAAATGAGCCCGTAAAGTTCAAACACTTTTTTTTGGAAACGGCGCTCTTTTTCAATTTTTTCAAGATATTGTGCAAGCTCTGCCTTTCCGGCTTTTTTTTGCTCAATGCGCTTATGAAATTGATTTTCTTTTTCTTTCAGGTTCCTGGCTGTCTTATACAGCCGGGCGTTCTGGCGTTTTGTAATGTTGTAATAGTTTTCCCGTGCCCGGATCTGTTCATGAAGATTCAGCTCGGTGATGATTTTGGCCAAAAGATCCTCGTTTTCCCACGGCTTGGTGATGTACTGGTGGATGGCGCCCCTGTTCAAATCATCCACCGCCTCGGTAAAGTTCTGGTGCCCTGTAATGATAATGCGCCGTGTTTCCGGGCTCATCCCGGCAATTTTTTTAAACAGGTCGCTGCCTTTCATTTCGGGCATGCGGTGATCGGAAAGGATCAGGCTGAAAGGTTCCTCGGCCGTTTCCACGATATGGAGCGCCTGCATGGCGTCAAGCGCGGAAAAAATGCTGGTGAAGCCGCTTTTCTTTAAAAGCCGTCTGAGGATGGTCACGGTGGATTCATCATCATCCACCACAAGGATTTTTTTGGTTTTGATATCCGTCATGATGATCGTTCCCGGAAAAGATCCGATATCTCAAGGCCGTTCCGCACAGCTGTGTCATTGAGCTGTTCATACAGTTCCTGCAGGGTGGCCTGGTAAACCGCGGCCATATTGTCAGGGGAGACCATCTGTTCTGCCGTCAGCCCTTTTTCAATTTCTATTACGGCCCGTTCTTTCAGGCCCTGACGGGTTTCTCTGCTGTTGCGGATTTTGGTTTCAAGCGCCTTAATATCGGTGTCAAGCTTTGTCATGGTGGTTTTATGGGTTTTCGTCTTTTCGTTGAGCTCCTTGGCGAGGGCGTAGAGTTTATGGTTCTGTTCCTTGGCTTTTTGCAACAGGTAGTTGTTCTCTTTTAGAAGGTTGTACCGGTCAAGGCTCTCTCTGACGGTTCGGACAAGATCGTCACTGTCCCATGGCTTGGGTATGAACGTGTGAATTTTGGCCTTGTTCACCGATTCTATAAAGTCTTCAAGGTCGGTATAGCCGCTCATGAGAATGCGGGTGGCGTCCGGCAGGGGGGTGATTGTCTGTTGCAGAAATTCGTATCCCTTCATGCCGGGCATCCGCTGGTCCGAAATGATGACGGGGAAAGGCCGGGGGGCTTTTCTGATTTTTTTCAGGGCCGCTTCGCCGGACAGGGCAAATGTAAAATCGATGCCGTGTTTTTTGAAAAGGCGTCCCATGGCTTTTCCCACGCTCTCTTCATCGTCAACCACGAGAACCGTGTAATTGGAAGTGTAATTCTTTTCCATGACTCCCCGCGTCCGTTATATGTTGACCGCTTGTTTTAGCGGTAGATGGCAGCGCCGGTGGGTTCCCCTGTTTTTCTTCAAATTTTATATTAATGCCGATACCGTATTCCGGTCAAGCCGGAAAATTCATCTGAACAATATTTGCCGACACCGTTACCCGGACTCTTTGCGCCCGTCCAGAAGGTTTCGGACGGTTTCCGCCATCTTTGCCGGATCGACCGGTTTCATCA
>CAYZHB010000080.1:0-7232 GCA_964478245.1 uncultured Desulfobacterales bacterium | reverse complement strand
TTCCGCTCTCATCTATCTTTTGGCTGAACCCGGTGAACAGAATAACGGGTATGTCCGCGCGCAGCTCCTTAACGGCCCGGGCAAGTTTGTCACCGGTCATGTGCGGCATGGTCATGTCCGTTATGACAAGATCGAATGTGTCCGGAGCAAAACGAAACTTCTCCAGGGCCGCCGGGCTGTCGGTAACGGCGGTTACCTTGTACCCCAGCCGTTCCAGGTGCTTTTTGTGGACTTTTGTAATCGCGGGTTCATCGTCGACCAGGAGCAGATGTTCTGATCCGGCGGGCGAAATGTTTGCAGCCGGCTTGGCTTCGTCTGACGGCTTTTCCCCGGACAGCGGCAGGTATACGACAAATGTGGATCCCGTTCCGGCTTCACTGTAAACGGTAATCTCGCCGCCGTGTGATTTGACAATGCCGTGGACAACGGAAAGCCCCAGGCCGGTGCCTTCCCCTTTGCGCTTGGTGGTAAAGTAGGGCTCGAAGATTTTATTGATATCTTTCTCGGGAATACCGCTGCCGTTGTCTTTCACGCTTATGCGGGCGTAATTCCCGGGCACGAGATCGGGGTACATGTGGGTGATGTGCTCATCTATGCGGACCGGTTCGACATGCACCTCTATGACCCCTTCCTGCTCCGCCATTGCCTGCATGGCATTGGTGACCAGGTTCACGATCACCTGGTGAATCCGGGTCGGATCGGCCTCTACCGGCAACGGCGCCTCCCGTATGTCCGTTTTGATGTCAATGGAGGTCGGCATGACGGAACGGAGCATTTTCAGCGCTTCCTTCACCAGCGGTCCGATATGGACGATTTTGATCTGCTTTTCATCATGCCGGCTGATGGTCAGGATCTGCCTTACGAGTTCTTTGGCGCGGTTTGCAGCGGCATACACCTCTTCAAGATTCTCTCTGAGTTCTGTGTTTTCGTCAGCTTCATCAAGCGCCATCACGGTAAAACCGATAATAGCGGATAGGATGTTGTTGAAATCATGGGCGATACCGCCGGCAAGGGTTCCGACGGATTCCATTTTCTGGGCCTGCTGAAGGCGGTCTTCCGCTTTTTTGCGAGAGGTGATGTCCCGGGTAACCCCCTGGAGCATCACCGGCAGCTGGTCTTCGTCAAAAATGATTCTGCCGTGGATTTCAACAGAAATTGCCGATCCGTCTTTGCGGCGCATTTCCGCCTCGACAATCACCCCGCGGTGAGCGGTCGGTCCTTTGGCGATTTCCGCCGCGATAATGCCGGTCATCTTTTCATGGTTGGCTGCGTCGCAGTGATCGGTCAGCCTTGTACCGACCCACTCCGCCGGCGTGTGTCCCGTCATTTTTTCAATGGCCGGGTTCACGTAGGTAAAGGTGGTGTCCGGTGCCATTGTCCAGATGACGTCCAGGGTGTTGTCCGCCAGCAGCCGGTACTGTTTTTCCCTTTTTTCAAGCTTTTCCGTCCGAACGGCGACCAGTTTTCGCAGGGACCTCGACCAGAAAAAGAAGATGAAAATGATGAAGACAAGCGGGATAACGGCGATAGCAAGATATTTTATAATTCTGGTAAGGTCGGGGGGCCGGTCTTCGTAAATGCCCAGGTGTTTTTCACGTATTCGCTGATATTCCCCTGTTCTTTCAAGGATTTTGAGGCCTTCGGCAAACCGGGCAAGCAGGGCTTTCTGGTTGTGGGGGGCGGCAAAGCAGTATCCCGGCGAAACAAGGGATTTCCGGGAAAGCACCAGATCGTTCCATCCGTGTTTCTTTATCCAGAAGAGCGCGGTGAGCCGGGCGACCAGGGCGCAGTCGTACGCACCGTTTTTCACCCCCCGAAGCGCATCTTCCTGTGCGTCCACCACGGCGATCTGTTTTTCAAGCCCGTTCTCCAAAGCGAAATCGTGCATGATGTCCCCTTTCTGCAGCACAATCCGCTGGCTGCGAAGCCCGTCAACCGTAGCCGGCGGCGGGGCGCCGCCCTTACGGACCACACTGACATAATGGTTGACCGCATAGGGCTGGGTGAAGTCAAAAGAGAGATCGCGTTTCGGAGAGTACAGCATGCCCTGAATTGCGTCTATTTTTCCTTCCTTGAGGGCGTGACGGATTCGGGCCCAGGGACCGAGGCGGATCTCGATGTCCAGACCGACTGCCCTGGCGACCGCCCGGGTGATTTCCACGTTAAAACCGGCCGGGCGGCCGTTTTCGTCCAGATATTCAAAAGGCGGGTAGTTGTGATCTCCGCCGATGATGGTGCGGCGATGGGCCGGTAGTTGGAGGGCGGCGAACCATTTGGCATGGAGATGGCGGTAGGTCCCGTCCGCCATGATCAGGGAAAGCCCTTCGTTCAGGAGGGCCAGTGTCTCCCGGTCTCCTTCTTTTACGGCAAAGCAGAAATCCTGCCGAAACCCTTCAAGCGGCTTGTTGATGACCGTGAGGTTGGAAAATCCGTGCTTGCGGATAAGGCGAAGGGCGACCAGCCGCTGAATGACAACGGCATCGTGATCCCCTCTGGAAAGCTCGTTTAATGCGTCTTTAAAGGTGGGGGGGGTATGAATGTCGATGCCGGGGTTTTCCCGCCGCAGAAACTCTTCTGCGTTGTCCCCTTTCATTACGGCGACCCGCTTTCCTTTAAGGTCTTCAAGGGTTTGGATGCCGGTGGTGCCGGCACGCACCACGATCACCCCGTGCAGCGACATGTACGGAAAGGTGAAATCGAAAAGGGGGTCCCGCTCCGGGGTGCGGCCTACCAGCGGCAGCGCCTGGACTTTCCCCTGTTCGAGCCATTGTCTTACTTCAGGCCACGGGCCGGTACGGAAAGAGACCTCGCGTCCCATCGCCGCGAGCGCCGCCCGCATCAGTTCCACCGAAAAACCGGTTGCCCGGTTTTGGTCGTCTACGATCGAGAACGGCGGATAGTTGATCTCCGCGGCGGACTGAATCGCGGGTCCGGCAGCGGCCGCTTCTCTGCAACCGCAGATCAAACTTCCCGATAAAACCGCAACGGGCAGAAAAATACACATGCCAATAAGGCCCGATTTTGTAAACAGGCACTTGAACCTTGTTTCAGATCGCAACCCACCCTCTCAATATAAACACGCCGGGGGCGTGATTTAAATGTAGTGAAGTCCCGGACAAAAGTGTCCGCAAACGGTATACAGATCCGCTGTCTGCCAAACGGGTATGAATATAACACCGGATACGCGAATTTACTTGTAATTGAGGCATTATCGGGTTCCGCCCGGTTCGATTTTTCTGCCCAAGTTTTCCGTAATCACCGATTTTAACACTTCCATGAGAAGGCTACAACAAGAATTTCAAAAATGCAAATAGAGGGATCCACCCCTTTTTGACAAAATTTAAACAGGCTTTTCTGATGGGCAGTTGCAATTTTTTTCAGCCGGAAATGAAATTTTAGCCTTACGGCTGGGCCGCGGCAAGGATTCCGGCGTGCACGAAACCGTAGAAAAATATCAGAAGTGTTTTGCTTTTTTGAGTGGATGGGGTAGTATAGAGGCTTTATAAAAAATGGATTGCGGCTTTTTTGTAAAGGCGGGCGGCATGATACTAAGCGCGGAGACACTGGCGGTCACTTACGGATTGAGTTCGGCAATTACCTGGGGAGCCGGGGATTTCAGCGGGGGCTTTGCCACAAGGCGCGGCAATGTGTTCACGGTGGTGCTCGCCTCCCAGATTCTGGGCGGCGTGTTTCTGCTGCTGGCGGGATTCCTCTTTTCCAGGAGTTTTCCGGCGGTTCAGTACCTGGTATGGGGCGCCATGGGCGGGATCTGCGGGACCCTCGGCATTTTTGCCCTGTATTCCGCCCTTTCCGTGGGCCGCATGAGTATCGTGGCCCCCTTGTCCGCTGTTTTGACCGCGGTCATCCCGGTGGTTTTTTCATTTTTCACCGAAGGCCTGCCGGGACGCTTTCTGGTCATCGGATTCGGTGTGGCCATCGTGTCCGTCTGGCTCATTTCCTCGCCGGATGTCAGTTCCGGTATCCGGAAAAACGAACTGTATCTCTCGGTTTTTTCCGGGGTGGGGTTTGCCCTGTTTTTTATCTTCATTGACAAGGCAAGCGTCCGGTTTGTCCTCTGGCCCCTGGTGAGCGCCCGGTTCGCATCGGTTGCCGTCATGACCCTGCTGGTGATCGCCTCGGGAAAATACCGGGCCGTTGCAACGATCCGGGAAGGGCTGCCGTTTATTGTGCTGGCCGGCATCCTGGATACGGCCGGCAATGTCTTCTTTGCGCTTGCGGCAAATGCCGGCCGCCTGGATGTGTCGGCCGTTCTGGGATCGCTTTACCCGGCGGCAACGGTCATCCTGGCCTGGTTCATCCTGAAGGAGCGCCTGCGCCCCCGCCAGTGGTGCGGGGTATTCGGTGCGATTCTCGCGCTGGTCCTGATTTCCGCCTGATACGTGTTCACGAATGCGGTCAAAGGTTTCGCCGCCGTCCGCTGTCACCACCCGGTATCCGAGCGTTTCCAGCATGGCCGCGCCCACCTCGAGGATCATTTGCTCATCATCCACCAGTAAAACGGTTTCATCGCCTGTGGTTAACCGGGATTCCGTTTCCCCGGTTTGCTCGGCAGGCCGGCTTGAAAGCGGCAGGTCAGGCAGAGGGATGTATCAGGAGTTCGAACCGCTGTTCCGTGACCGTTGTGCCCCATCCCCTGCCGTCATGCTGCTCTGCAAGCCGGAACCCGGCTTTTTCATACAGGTGGCGGGCCGCGTGCAGTCCGTCAAAAGTCCACAGATAGATACGATGGTACCCTTTTTCGGTGCAGAAACCCACGGCTTTATTCAGAAGGCGCTTTCCCACGCCCCTATTGCGGTGTGCATCCGAAACGATATACCAGCGCAGGTGCGCCCCCTGTTCAAAGCCGTCCGCCCCGTCTATGGCGACGGCCCCCTCGATGGCTTTCTCTGAGACGGCCAGCCAGAAACCGTCTCTTTCACTGTTGTAGCGGCTGATAAAGGCGGAGAGTTCAGTGGCGACCTTGGCCTCGAAAAAGACACCGAAGTGCCAGTTTTCATGATAGTAACTGCCGTGAAGCTGGACCACACGGCCGATGGATCCCGGTATATAACCTTCCCGGATTGCGATTTCGGACATGGCGTTCTCCTTGTTGTCACGTGAGCCGGGTGCCTAAGGGCACGGCCCTGTCGGGAACACAAAGGGCGATTTCTCCCCGGCCGTTGTCAAACCCCGTCACCCGGCATTCGGACATGATCGGGCCGATCTGTTTGGGCGGAAAATTGACGACCGCCACCACCTGGCGGCCGACCAGCTGGTCCGGCGGGTACAGGCCGGTAATCCGGGCGCTGGATTTTTTAACGCCGATTGCCGGGCCGAAATCGATTTCCAGGATATAGGCGGGGAGTCGTGCCGCCGGAAATTCCCGGGCCGCGACAACTTCCCCCACACGAAGCTCAACGTTTAAAAAATCATCAAGGGTGATCGTTTTCATAACCGGCATCATAGCAAAAATCCCCACTCTTGACAATTCTGATTAAACCGTTACAATAATTAAATTACGTAAACGCTAAGGTCACCTGACAGGCAGACGGTCCGGCGGACCGGCAACAGGCCGGCAAGAGGATAACCCGCCCGCTTTTTTGCGGCAGGACAAGCTGGACCCTGTATACACGGCTTTAAAAAAAACAATCAAGGAGGCTGTATGCCGATATATGAGTTCAAGTGTTCCAAGTGCGACAAATTTTTTGAAGTGATCGTCATGAACGCGGAAAGGGACGAAAAAGAGGTGAAGTGCCCTGACTGCGGTTCCGTTGATTTTGAACGCGTGGTGAGCACCACCAACTACAGCATGGGCGGATCCGCTTCTTCCAAAAATGCCCAGCCGGCCAAACAGACGCGGAACTGCTCCCAGGGGAGCTGCACGACCTATACCGTTCCCGGTGTGGGATAACGAGTCAGGAGGCCGTTTGGAAGCGTATGCCACATTAACCATTGACGGTAAAGAGTACCGGCTGCCGATCATCAGGGGAACCTGCGGGGATAACGCCATCGACATCCGCTCCCTTCGGGCGGAAAGCGGATACATCACGTTTGATCCGGGCTTCAGCAATACCGGCAGCTGCCGGAGTGCGATCACCTTCATGGACGGGGAAAAGGGCATTTTGCGCTACCGGGGGTATCCCATCGAGGCGCTTGCCGAGCATTCGACTTTCGTGGAAACCGCCTTCCTGCTGATTACGGGAAGACTGCCCACCCGGCATGAGCTTACCCGGACCCGGGTGCTTTTGAACGATTTTTCCCTGCTTCATGAAAACATGAAGTACTTTTACCAGAATTTCCCCTCAAACGCCCATCCCATGGGAATTCTGTCCGCCATGGTCAATGCCATGAGAAGCTTCCATCCCGAGCTGATCGAAGAGGAGGAGGACCTTCAGAAAACGTTTTTGCGGCTTATTTCAAGAGTGCGGACCATGGCGGCGATGGCCTACAAATTCTCCATCGGTCAGCATCCGGTTTATCCCCGGCCGGATTATCCCTACTGCACCAACTTCCTGCACATGATGTTCGACAGCCCGGTGATTCCGTACCGTGTCGACGAGGATGTGGTCCGGGCGCTGAACACCTTCTGGATTCTCCATGCCGATCATGAGCAGAACTGTTCCACAACCGCCGTCAGAGTGGTGGGCAGCGGCAAGGTCAATCTTTATGCGGCCATCTCCTCGGGCATCGCCGCTCTTTGGGGACCGCTGCACGGCGGGGCCAACCAGGCCGTTGTCAAAATGCTTGAAAAGATCCATAACGAGGGGCTCAGTGTTGACGAGGCCATGACCCGGGCAAAGGACCGGAACGACCCCTTCCGGCTGATGGGATTCGGTCACCGGGTGTACAAGACCTATGACCCGCGGGCCCGGATAATGAAGAAAATGTGCGACGCCGTGCTGAAAAAGATGAGCAAAAAGCCGAACCCGCTGCTCGACATCGCCATGGAACTCGAAGAGAAAGCACTGGCAGACCCCTATTTTCAGGACAAGAATCTGTATCCGAACATCGACTTTTATTCGGGCATCTTTTTGCAGGCCGTCGGCATTCCCACCAACATGTTTACGGTCATGTTCGCCATCGGCCGCCTGCCGGGCTGGATCGCCCAGTGGCGGGAGGATTTTCTGGACCCCGAGATGAAAATCAGCCGGCCCAGGCAGGTGTACACCGGCAATACGTTGAAAAAGTATGTTCCCATGGACGAAAGAGAGTAAGGACGGCCGATTTTGCCC
>CAYZHB010000079.1:0-13809 GCA_964478245.1 uncultured Desulfobacterales bacterium | reverse complement strand
TGTTTGAAAAAGACCTGCAGCTGTGCGCGGATATCGGTTCCGGCCGGGCTGTATAGGACGGGCGTGCCGTGTCTCTCAACGGGGCGGCAATTTCAGCCGAAATCAAAAACGGCAGCGAGGCAGCCGTTGACATAAGGGGGAATACCTCCCTGGGCAGGTTTTCGCTGGACGGGCGGATAGCCGCCCGCGGGACCGGTTCTCCTGAAGCGGCCGTGGATCTGACCGTCTCGGCCGATCTCCGAAAGGTAAAACATTTTGCCGGCCTGGCGGAAAACCTCGGGGGCGAGGCGGCCATGACCGTATCGGTGCAGGGATTGCTGAACAACCCTGAGGCGGTCCTCACCGGCACAGTGGAGAACCCTGTCTTGCCGGGAAGCGTTTCCGGCAGATCCATCCGTTTCAAGGGACACCTTGCAGACCGGAAATTTGAAATCGACTCCCTGACAGCGGATATGAACGGCGGCCTGTTTGAGATTATCGGCGGCATCAACCTGGCCGGCTGGTTTCCCAAAGGATTCCTGCATGTACCTGACAGTCCCGCCAATCTGTCATACGAGCTTGCCTTTACCCAGAAAAACGGGAATTTCCGGCAGTTCCGCAAACAAATAACCGGCATCGCAGGGCGCTTCTCTACCGAAGGCCGTGTTGCCGGCACCGGCATTTTTCCGGAGACCATGCAGGCGTCATACCGCATGGCAATGAAAATTGAGGATTTCCGGAAAGGCGATGCCGATACCGGCCGGCCGGGTATGGATATGACCGCAGGGGGACACGGCCGTATCCAGAACGGTGTGCTTACCTTTGAGCGGTTCGCCGCAGAATCCGGGAAAAACCGGCTGGCAATCGACGGCACCTGTCACCTGGTGAAAAAGGAGATGCGCTTAACCGCCGAACTTGACATCCCGGATCTGCCCCAGGTGGTTTTGCCATCCGGCATCGACCCGCCTGCCGGAAATTTCAGGGCGGATCTGACACTGACGCATGATTTTAACGGCCTTCCCCTGGTAACGGGCACGCTTCGGGCTGACGCCCTCGGTGTTGCCGGCATTACCGCCGACAGTGTTTTGCTGGAAGGCACAATCACGCCTGCGGGAAATTTGCTCTTTCACCGCCTGGATATCGGCAAGGGGGACGCGGTTGTGCACGCGGCAGGATCGGCCGCCCTGTTTGAAGAGGGGGGCGGGTTGCGGCCCGTCATTGCGGCGGATTTTTCTCTTTCCGGGCAGGAGATAACACCCCGCCGGCTGTTTTCGGGAACAGAAGCTATCCTGCCGCCCGGTTTTCAGGATTCCCGGTTTGGCTTTGACCTGGACGTATGGCTTCAGTGTGACCGATCTGACCTGTCCGGTGGAAAATTTTCACGGGAAAACCCCATACCGGTCCGCAAGGTGACGGCCGACCTTGATCTGAAGGAAAAACGCCTGTATTCCCGCATGGACGATTCACTGGAGCTGACCGCGTCCTTTGATGCCGAAAACAGTCAATATGCGGCCGGGCTTTTGTTTTCCAATGCCGATCCGGCAATTTTTCTGGGGCCGGCCGGCGTTTCCGGTATTTCAGGCGAAATTGACGGCTCCCTTACATCCACGGGCGCATTCTCCCGTGAGCCGGTCCGCGGCCTTGTGCGCCCACTTGAAACCGCCGTCGGCAACGTGTCAGTGGATCTAAAGGTGGGGGGCACGTTCCGAAAACCGGATGTCCGCGGCACGGTGGCGTTTGAAGATGTAGGCGTTCTTATTCCGGGTACCGGCATGGTCGCGTCCGGGGAAAGCGGGGGAAGTCAGCCGGAAAAGCATCACGGCGAAGGCATTTTCCTGTCGGAGGTGAACGGAGAAATCCGCGGAGATACCGAATCGCTCGTGTGGCGGGACATCAGCGGGAATCTCGGCAGGGGCACCTTCACGCTTAACGGCAAAGCCGCACTGGACGGCTTTATGCCTTCAGAAGTTACCGCCCGGTTTGAGGCGGCGGATATCCGCTTTGAAGTGCCGGATGTGTTTGAATCGGTATTCAGCGCCGATCTCACCTTTACAGGCGGCAGGGAGGACAAGCGTGTGTCCGGTACGCTGACACTGATAGACGGCGGATATTACAAGGATTTCGAGATCGATATCGCCGGCGCCCTCACCGGAAACAAGCGGGCGGCTCTGCCGGCCGGGGGATCCCGTGGAACAGGCCTGCCGCTTATCGACAGGACCTCTCTCGATATCGACGTGGATTACAAGGCCCCCTTTGTGGTAGACAACAACCTGGTCTACGCCGGGATTGAACCGGATATCGCCCTGACCGGCACCCCTGCCGCTCCGGTGGTGACGGGAAGGGCGGGCGTAACAGAGGGGACTGTGAGGTGTTTTAAGAACACCTTTGACATCACCCGGGGCGTTATCGATTTTGTCAACCCGTATGCAATTGATCCCTCCATTGATATCACGGCGGAAACAACCGTAAGAGAGTGGACCATTACCCTGCAGGTGTCGGGCAAAAAGGACGATTTGAAATTCACCCTCAACGCCGACCCGGACGCGTCCCATGAAGATATTCTCTCATTGCTGATTGCCGGCAGAACCACATCGGAACTTGCCGAAGACGGAACAGGACCGCCCACAGGCATCCTGGCGAATGAAGCCGCAAGCTTCCTGGAGAAGAAAGTGGAAAAGACAACCCCCCTGGACACCTTCCGGCTGGATTACGCGGAGGAGGAGAGTTCGGAAACGCCCGAAGTCACTGTTGAAATAGGGAAAAAGCTGTCTGAACGCCTGGAGGTGAAATATATGATGGAGAGGGACGAGCAGGAAATCGTCCATACGAATACGGCGGAATATGAATTCTTGGAGAATCTGATGCTGAAAATTTTTAACGATTCCAAAGGAGACTTCGGGGCCGAAGTGTCTTTCGGTCTGGAGTTCAGATAGTCAGGTGGCAAGGTTGCGAATCTGTTGTATTGTTTTGCTGGTGGGATTCTTTTTTCCCTGCGGGACGTCCGGAAGCCCTGTTTCCGGAAAAGTTGCGGCCGGAAATTCCCCGGTTGTCCGCAAGGTCGTGATCACCATTCAAGGCGGTGAAGCCGACAGAAAGAGAAAACTTGAGGAAATGGCCGCAAAAATGATTCCGTTCAAAACGGGCGACCGGTTTTCAGAGGCCGAACTGGTTACGGCCGTGGATCTTCTCCGCCGGAGCGGCCGGTTTGAAAAGATCGAGGTGCCCGATCGTCAATGGGACGCGGATACGGTTGATCTGCTGTTCCGCCTGACCCCTGTCACGCTGATAGAGGAGATAAAGGTGACCGGCGCGTTTCCGGTGTTCACGGAGACAGTGATCAACAGAACCGGGTACCGGCCGGGCGGTTCTTTCAGGCCCACCGATCTTCAGGAAAAGGCGCAAACGGTGGCAACCCTTTTCAGGGAAAAAGGGTACATTGATCCGCAGGTCGAGATCGTCCCCCGCAAGACCGGGGACTGCCGGGTTTCTCTGACCATAGCGGTGGACAAGGGCGTCTTTTACCGGACAGGCGCGGTGGAAATCAGGGGGAACCGGGCCTTCTGTGACATTTTTCTGAAAATGCGGATGAAATCGTACGCGCTGCCGTTTTTCTGGGGCGAAGCCAGGCGGTTTGTCAAAGCGGATCTCGAAGCGGATATAGAAACGCTGACCCGGTATTACAGGGAAAACGGGTTTGTCGAGGCGGACATCACGTATGACCTCGAGAAAAGCCGGGATGAAAAAACGGTCACTATTGTTATCACCGTCTGGGAGGGGCCCCGTTACAAGGTTCGGTTCCTCGGCAACAGGGCGTTTTCAGCGCATACCCTGCGCCGGGACGTGGTGTTTTTTGAACAGGGGGATGCCGGGAATACCGGGATAGAAAAGAGCCTGAACAATATTGAAAAGCGGTATGTCCGCGCCGGCTATAAAGATGCGGCGGCCGGTTTTGACATACACACGGAAAAGCACAACGGGCGGGTCACGAAAACCGTGGTGATTTCAATTGAGGAAAACCGGCAGTACCTGGTGAAATCGTGCCGTATTAAAGGTGCGCATGCGCTTGAACAGGAAATTCTTGAATCACAGATTCTGACAGGACGGCAGAAGCCGTTCCGGGAACCGGTCTTTGTCAGAGAGATTGTCCACAATGACTGCAAGGCCCTTGAAAAACTCTACAGGAGCAAGGGGTATCAGGGAACCCGTGTCCGTTCGGATATCGCGTGGCGGGAACCGGCCGGGGAGAAGACCGGTTTTGCCGATGTGGTTTTCCTGGTAGAAGAGGGCGCCCAAATCATTGTGGATTCCGTTGATTTCAAGGGAAACACGGCCGTGTCTGAAGCGGAGCTGTACGGACAGGTAGCCGTCCGGCGCGGGGAACCGCTCGTCAAATCCCGGGTGCGGGCCGATCAGGAGGCGATTCTCGCTTTTCTCCGGGAAAAGGGGTATCTGTATGCAGCGGTGACTGCCGATATCATTTCTTTGGAAAATCGCGACAGATGCCGTGTCCGGTTCGTCGTGAACGAGAACCGGCTGGTTGAAACCGACGGGCTCTGGGTGTTCGGCAACTTTAGAACCAGAGAGGAGGTGTTGCTGCGGCACAGCCGGCTCTCGGAAAACGACCCGGTTTCCCTGACGGCGTTTCTCGATTTCCAGAAGCATGTGAGGGACATCAGCTGCCTGGAAAGGGCGGCATTTAAAACACTGGGCGTTCAGGAGAAACGCGGCGAGGTGTACTTTGTCACCTCGGTAACCGAAGAGAAGCCTTACTTTGTGGAAGCGGCGGCGGGATATGATACGGCAAGGGACGGCTACCTCTCCCTTTCGGCCGGAGACAGGAATTTTATGGGGAAAAACCGGAGGCTCTCTGTTGAAACCGAACTTTCAGGAACCGGTTACGACACGGAAGCGGCCCTGAAAGGGTATGACTTTGCCGGGCGGAAAATTGAAACCCGGTTGTCCGTGTACACCACCAAAGCCGAAGAAAAGAATCAGACATTCGGTGTCAGAAAGGCCGGCATCGACCTGACGTTTCAGAAAGAGTGGTCCGAAAATCTCACTGCCGGAACCGGCTTCGGTTTTGAATCCAGGGAAGAGTACCCCCGTGGCGGCCGTTCGGCAGACGGGGACGAAGCGTTTTCCAGGCGCGGCGTTTTTGTGGTGTATCCGTTTCTGACGTACAACTCGGTCAATTCCATGGTGTATCCCAAAAAAGGTATTTTTGCCGATTTTTCAGTTGACTACAACCGGGATGTATTGGAAAATCTGGACAATTTCATTTCCCTCGAAGCCGAGGTGACCGGTTATAAAAAGGTACATGCCCGTATCGTGCTGGCGCTGCACGGTGTTTTCGGCCATATCCGGCCGCTGGGGGCGGTCTCCGGGGTGCCGGCGGACAGGCTTTTTTACCTTGGCGGTATTTCGGATGTCCGGGGATTTGAAGAAAACCGATTTCTGGTGGACGAATCCGGTGATCCCGTCGGGGGCCGGACCAAAATTGCCGGATCGCTGGAAGCGAGATTCGATCTGGGCGGCAATTTTGAGCTCCCATTCTTTGTGGATGCCGGGATGCTCGGGGATACACCGCAAAACGGCGGTGCAGACACGGTCAAGTGGACAGTGGGTACGGGTATACGCTACAGGACCCCGGTGGGGCCGGTGGGCCTTTTGTACGGCCGGCGAATGAACCCTGAAGACCATGAGGACACGGGCCGGATTCATTTTTCCATCGGGTACACGTTCTGACGCCCTTTTTGAGATGGGGTACCAGGTACAGCACAAATTTATTGGTTGTTTTCAAACCGGGGCTATGCCCGGTTACAACCGTCAACGATTGAAACACTTACGTGTTTTGTTTTGTATGCATTCGCATCGCTATCGGGCCCGGCCTCTGGCCGGAAAAACAAGCCACCCGCTTCACGGGTGGTCGTTGACTGACCGTGCAGGCGGGGCCGTTATCGTTGAATATGAGCAGGAAAGGAAAGGATGGCCCATACGCATCACCCCCATGATCTGAGTCATTACAACCGCTCCTTTGCAGCCGGTGTTTTTCTCAACACCGTTTTTGTCCTGGTGGAGGCCGGCTTCGGGGTTTTTTCCGATTCGCTTGCGTTGATCGCCGACGCCGGGCACAACCTGAGTGATGTGGTCAGTCTGCTGCTTGCCTGGGGGGCGGTTGCGCTGGCCTCGAAATCCGCAACGGAAAAGCGGACCTACGGTTTCGGGAAAATCACCGTTATCGCTTCCCTTGTCAGCGCCATTATTCTGTTCGTCGCACTGGGCGGTATCGCATGGGAAGCGGTGGGACGGATTGCCGACCCCCAGCCTGTCAGGGGTATGACCGTTATCGTGGTGGCGGCCGTGGGGGTGGTCATCAACTCCCTTACAGCCATGCTGTTTTACAGGGGGCAGCAGCACGACCTGAACATCCGGGGGGCCTTTCTTCACATGGCCGCGGATGCCGCCGTTTCTCTGGGGGTTGTCGTTTCCGGGGTTTTCATCCTGCTGAAGGGGTGGTTGTGGATCGACCCGCTGGTCACGCTTTTCATAGTGATGACCATTTTCAAAAGCAGCTGGGGGTTGTTCCGTGATTCCATGAATTACGCCATTGACGCGGTGCCGGAAAGTATCGACATGACCGGTATCAAGCGGTACCTGACCGGGCTTGATGGTGTTGAAAAATATCATGATCTGCATGTCTGGCCGTTAAGTACCACTGATGTCGCGCTGACCGTGCACCTGGTTGTGGATCATGACTGCCTGGACAATCGTTTTCTGAGAGATATCCAGCAGCATCTGCACGATCACTTCGGGATAGCGCATGCCACTATACAGGTGGAGAGTGCGGAAGGGGCGGCCGTCTGCATGCTGGACCGGCAGGACTGACACCGTCTCTTATTTCTTGATGCCGTATTTTTTCAGCTTGTAGTATAGCAGCTGTCTGGAAATGCCCATGTTTCTCGCCGCCATGGAGATGTTGCCGAAGTTCTGGTGCAGCGCCTGTTTGATGGCCTTTTTTTCCTGGGACCGGTTCATCTCTTTCAGCGTGAGGATGCTCAGGTTCTGGTTCAGCAGTGATTCATCCACTGTTTCTTCGGGAAAACGGTCCCGGGGGACCGGCTGGTCTTTATCCGCAGATTCAAGCTTTTCCATGTTCAGAAATGAGGATTTCAGATGCTGCAGTTCAATCGTCTGGTCGTCTTCGATCATGTTGATGGCGCTTTCGATGACATGTTCAAGTTCCCGTATATTGCCGGGCCAGTGGTACCGGTAAAATTTTTCCATGACCGCATCCGATATGCCGGCTACCTTTTTGTTGATGGCGTGGCTGTGTTTACTGATAAAGTGCCGGACCAGTTTTTCAATGTCATCCATGTGCTCCCGCAGCGGCGGTATGGTGATAAAGACCACGCCCAGCCGGTAAAACAGATCCTCTCTGAGCTGTTTCGCCTGGATCGACAGCTCAGGCGGCCGGTTGATGGAACTCAGTATTTTGACATCGATTTCCTTTTCCTCAAGGGATCCCAGCCGCCGCACCTTTTTTTCCTGGATAACCCGCAGGATTTTCGCCTGGAGAGCAGTCCCCATGGAGTCGACCTCATCGAGATAAAGGGTACCGCCGTTTGCCTTTTCAAACAGACCGGCCTTGGATTTCGCACCGGTGAACGCGCCCTTGGTGGTGCCGAAAAGGATGCCTTCAAGCAGGTTTTCCGGTATGGCGGAACAGTTGACCGGAATGTATTTGCGGTCTCCCTTGAAGGCGTAGTTGTGCATGGACTGGGCAAAGAGCTCCTTTCCGGTCCCGGTTTCTCCGAAAAGCATGACGGGCGAAGGGGTTTTGGCCGTTCTCCTGGCCATGTTCAGCGCCTTGAGGTAGCCGATGTTGTCACTGATCACGTTGGCGAACGTGTAGCGGGTGCCGTTGCTCGCGTTGTTTTTGTTTTTGGGAATGGAGACACTTGAAATCGTGTCCTCGAGAACATTGTATTCCTTTACAAAGCAGATGGCGCCGGAAAGACGGCCCTCTTTAAAAAACGGGTAGACATTGTGGATGGTGTTGGCGACCTTCCCCTTTCGGGTCCGGTAGAGCAGGGTGTGATTGATCAGGGGAGATGCCTGCTGCAGGCACTGCATGATTTTGCTCGTGAGCGGGTCCAGATCGTAGAGTTCGGTAACTTTTCTGTTTACCGCATCTTTGTGATCGATGTCATCGATGGATTCCATGGCCTTGTTGTAATATTTGACAACCCCTTTCCTGTCAACAATGATCACCCCTTCATTAAACCAGTCAAAGACAGGAATAAGGTTGATACGGTTCAGATCAATGTCTTTTATATGATCCGGGTCTACCTGTTCTTTTAAATCCATTTGGTGCAAGGCAATATTTTGAATCCGTAAATTGAATATAAATATTAATCATATCGCCCTGCAATGTCAATAATTTAATCTGCCGGGTGAGAAAAAAGATGGGCCGGATGAGCCGGGAGGAATGCTATTTGCTTGTTATTTTCAGCCGGCGGGTGAGTTCACGGACGGTTTCAAAGAGATCGCCTGTCGTGTAGTAGTCGCTTTTGCTGATAATGGGCGCATTTTCATCCGTGTTGATGGCGATGATGGTGCCGGCGGTTTTCATGCCGGCAAAATGCTGTACGGAGCCGGAAATACCGCAGGCGATATACACTTTCGGGTTGACCTTGACACCGGTCTGTCCCACCTGCATGGTATACGGTACCCAACCTTCGTCAACCGCCACCCGTGAGGCACCGACCGCCGCATTCAGCTCCCGGGCGCATTCAAACAGAACGGAAAAATTATTCCCGTTTTTCATGCCGCGGCCGCCTGAAATGATGATGTCCGCTTCTGTCAGGTCGATGCCTTCGGCAGCCGATTCAACAATGCCGTCAAACCGGATACCGGTTTCTCCCGGGATCTCCGGTTCGAATACGATTGTCTCGGGGGTGGTTTCACAGGGGACTGCGTCAAAATAGTTGGGGCGCATGCCGAAGAGAGCGTATTTCCCTTCGAAACCGATCAATGCGTCGGTTTTGCCGGAATACCGGGTGGCATAAGCGGTGCCGCTTTCAAGATCCACGCCGGTGCAGTCCGTGACAAGCGGCGCTTCAAAACGGGATGCAACTCTGGCAAGCAGCTCTTTTCCGCCGGGAGTTGCCGGGCCGAAAAGCGCCCTTACGCCGGTCTGCTTTACGGCCTGGGCTGCCGCTTCCGAAAGGACCCGGGGATTCATTCGCGCTTCTTCACTGCGGATACGGATTTCCACGATACAGTCGGCTCCCTGCCGGGAAAGCGCTTGTGTAAATTGCCCCGGTTCTTCACAGACCACAAAGGCCCAGACAGGCAGCCCCTGTGTCTTAAGGCAGGATATCACACCGTGAACAGACGCCTTTATTGTTTCGTTGTCCGTTTCGACCAGAACACCGGTTTTGTCCATTTTTCAGAGTACCTTTGCCTCGTTTTTAAGGATGTCTATAATCTGTTCCGCCACCTTTGCGCTGTCTCCCTGGAGACGTTTCGGTGTCCGGTTTTCCTTGACAGGTGTCAGCCGGATCACCTCGGTTGCGGAAGGGGGCGTCTGCACACCGAGCAGGTCGTAGTCCACCGTTTTAATCTCTTTTTTCCGCGACTTGATGATATCCGGCATGGTGGGGTATTTCGGTTTGTTCAGCCCCTTGGCCGCGGCAAGAACGCATGGTATCGTCACGGTGTAGCGCAGGCGGCGTCCCTTCTCCCCTTCGGAAACAACGGCGGCACTTTCTTTGCCGATGGCCACCTTTACGACATTTGTCATGACCGGAAATCCGAAAAGATCACCGAGTCTGAACATGGTCTGCATACCGTTGCTGTCAATGGCCTCCCGGCCGGTGAAAACGATATCCGGCTTCCCGTCGGTTTCGATGGCCGATTTCAGGGCAGCTGCCGTATCGATGGGGTCGTGGGAGCGGTCCGTTCTGATGAGGATGCTCCTGTCGGCCCCCATGGCCATGGCAGACCTGAGGATATCCCGTGCCGCCTCTTTGCCGAGACAGACCGCCACAACTTCTGAATCGCCAAGAAGGTCCCGTATCCGGCACGCCTCGGTGATCGCGTGTTCATCATAGGGATTGATGATAAAGGTGATCCGCTCGTCAATGCGGTTGCCGTCGATAACGGTGAGCGCAGCAGCCGAATCCGGCACATGTTTGACGCACACGTAAATTTTCATAGTCACACCGGTTTTGGATACCGCGTGCATGTGGCTGCACGCGGTATGTGCAAAACAGTTACCCGTTTACAGAGAAACTGGAGTCGTAGTTGATTTCTCTTTTCCTGGAATAGAAGCCCATGTCGATTATCCGGCCTTCCAGGTATTTGAGCTTGTACTGGAACGGTTCGTTGTCATGATCCAGTCCCTTCTCCACGGCATCGATGAGTTCCGCCATCATTCTGCCGACCACCGGTGCATTTTTATACTGGTTCCCGCTGGTCCCGATGGCCATGTAGAAGCCGTCAAGGTCGGATTTGTCGTATACCGGAATCCAGTCATCGGAACAGTCGTACAGATCGACAACGCCCCGGGGCTGTTCCGGTACCTGGAGGGATTCGATTCGTCTGCCGAGCCGGTAGCACTGGGCTTTCCACTGCGCTTTGGTCAGCTGGTTGTCCCGGCCGGGACCGCCTTTTCCGGCGTAGAATTCATCCGGATCCACCCATTCCTGGGGATCACAGTCCGGGTCCTCGCTGCCGATCAGAAACATGTTGCCGACCTCGGGCCGGTAGTAGCAGCCGACATCGCCGTCCGACATGTGGTAGCCGTCATTGTAGTAATCATACCCTTCGGGCGACGGGCAGTGCATCACTTCGTGCCGCAGTGCCTTGGTCTTGATATTGCAGCCTTCGTATACCCCTTCGGCCAGCTGGTTTACCATGAACGAGTGGGGGCCGCCGCAGTTGACCACGACGTCGGCGTCATACCGGGTGCCGTCCTTGAGGGTGATTCCCTTGACCCGGTTGTTTTCACTTCTGATATCCACCACTTCCTTGTTGAACATGAAGGTGGCGCCGTGTTTTTCCGCCGCTCTCATGGTATTGTGGGTGGAAAGCGCCGGATCGTTCACGTATCCGCCTTCGGGGCAGAAGATGGCCCCTTCGAGCTCTCTGGTCGGGGGATCGAAAAAAGCCGGGTCTTCGGGCCGTTTCACGGGCCAGTACTCGTACATGTTGACCACCGGTACATGCTTTATTACCTGCTCGTTGGTCCACTCTTCATATTCAACACCGACGGCGTCGTAATGTCTCTGCACTTTCCGCCAGTCATGTCCCTGGCTTTTGATCAGGATGGAGCCGGTGTTCATGTACTTTGAAAGGCCCTTTTCATCCGCGACATTTCCAAGGTAATTTTCCCAGTCAAGCCAGTACTTCATGCCTTCATATGCCGTGGCGACCCCGTCTTCAGTAGAATAGTGGGCTCTTACGATCGCGCAGGAACCGGCGGTAGACCCTTCGCCCGCATCATGGGTCTTGTCCACGCTGAGTGTTTTGTATCCCATCTTGGACAGTTCGTAGGCGATCGGCGTTCCGATGGCACCGGCTCCGATAATAATCGCATCATACTTCTGTGTCATTTCTCTCTCCTTACTTGGTTTGTTATCCATTGTTTAAATCTGTCTTCTCCTGCCGGTTTAAGAGAGAACTCATCCCCGGCATCCATGAGGGCGTCAACCATATCTCTTGCATAGCCCCTTGAACAAGTGAGCATTATACCCGGTGTGTCGCCGTCCTTGTCGATGACAACGATCTGGCAGGGAACGTGTGAGAAGGGTCCCTGTACAAGTACGGGCGGGATTCTGCCCGGACCGTTGAGATCGAGATCGGTCAGTTTTTCCGTGATACGGAAAACATCCGGGCCGTACAGCGCCAGAAAAACGGTTGCGTCGGTTGTCTCCGTAAAAGACGGATCATTCGGCATTTCAAGACCGCTGCCCGGAAAAACCCAGACCGAGGCCTGTGTTCTGTTCATTCGGTTCACGGCCATTTTTTCATTCAGAAACGTGCGGCCATACGTCTCGGGTATGGGCAGTTCCTCGGATTTCAGGGCGTTTAAGTCGCCGTTCTGGACATCCCAGCGTGTCAGGTGGCAAAGGTCAGTTATCCACGGCCCTTCGCCTTCATCTGAATATTCCTGCACCACGGGCCAGTTGTCCCGCTTTTCAACCCGCGCAGGCCTGTTGTCGAACTTAACCGGTGAACGTCTAATAATTTCTACCATAGTACTCATTCCTTTATGCTTTCATCCTTTCCCCTTTTGGATCATAAAAAGGCATCGGAACAACTTCAGCCTCGGCCAGATTGCCTTTGCATTCATCTTCGTAGACCGAGACGGTGGTGCCGGTCCCGGCAAGCTGGGACTCCACAAGCGCCATGCCCACGACACTGTCCACACTGAAACTTTTCCGGATGGTGCAGATATATCCCCGCACCCGGGTATCATCCACGATGACGCACCCGTCACCGGGAACCCGTGAAGAATCCTTCATTTTGATGCCCACGAGCGTCAGTCGTCCGGTATCATTTTCCATCTGCTTGAGCGCTGTATGGCCCACGGTCTTGAATTCGGGCTTGTTTTTGTACCACAGAAAGCCCATGTTGATATCGGTGAGGATGGTCCGCTGTTCGGATTCCTGGCCGAGAATCACGTGCCCTTTCTCCATGCGCAGGACATTCTGGGCTTCCACCCCGAAATTCATGATCTTGAAATCTTTGCCCGCTTCCAGGAGCAGGTCCCAGACGGTTTCCATGTAGGAAGAGGGGACGTGGAGCTCGTAGGAGAGTTCCCCGACAAATCCCAGCCGCATGATGAGCACCTTGATGGTATCCTGAATCGTGTACCACTTGATGCCCGAGAAAGGCAGGGCCTCTGAAGAGATGTCCTGGTCCACCACTTTCTCGGCCACTTTTCTTGCGTTGGGCCCGGACAGGTTGATAACGCCCATGGCGTCCGTGAGATTGACCAGGTTGAAATCCCATCCGTCGAACCGGGTGTGGTACCGGATCCATTCAACGGTGGCCCCGGCCCGTCCGGTGGAAGTGGTGAAGAAATACTCGTTTTCCCCCATTTTGGTCACGATCCCGTCATCGATCACGCATCCGTCATCATTGCACATGGCCGTGTATTTGACCCGGTTCTCTCGGACCTTTTCCATGTTGCTGATGTAGACCCGCTGGAGCGCCTTGAGGCTGTCAGGACCGTGAATACGGAATTTCCCGAGGGTGGAGGCGTCCAGTATGCCCACGTTGTGCCGGACATTTTCGATCTCTTTTCTACAGGATAAGTCGGAAGAGAAATACCGGGCCCGGCGCCACACGCCCAGGCGCCGGAAAATGCCGCCGTCTTTTTTCTGCCGCTCATGCATGGGGGTTCTTTTGGCCATGTCATGGTTCCGGCCGGCATAGGTGGAAAAGAAAACCGGCACGAGCGGGGGCCGCAGATTGGTGGGTCTGGACTCCTCCGGCAGTTGGGATTTGTATTTGGCCGTGAAAAGCGGGAGGTTGTGTCCGGGAACGCCTGACTGCCCGGGCCCGGTACCGGCCGAAGTAAACCGCTTGATCAGTTCCGGTATATCAAACCCCTTGTCGATGGCCTGCCGGATATGCTTGATAGTGGCATCCTCGTCAAAACAGATAAAGCTCTTCCGGCCGCTGACGGGACCTGTTACGAATTTGCTGTACCTTTCCGGTCCGGGCAGGTCCGAAAGCATCTGCTCGGCTTTGGCAAGCTGGGCCGATACATCGACGCCGCAGTCGGCCGCTGCTAAAGCCGAGCAGATGCTTTCGGAC
>CAYZHB010000078.1:0-14166 GCA_964478245.1 uncultured Desulfobacterales bacterium | reverse complement strand
TTATAACTCCATCGGGCGATGTTTTTGCTGATCCGGGAACCTATACGTGCATGGGCTACCTAATTCTTTTCCATTATTTGGAGAGTCTTGGATTAGACATCACCTGGAGCACCTATGCATCAGAGGGTGGGAACTTCGGCTTTTTCACCTCCCATGAGATGATGAAGCGACTCAATGCCAAGATGTACGCCGAGGCGAAAAGACTCCGCGTGAAGTGGATTTTGGGCGGTGAATGCGGCCATATGTGGAGAGTGATACACCAGTACATGGACACCATGAACGGGCCGGCCGACTTCCTGGAAGAGCCGGTGAATCCCATTACCGGGACAAAGTTTGAAAATGCCAGATCCACAAAGATGGTGCATATAACCGAGTTCACCGCCGACCTGATCAAACACGGGAAGCTTGAGCTGGACAAGAGCCGGAACAGCAACCAGGTCATTACGTTCCACGATTCCTGCAACCCGGCCAGGGGCATGGGACTGCTCGAGGAACCACGGTATGTCATTCAGAACTGCTGCGACAATTTCTATGAAATGCCGGAGAACACGATCCGGGAGAAAACTTTCTGCTGCGGCTCAGGCGCCGGTCTCAACGCCGGTGAAAATATTGAGCTCAGAATGGCGGGCGGGCTTCCCAGAGCGAATGCGGTTAAATTTGTGCATGAGAAGTTCGGTGTAAACAGGCTTGCGACCATATGCGCCATTGACAGAGCGGCGCTTCCGACACTCATGGAGTACTGGGTGCCGGAGGTGGAAGTCATCGGCATACATGAACTGGTTGGGAACGCCCTGATTTTATCGGGTGAGAAAGAGAGAGAGACCGACCTGAGATTTGAACCACTACCCGGCATGGAGGAGAACGATGAGTAAAAATGCGATAATCACTGGTCTTGTCGTATTTATCATTATTGCACTTTTCCCTTTCTGGATTAATCTCGGCGGCACCGAAGCGGCCCCCGAGCCGGAACTTCTGGGCAAAGCCAAAAAAGCTGAAAAGTGCGTGCTGAAAAAATACGAAATGAGAGCCGAACACATGGCGCTTCTGGACGAATGGAGAGACGCGGTGGTGCGGGATGCGGACAGGGTCTACCTGAGTACCAACGGCAACACGTATGCCATGAGCCTTTCCACGGGTGAGGATTCCTGTTTAGGCTGTCATCAAGACAAGAGCAAATTTTGCGACAAATGTCATAACTATGCGTCGGTTGATCCCTACTGCTGGGATTGCCATACAGACCCCAAGGAGATTGAATGATGAAAAAGAGCAGAAGAAGCTTTTTAAAAGTGGCCGGCATCTCTGCCCTGGGCATCAGTGCTGCTCCGGTAATCAGCATTTCCTCCTCATCTGATTCTCACGGCACCTCCCCTGCAGTTAAGAGAGAAAGTCAAGCGTCCCTTACTGCAGTAAGATGGGGTATGGTCATCGATACCAGGAAACTGACTGAGGAGATAGCGGAAAAAGCTGTTGAAGCATGCCACAAAGCCCACAACGTTCCGGATTTCGGTCATAAGCCCGACAAGGAGCAGTATCCGGATACCCGGCCGGTCAATCATGATCAGGAGATCAAGTGGATCTGGGAGGAGCACTATCACAATGCCTTTCCGGAAAAAGCGGATGATTTCCTGGCCGACAAGTTCAAGCACATGCCGTTTCTTGTCCTGTGCAACCATTGCGACAATCCGCCCTGTGTTCAGGCCTGTCCCACACAGGCGACCTTTAAGCGGGAAGACGGTATCGTGCTGATGGACTTTCACCGGTGCATCGGCTGCCGTTTCTGCATGGCGGCGTGTCCGTTCGGTTCAAGAAGTTTTAACTTCAGAGACCCGCGGCCCTTTATAGAGGAGACCGACCCGGACTTCCCGACCCGGAGCAAAGGGGTGGTTGAAAAGTGCAACCTGTGCGCAGAAAGATTGGCAGAGGGCAAGCAGCCCCACTGCGCAGCGGCATCCGAGGGCGCGATCGTTGTTGGTGACCTGGAAGATCCCGGCTCAGAGGTCAGGAAACTTTTGGGTAAGAATTATTCAATCCGACGTAAACAGGAGCTCGGCACGGCGCCTTCTGTTTACTACATCATATAAAGAGAGGCGGGTATGCTTGAAATAGCTATTAAAGGAAGTAAAAAGTACTGGATATGGCTGGCTGTATTGCTCGCCGTAATGGGCGCGGGATTCGCCGCCTATCTTGATCAGTTTTTCAACGGTCTCATGATCACCGGTATGAGCCGGGACGTGTCATGGGGGTTTTACATTGCCAACTTTACTTTCCTGGTCGGGGTGGCCGCCGGCGGGGTAATGGTGGTGATCCCCTACTACCTGCACGACTATGAAAAATTCCACCGGATCACGATCCTGGGAGAATTTCTGGCCATTGCGTCCCTTATCATGTGTCTGCTGTTTATTATTGTGGACCTGGGGCAACCGGTACGGATGCTGAATGTGCTGCTGTATCCCACACCGCATTCCATGCTGTTCTACGACATGATCGTTCTGAACGGCTATCTGCTCTTGAATATCGTGATCGGGTGGAAAGTGCTCGAAGCCGAAAGAAATCAGGTTCGGCCGCCTATGTGGACGAAACCGCTGATCTATCTTTCCATCCCGTTCGCCATCGGTATTCATACGGTTACCGCCTATCTGTACTGCGGTCTTCCCGGCAGAGGGTTCTGGCTCACCGCCATCCTGGCACCGCGGTTTCTCGCTTCAGCGTTTGCGGCAGGACCGGCCCTTCTGATCCTGCTTTGCTACATCGTCAGGAAAGTGACCACGTTCGATCCGGGATGGGAAGCAATGCAGACCCTTGCAAAGATTGTATGCTACGCGATTATCGCCAACATCTTCTTTTTCCTCTGCGAGGTGTTTGTCGTTTTCTACAGCCAGATACCCGGTCATGAGTCCCACTTCAAGTATCTGTTTTTCGGGCTTCACGGGCATGGTCTCTACGTCTGGTGGATGTGGACCGCTATTATCCTCATGGTCATCGGCGCGGTATTGCTGGTCATACCGGCGTTGCGGAACAACTGGATTCTGCTGCCGTTTACCTGCATACTCGTCTTTGTCGGCACATGGATCGACAAGGGGATCGGCATGATCAACGGCGGGTTTGTACCCTCACCCCTGCACCATGTCACCGAGTACGCCCCTACCGGCAAGGAGATTGTGATTACCCTCGGTGTGTGGGCGACCGGTTTTTTTGTCCTCACCATTCTGTACAAGATCGCTACAGCCGTGAAAGAAGAGGTCAGAGGCTAAAAAAACCAGCCAGCAGTTTGATTGTTTGAATATCAGGGGGTGTGTGCATACACCCCCTGGTATTCAGGCGGCCCTGTATTATGAAAGCCGGAGTCGAGCTTGCGGTTTATATGAGCTGGTTTTTCCCCATCCAGCCGTTAGCTGTCACTGTCAGCATTTAGCTAACGGCTAACGGCTAACGGCTAACGGCTAAATGTTTTCAGCCTGTACTTATGTGACCGCCCCGGCCATGGATGTTAGACAATTTTACCGTTCTTTATACGGTACCTGCCGGAATACAAGGTGAAAGACGCAGAAACACAGATCGGTTCCCGTGACATCCGTATTTTCGAAAACCTGCGGGATGAAGTCCTTGCATCCGTTTATACCGGTGACTGGCAGCATATGGCCTCGGTCTGTTTCGAGGCCCTCAACCGGGCGCAATCGAGAGATTTTCTAAGTGAAAATGCGCTGAAATGCCTCTATCAGATCGACACGGTCAAAGATAAATTCCACGACGAGATTCTCCAAAATGCATCAAACCGATTTTTGCGTGCGGAAAAAGATCTTGCGCAATTTCTCAAAACGACGGCGCAGTTGCAGATCAAAAGTCCCGGGTATGTGTCCTTCGATGGCTGGAAAGAAAGAACCGGCCTGGATCTGAACCGATTATCCCTGCTGTTTCGTACCACCCTTGCTCTTCAGCTTACCGCAGGGTGCAGCAATTTCTGCCGGCGCTGCAATGAATGGGCCCTGCCCGGTCCGCGGCGGCATTTTTCATATGATGCGGCCGTAAAACTCGTGGACAGCCTGGCCGGAGAGAACAATCTGCGGTTTACCCTTTACGGTGCGTCCGATCCCCTTGACTGGCAGCAGGGTGAAAAGGATTTGCGCCATCTGATGGATGCGGTTTCCCGGCGGGGCAACACCCCGGTATACGGGTTGCTGACCAAGGTGCCCAGGGGAAAAGAAGCGGTTTTTCAGGAACTGCTTCAACGCGGCGCGGATATTTCCGCCAGTATCACGGAGCGGAATCGAAAGCGCATAGAAGCGATTGAAAAAAAAACCGGGATTTTTGTGAACAAGCAGCACGATACCGATGATCTTTTGATCCCGGCCCGTCTGGACGAGGATTTTTGTTCGGTGAAACCATCCGTTTCCGACAGCTACGGCACTGAAATCACGCCGGACGGCGCTTTTATCACCATACCGACCTTCACCAGCGCCCTCAATCCGACCGGCCAGAAACGGATACCCGTGACGGATGAAACCCGGTTTTTTCTCCGCAAAAGGGAGGGGCGAAAAGGGCTGTCTGTGGATTATTTCAACCCCCTTGACATAATCGACACACAAGGCGGAAAGACAACCCTTGGATTTCTTCTGGATGCCCAGATCGAAAATATTCTCCTTGATGACGGGTCGGAAGAGCTGACGCCGCCCGGTATGACAAGCCTCAGAGAATATTTTGACACATTTGAAACAGCAGCCGTAGAGCGGCGGAAAAAGGTGCTCCCGTCCGTTATCCGCCGCCTCGAAAAAAAATACAGCGGGGATACCCTTTTGAAAAAAGCGCGCGCATACAGACGGTTTACAGAGGAGCGATTTGTTGAGGACTGCCGAACCGCAGCTGTTTCTTTTTTTCTTGACGCGGTAAGAGATTATCTGAAACGGCACAAAGCGCGGAAGGATATCATAACCTATCTGAGAAGGCCGGATATCCGTCATTTGCGGGAAAAATATCAGATCAGCAAGCCCGGGAACCGGATCACAGATCTTTTGACAAGCCGGCGGCAGGAGACCTTCGACGTTTTCAGCCTGCTTTTGTTCGAACTTCTGGACAATCCCGACAGCCGGGATATCACGACATTTATCCGGGCGAACCCATCGCGGTACGACACCTTTTCCGAACGATTTATCCTTGTCTGAATGACCGTAATTTTAACGGAAAACAAATGGTTTCAATATGAATTTGCGGCGGTTGCGGTGATCATACCATCCATATCCGGGTCAGAGAAGACAAAATCGAAACCCGTGGTGATGATACAAAGATGATTCGGCCGGGCCGAACCACCGGCAAAGTCACCATGAAGTTTAAGCTGCCAGGCTTTTAAAAGAGCAGGGCATTGGGATGGCATATTGACAAATTCATAAATTGATTTTAATTTTACTAGAAAATTTTCAGAAAACAAAAAGATTAAGAGGGAACTATGAAATCCAAGATCACCTATTGGAAGGAAAAAGATGGTTGGTATTTGGGTTTTCTGAATGAATATCCAGATCACTGGACCCAGGGAGAAGACCTTGAAGATTTAAGAGAACACTTACGCGATTTATACCGTGAGTTCAGCAAAGGAGATATGCCGGGCATCAGGAAAGTAGAAGAGATCGAAGTCTGATGAAGCGAAAAGATCTCATAAAAGAGATTGAGAAGTCGGGCTGCTTTCTTCTCCGCCACGGCGGAAAACACGACATTTACCATAATCCGGTAACGGGATTTACCGAACCGGTGCCTTGCCACCGAGACATCAACGAACACTTGGCACATCGAATCTTAAAACGGCTTTCCAGCAACAAGTCTCAATGAAGTAAATATTGCTGCAAAAAAACAGGTGGGTCTTATCTTGACAGATTGACCAAAATATAATATCTTAAAGAGTTTTTAAATCTTATGAGCATATAAAAGCGCTTAATATAAAGGAGAAAGGGAGCATGTACGCAGTTATAAAGACCGGGGGCAAGCAGTACAGGGTGCAGGAAGGAGACGTCCTCCAGGTTGAAAAGCTTGCGGAACCGGAGGGTTCCGAAATCGAGTTCAACGAGGTTCTGCTGTTTGCAGATGGCGAGAATGTCACCATCGGCAGTCCGGTTGTTGAAAATGTCTCTGTAAAGGGCCGTGTTGTTCAACAGGGAAAAGGCAAAAAGAAACTTGTGTTTAAATACAAGCGCCGGAAAGGATACCGAAGGAAAAAAGGCCACAGGCAGTATTTTTCCGAGGTAAAAATCGATGCCATTGATGCGTGATAAAAGGAGAATAGACAATGTCACATAAAAAAGCGGCAGGCAGCTCGAAAAACGGCCGGGACAGCAACGCCCAGAGAAGGGGGGTTAAAAAGTACGGCGGCCAGAAAGTGCTGGCGGGAAACATACTGGTAAGGCAGGTCGGCACGACGTTTCACCCGGGGAAAAACGTCGGCCTTGGAAAGGATTATACCCTTTTTTCAAAGATTGACGGGACTGTTACGTATGAAAGACAGGGCCGGAACCGGAAAATAGTCTCTGTATATGACGCGTGAAGTTTGTTGACGAGGCAGTTATTACCGTCCGATCCGGCAATGGCGGGGCCGGGTGTACCAGCTTCCGAAGGGAAAGATACGTTGAAAAAGGGGGGCCGGACGGGGGTGACGGGGGTGACGGCGGACAGGTCATCCTCAAGGTGGATCAGCGCAAACGGACCCTTTTCGATTACCGCACCCGGAAATTCTATAAAGCCGAGAACGGCGCCCCCGGACAGGGAAAGCAAAAACACGGCCGGAACGGCCGGGATGAAATCATTGAACTGCCCCCCGGTACCATTGTCGCCGATCAGAAAACAGGCGAAATCCTCGCTGACCTGACCGAACACGGACAAACCGTTATTGTTGCAAAAGGCGGGAGAGGCGGTAAAGGAAACAAGCATTTCGCCACCGCCACCCACCAGACCCCGCGTTTCTCGCAGCCCGGCACAAAAGGGATTGAACTGACGTTGCAGCTGGAACTGAAGCTCATTGCGGATGTCGGCATCGTCGGGCTGCCCAATGCAGGGAAATCCACTTTGATCTCCCGGATATCAAGGGCCCGCCCGAAAATTGCCGACTACCCTTTCACAACACTGGTTCCCACTCTCGGAATGGTGCAGCCCCCTTTTGGAGAGCCGTTTGCCGTGGCGGACATTCCGGGGCTTATCCAGGGGGCCCACAAAGGCACAGGACTGGGTACGCAGTTTTTGAAACATGTTGAGCGGACCTCGCTCCTGGTGCACCTTATCGATACAGATGCCATCGAACCGGACGCGCCGCTGCAGGCCTTCAACCTGATAAACAGCGAGCTCGAGATGCACAGCAGTACACTGGCCCGGAAACCGCAGCTCATCGTATTGAACAAAGTCGATCTGACCGGTACGGCGGAGAAAGTGAAACGGTTCAAACAGGCGTGCGGCCGTTCTGACATGTATACGGTTTCGGCGGTCACGGGCGACGGCATTGAAGCGCTTATAAACGCGCTGGCAAAGTCACTTGACAGGGGATGAGGGTATGCGTGCCGGTCTGTTCGGCGGAACATTCAATCCTTTACACAACGGGCATATCCGGACCATAACGTTCATTCGAAACAAGTTTGCTTTAGACACCGTCTACTTTATTCCCGCCGCCACCCCGCCGCACAAGTCCGACAAAGAACTGGCAAGCACAAAAGACCGGCGGGAGATGGTGGCGGAAAGCATCGCGGCCATACCCGGCCTGGCGATTTCCGATATTGAGATTCAAAGGGCCGGGCCGTCCTATACCATTGACACCGTGCGGGCGTTTAAAACCACATGCCGGGAAAAGCGGCTCTTTCTGATCATGGGGTCGGACGTTTTTTTTGATATTACGACGTGGGAAAGATTCGACGAGATATTCGATGAAATCCCGGTGATTGTCATGTTGCGGGCGGACGATAAAAAAGGACTCGATGAAATCGGCGCTTTTATACACGAAGGGATTTCAAAAGGCTATAAAATGACCCCGGAACAGAATGCGTTTGACCATCCGCACAAAAAGCGTATAGTAGTATCAGAGGTGCCTGAAATCGATATATCTTCAACGTATGTCCGACACCTTGTGAAACGCGGCGGCGCCTTGAAGGGGCTTGTTCCGCCGCCTGTTGAAGAGATGATAGCAAAAAGGGGATTGTACGTATGACACAGATGGGTGATCTTGATCATTATCTTCGGCCGGCATTTTCAAGAAAACCCCGGTCCGTGAAAGTGCTGGATGTCAGCGGGCTGACCTCTTATACGGATATTCTTGTCATAATGACCGGTACGTCTGCCAGACAGGTCATCTCCATTGCCGAGCATATCTGTGAACAGTTGAAAAAAAAAGGCAAAAAACCCCTCGGCGTTGAAGGCATGAAAGAGGGAAAATGGATTCTTCTCGATTTCGGGTGGATCATCATCCATCTCTTTGATACCGAGACGCATGAACTCTTCGATCTGGAAGGGCTGTGGGTGGATGCACCCCGGATCGATATACAGAAAATTTTTGTTGAAAGCGGGAATACGGTTGATGACATCTGATAAAAGCCGGACAGATGCGCTGATCATACTGGACGGATGGGGCTTCAATCTCCGAAAACAGGGCAATGCAGTGGCCGAAGCCCGCACCCCTTTTCTGGATATGCTTGAAAAAACGTACCCCCGGTCGTATCTCACGTGTTCCGGGGAGGCGGTGGGGCTGCCCGAGGGCACCATCGGCAATTCCGAAGTGGGCCATATGAACATCGGTGCGGGCCGGGTCGTGTACCAGGACCTGGTGCGGATTAACAGTGCAATCGCGGACGGCACGTTTTTTGAGAACAGAACACTTCTGGATCTGTTTGAGACGGTAGCCTCAGGGGACAGCGCCTGTCATCTTTTCGGGCTTCTCTCGGACGGCGGTGTTCACAGCCATATCCGCCACCTGTTTGCACTGGTGGATATGGCCGAAAAAAGCGGGGTGGAAGACCTTTACATTCATGCGATCATGGACGGCAGGGACACCCCGCCTAAAAGCGGTGCGGATTACATGCAGCAGCTTCAGCATTATCTCGCCCGCAAAAATGTCGGGGAAGTCGCCAGTGTCTGCGGCCGATACTGGGCCATGGACCGGGACACCCGGTGGGACCGGGTTGAAAAGGCCTACCGGCTCTACACCGAAGGGGAGGGCCGGGTGGAAACCGATCCGGTTGCGGCTGTGAAAAATGCTTACGGCCGGGGGGAAACCGATGAATTTATCAAGCCGGTTATTATCCGGGAGCCATTCGACGGATCAGCCGGTCCCGTTGTAAAAAACGGGGACGGACTCGTTTTTTTCAATTTCCGGGCCGACCGCGCAAGAGAGATTATAACGGCGTTTACCCGGGACGATTTTACCCTGTTCGACAGAAACCCGCCTTCCCTTGCCGGTGTCGTCTGCATGACACAGTATGATGAACACTTTGATCTGCCGGTGGCCTTCGCGCCCCAGTATCTTGTCAATATCCTGGGCGAGATTTTGAGTTACCGGGGTATGCCGCAGCTGCGGATTGCTGAAACGGAAAAATTCGCCCATGTCACCTATTTTCTCAACGGCGGGAATGAAAAGGTTTTCGAAGGGGAAGAGCGGATTTTGATTCCGTCGCCGCGGGATGTGGCCACCTATGACGAAAAGCCGGAGATGAGCGCGTTTGAAGTGGCCCGTACTGCAAAGGAGAGCATTGAAAAAGGGCGGTTTTCCGCAGTCATCCTCAATTTTGCCAATATGGACATGGTGGGGCATACCGGCATTTTCGAGGCGGCGGTAAAGGCCTGCGAAGCCGTGGATCAATCGCTTCAGATGGTGGTGGAAGCCGTGTGGAAGCGGAACGGCACCGCCATTGTGACGGCCGATCACGGCAATGCCGAAAAAATGACGGCTGCTGACGGTTCTCCGCACACCGCCCACACCCTGAATCCGGTGAAATGTATAGCGGCCGGCGAGGCGTGCAAGGGAAAAACGATGGCAGACGGCATTCTCGGCGATATCGCACCGACGTTTCTGGGCGTAATGGATATTGAAAAGCCGTCTGAAATGACAGGAAAGGCGTTGTTATGAACGAAACACTTACAGATTATGTAACAGGCAGAGAGATCCCCAATGCGGGGCCCGAGGGGAACCGGCAGCTTTTTGAGAAAGTGCTGGTCGAGCAGAAGGGATACGCAAAGCAGGATATCAAAGTGGACCAGGAAATCACTGTTTTTTTCAAGGGAGAACCGTACACCGCTGCCCTCGATATTGTCGTATTTGTGAAGGACACGGCCTTTATGGCAGCCCGGTGTATTGCCGGATCGCTGGGATCGTACGAAAGGGAGATACTGGCGGGTGCCAGGCTCGTTTTTGATTATCAGATCCCGTTTTCCGTCTCCACGGACGGGAAGGATGCCCTGATAAGAAACACCCGCACCGGCGAGCTGTACGGAGAAGGCATGGACAAAGTGCCGTCAAAAGAAGAGGCTGCCGGCATGCTGGCCACCCTTTCACTCGAGCCGTTTCCGGAAAACAAAAAGGAGCGGGAAATGATCATTTACCGCTCCTACAATATTGAAAAGGTTCACAGAGAGTGCTGACTTACCCTTTGGACACCTCCTGCTGGCAGTGTTTGCATACCACGGCCCGCTTTTTGATAATTTCGGCACAATACGGGCATTCCCGTGTATAATGCCGCTCATGGAGCTGATTCACCGCACTGTCAACGGCTTTCTGCAGAACAGGCGTCGGGAACTTGTGGTTGATCATGTGCTCGATGGCCTCGACATCGCCGAGCTCTCCCACCATTTCAGCGGACTTCAGCCGGACTTTGGGCGGGAATGTGGCGTCAAGCAGTATTTTGAGGATTTCGTCCCAGTCCTTGTCCATGTAGTAGTCGGTCAGAAGCGAGAACCCTTGTTTAATGGCTTCTTTCTCCGCCTCCCTTGCCGCCAGGGCGGCGTCATCTATCTTCTGTCCTTTTGCCCCCTCGGCACTGAATACCGGCATGTATTCAAAATTGTCCTTGCCGGGCTCCTGTATGCACCGGTATGAGGCTTCATACTCCATGGTTTCCTGTATATGATCCCATCCCTGCCGGTAGGAAGGACAGTTGTCATTGAAACAGACATATAAATAAGGCGTTCCCCAGCCCAGACCGTCACCGAAGGTGATCTGGGGCACTTCCCAGAGTGTCATTTCCTGGCTGCAGTGCGGGCATACGGGCTTTTCAGCCTGCATATATTTCTGGAGAAGCGCTTCTTTGGTTTCAAACATGGTTATTTTCTCCTTTAACTGTTTGGGTTTACCATAACCACAACAGTAACCACCCGCCCCCTGTTTGTCAAACACCGTTTTTCTATGAGCGGCTCACGTCTCGGGCCGAACGCGGATCAAGCCATGCTGGAAAACCGGTTCGCCTTGCGTCTTATGCGATCGTCGCCAGGACCTGGTCCTTGCTCACCGAATCCCCGGTGGAAAAGTTGATCGATTTTATGGTCCCGCTTTTCGGTGCCGGCAAAGAGTTTTCCATTTTCATCGCCTCGATGACCACGACGGTATCCCCTTCATTGACCGTGTCGCCGACATTTTTTTCATACCGGATAATGATGCCGGGCATGGGCGCGGTCAGGCTTGTTTCAGCGCCTGAGGGTGCCGGTTCCTTTGCCGGCTCTTTTGTCGGATCCGGTGCGGCCCGGCCCTCGGATTTTTCAGACGGTGCCGGTTTCGGTTGGGCCGGCTGCGACGGCTCGGCTGCCGGCGGCGGCGGCGGCGGTACCTGGGTGGCTGAAGGCTGTGACGGCGTACGGGCCGCCGCCGGTTCCTGCTGCGGTCTTACGTAGGAGATGGCCGGTGGCCCGCCGATTTCATCCACCCCCACTTCAAAGTACGCGTCGCCCACGAACACATTGAATTTCCTTAAGTGGTCACTTTTCTCCGGGATTTCTTCGGCACAGCTTTTTTCCACAAGTTGGCCCTGCTTGGCTTTTTTGATCAGTTCCGTTTCGTGCTCGACCGCTTCGAGCGTTATGGGCCGGCACTCCTGGGGCACTTCTTCCCTGCCGTATTTGCGCATGAGAAACTTTTTGCCGGTGACGGGAAACAGGGCGTAGATCAACAGATCGTCATCATCGGCCGCCAGGTCGCCGATTTCTTCTTTTGCCTTTTCAAGCTCGGGTTCCAGCACTTCGGCAGGCCTGCATGTGATGGGGGTTTCGCCCCGTTGGTACCCCTTGAGGGCCTTTTTCTGCACATCCGGATCGATGGGGACGGCGGTTTTGCCGTACAGGCCGTAACAGAGATCTTTTACCTGGGCCGTGATCATTTTGTACCGCTCTTCTTCCGTGTCAAACAGCACATTGTTGACGGTCTGAATGCCGACAATCTGGCTCGTGGGAGTGACCAGGGGCACCTGACCGAGTTCTTTTCTGACTTTGGGGAGCTCTTCGTAGACCTGGTCGATTTTGTCCAGGGCGTCCATCTCTCTGAGCTGGTTGACGAGGTTGGAGAGCATGCCGCCCGGCGTCTGATGCAGCAGCACATTGGTATCGATCACCGACACCTTGGTGTCATCCAGAAGGTGTTTGTATTTGGGCATTATTTCTTTTTCAAGGGTCCGGTTGATATCCGCGAGGTCTTCCACGCTGAAGCCGGTATCCCGGTCCGTGCCCAGCAGCGCCATTACCAGGGGCTCGATGGCCGGATGGGAGGTTCTGAACGCATACGGAGACAGACAGGTGTCCAGGATGTCCACCCCGGCCTCCACCGCTTTCAGGTGAGTCATGGAGGCCATGCCCGACGTAAAATGGCTGTGGAGATGGATCGGCACGCTGACATTCTCCTTGAGCGCCTTGATAAGCGCGTAGGTGTCGTAAGGCGCCATGAGACCGGCCATGTCTTTTATGCATATACTGTCCGCCGCCATGTCCTGGAGTTCCCTGGCCTTGCCGATATAGTAATCGAGATTGTATACGTCCCCGCCCATCCGCGGTTCGGTCAAAGAATAACAGATACACCCCTGGAAATGCTTTCCGCACTGTTTGATGACCGGGACCACTGCTTCGAAGTTCCGGAAGTCATTCAGCGCGTCAAAGGTTCGGAAGATGTCCATCCCGTTTTCACAGGCCCGGTTGACAAAGAGCTCGGCCACATCGTCCGCGTAATTCCGGTATCCCACCAGGTTCTGTCCCCTGAGCAGCATGGAGAAAGGGGTTTTTTTGAAGTACCGCTTCAGTGTTCTCAGCCGCTCGAACGGGTCTTCATTCAGAAACCGGTGCATGGTGTCAAACGTCGCCCCGCCCCAGACTTCCACCGCCCAGAATCCGATTTCATCCATTCTTTCCGCTATGGGCACCATATCTTCGGTCCGCCCCCTTGTGGCAAAGAGGGACTGGTGACCGTCACGGAGTGACAGATCTTCTATCTTGAGCGGATTCGCTGCTTTGGGACGGTTTTTGTCATATGTCATTTCTGACATGTTTACGTTGCCGTGTTCACTCATTGATCTTCTCCTGAATATTTTTTACTTGAAAGCTCTCATCTGCATCATCGCCCTTTGCTGCATCTGGGCCTGCCTGCCTGCAAATCCCCATGAGTTGAATTCGAAAGCTGCTGCCGGCGTCTGCACCCCTGTTACATCTTGTTGCGCATCCTGTTCCGCCTCAAGGGCGCAGGCCTCCTCCCCGGTTTTAATGTAGGTGAAGACCGCTGCACTGATGGCGGCTTTTACCTTGTTTTCCATGTGACCGCCTCCTTTTATACCGGTATGTTGCCGTGCTTTTTCGCCGGCCGCATTTCCCGTTTAAAGGCCATTGCTTCAAGGGCGTTAATCAGGCGGGGTCTGGTTTCAGACGGGACGATGACCGAATCGATATACCCGCGTGCCGCGGCACAGTAAGGATTCGAAAAGGTCTGTTCATACGCGGCGATTTTCTCTTTCCGTTTTGCCTCACTGTCCTCGGCGTTCTTAATCTCTTTGCCGTGAATGATGTTGGCGGCCCCTTCCGCCCCCATCACCGCGATTTCGGCTGTGGGCCACGCAAACGCCATGTCGGCGCCCAGGTGTTTGGAACACATGGCCAGGTACGACCCGCCGTAGTCTTTCCGGGTGATCAGCAGCAGCTTGGGCACGGTGGCCTCGGAATAACACCACAGCAGCTTTGCGCCGTGCCGGATGA
>CAYZHB010000077.1:0-14249 GCA_964478245.1 uncultured Desulfobacterales bacterium | reverse complement strand
AAAGCACCCCGTCACCTGCCTGTCCAAAAGTGACCAGTAGAACAAATTAGCCGTGAAGCACCCGCCACGGTGAATTTGTTCTATGCCACCTGCCTGTCCGCGTTGACCCATTAGATCAGATTCCCCCTGTTTTCAAACGGCCGTGCTTGAAAGCAGAGCAAACCTGTGCGACAATAAGTGAACTTTTAAACGACCAATGAAACGATAATATCGTCACAAATGCAGCATAAGACGGGCCGCCGCCTGTTTTGTCCCGGGACAGACATGCAAGGCAATGATCTTCTCTGAAAGGCGGCGGCGTCTCTTTTCGGTTTGCAAACAGAGAGAAAGGAAAAATTATGTACAGCACCTGGATAGATCAGAACAAAAACAGGATATATATCGTACTCGGGAAAATGGGCACTGGTGAAGGCGAGAAGATATACACGGAAATCAGATCGCTGTCAAAGCAGTTAAAACCCGGTTTCACCGCCGTATCCGACATTTCCGGTTTTTTGGTTGCGGATCCGGCAGAGGGGGTCTGGGCGGACAAGATCCTCAAACATCTGGCCGGGGCCGGCCTGGCAAAGGCGGTCAGGGTGACCGGAGAAGTAACAGACAAACGCGAGCGGGCTGAAAAGTACGGCTACCGGGTCATGCTGACGAAAACCGTAAAAGAAGCGGATGAGCTCCTTGACAGTAACGGAGATTGAGTCAAATGTGTTACAAACGCGGAAATACCAGTAGATTCCTGGCCTTCTGATGATGGATCAGCGGGGGTTTCTGCTTGTAACCAGACATTTTTTGTGGCATAATTATTCACCCGCGAAACAGGTGGCTTGAAATGGCAGTTGATGATCATGACGGAAAATTCGGACGATAATACCCTGGAAAAGAAAGTAACGGCAATTGAGGATCCCGGTGAGGGTCGGAAAGAGGCGGAGGAGAAGCTGCGGCATCTGAACGCCGTGCTCCGGGCCGTTCGCAGAGTAAACCAGCTCATTGCCAAAGAGCGTGACCCGGCAAGCCTGATCCGGGGGGCATGCAAAAGCCTGACCGAAACCCTGGGGTATTACAATGCCTGGATCGCCCTGATGAAACCGGACGGCACCGAAGTGGAAATGACCGCCGCTGCCGGTTTTAAAAAAGAATTTGCGGCCATGGAGAAGGATCTGCGCCAGGCCATATTCCCTGCCTGTGTCCGGCGGATACTGCCGCATGATACGCTTGTGGTGACAAAAGATCCGCCGGCTGATTGCCCGGACTGTCCCCTGGCAGGCAACTACGGCGGACGTGCCGGCCTTACGCGCCGGCTTTCACATGAGAACCGGATGCTCGGCGTTATATCCGTTTCCGTGCCGGGCGATTTTGCTTTTGATGCCGAGGAACAGGCCCTTTTTAACGAGCTTGCCGACGATCTGGCCCACGCCCTCGGTAAAATTGAGGCCGATGAACAGGTGCTGCTGCTGAACCGTATCATCAATACCCTTCCCCAGCCCATGTCGTTTATATCCGACGATTACCGGTACCGGGCGGTCAACGATTATTATGCCGAACTTTTTAAGATGGAGAAAACCCGGATCATCGGCCGGAAAATCGATGAACTGCTGGGAGAAGACATATTCCTCTCAGAGGTGAAACCGCATCTGGATCGGTGCCTTTCAGGCGAAACCGTGGGATACGAGGTCGAAGTCGATTTTCCCGGCAAGGGAATGCGCTGGATGATGATGCAGTACCTCCCTTACAGAACAGCGACTGACAGGGTTAGTGGGGTCGTGTCCTGCGGCATTGACATCACCGACCGCAAAAAATCGGAACAAGCGCTGAAGGAAAGCGAAAAAATTTTTGAAAGCACCGTCAGCCTGGCCCCGGTGGGCATCGCCATTGTGGACCACAACGGCAATCTGACTCGCTGCAACAAGGCGCTTGCCGAAATGATCGGCTACAGCCCGGCGGAACTTGCCGGTGTCAATTTTGCCGAATTTACCCACCCCGGGGATCTGGAAAAGGAACAGCGCCTGATCGACAGCCTGTGGAAAGAGAAAAAATCAGAATACCACATGGAAAAGCGGTACATTCACAGGGACGGGCATCCGGTCTGGGTGGAAGTGGCGGCGTCCCTGTTTAAAAAAGAGGGACTTGAATTCGGGTTTGCTTTTGTCCAGGACATTACGGAAAGGAAACGCCATGAAAATGCGCTGAAATCGTCGCTCAAGGAAAAAGAGATCCTGATACGGGAACTCTATCACCGCACCAAGAACAACATGATGGTGATCATGTCCATGTTGGATCTCCAGTCCCAGAACATCGAAGACGAACAGGTGCTCCGGATTTTCAGAGAGATGAATGCCCGGATCAAGTCCATGGCCCTGGTTCATGAAAAACTCTACCAGAGCGGGGATCTTTCCCGGATCGACCTGAGAGAGTACTTCACCGATCTGGTCACCATTTCAGCCGAAACTTACAAGGCCGGGGATATGGTCGCCCTGGCACTGGATATGGAAAGTGTGTTCGTCTCTATTGATTCGGCCGTGCCGTGCGGTCTGATCGTCAACGAACTGATATCCAATTCGTTCAAACACGGGTTTCGAGCTGAGCAAAAGGGAGAAATTCGGATCCGGCTGCGGCAGGCCAAGGAGAATATCGAGATCAGTGTCCAAGACAACGGGATCGGCCTGCCCGCCGAGTTTGACTTGAGAAAAACCGATTCCTTCGGTTTGAAATCGGCGGCCGCACTGGCCGAGCATCAGCTGCAGGGCAGTTTTGATATCGACCCGGACAGCGCCGGTGTACTATTTCGTATCCGTTTCCGGGAGCATGAAGACAAAATACGGGTTTAAAAAGGGTGTAATTGAAAGAACAGCCGCCCGGAGGAGACAACAGAATGGGACGAAAAAAGATCCTTATTGTAGAGGACGAGGTGCTGCTGGCCATGTCGCTGCAGATTCATCTGCAGCGGCTGGGGTACGATGTCTGCGGATATGTCTCTTCAGGAGAAGAGGCGCTCGATCGGGTTCGTGATGAAAACCCGGATCTGGTGATCATGGATGTCGGTCTGAGCGGCCGGATGAGCGGTATTGAAGCGGCCGAAACCATTCTATCCCGATATCGGGCATCGGTCCTTTTCATGACGGGCTACGTGGATACGGATATTCTGGATCAGATAAGACGGATTGCATCCGCCACCTGTATCACCAAACCACTGCGGCCCGAAGAGATCGGCGAGGCGGTTGAAGCCGCATTTAATAAAAGGAAAAATCGAGAGGAAAGCAGCGAATGAAAAAAAATCCCACTTATGAGGAACTCCAGCAGCGTGTGGCCGAACTGGCGCATGCGGAATCCGAGCTGAAGCGCACTCAGGAGCGGGAGGGTTATATTAAAAAGGTGCTTTTGGCGGTCAGAAACGTCAACCAGATTATTGTAAAAGAGAAAGATCCCCGGCGGCTGATCGAGTCGGCCTGTAAGCGCCTGACCGGCACACTGGGATATTACAACGCGTGGATGGCGCTTTTTGACAGGGCGGCACCCCGTGTTGAAATGACTGCCGGCGCCGGCTTTGACGGGGCATTTGAAGAGCTGCAGGCAGGCCTTGAGAGCGGTCAGTTCCCGGACTGCATGAAACAGGTATTTTCTTCAAAGGCAGACAGGCTTGTCGTTGTCAACGATCCACCCTCCGAATGCCGCGTCTGCCCGCTGGCACAGGATTATGCCGGCCGTGCCGGTCTCTGCCAGCGACTTGCATCGGGCGGCCGCGTTTACGGCATTCTCTGCGCTTCGGTTCCCAAGGCGTATGCCCGGGACAGGGAGGCACAGGCGCTCTTTCTGGAACTCGGGGCGGATCTGGCGTTTGCCCTGGAAAAGATAGACGTCTCGGCGAGTCTCGAGCGGCGGGAGGCCGAACTGAGCGCGACTTTCTACAGTATCGGCGACGGGGTTATCTCCACCGACATCGGAGGGCGGGTGGTGCGGATGAACCCGGTGGCAGAGAAACTCACCGGCTGGCCGCAAAGGGCGGCATCTGGGAAGCCGATTGAAAAGGTGTTTTGCATCATCAACGAAAAAACCCGGCAGCCGGCGGAAAACCCTGTTAGGCGCGTTTTGGAAGAAGGGGTGACAGCGGGACTCGCCAACCACACGCTGTTGATTTCCAAAGAGGGAAAGGAAATACCCATCGGCGACAGCGGCGCTCCCCTAAGAGACGCCCGGGGACGTATGACAGGCGCCGTGCTGGTGTTCCGGGATGTTTCTCACGAGTATCTGAACCGCCGGCTGCTTGAAATCCGTCTGTCGCTGATCGGGTATGCGGCCGATCATACACTGGCCGAACTGCTCACACGGGTGCTGGACGAGACGGGTGAACTGGTGAAAAGTCCCATTGGATTTTATCACTTTGTGGCGCCGGACCAGAAAACCCTGTATTTGCAGCAGTGGTCCACCCGGACTTTGAACGAGTTCTGTCGTATCGAAGAGAGACATATTCATTACAGCGTGGATGAAGCAGGCGTCTGGACCGATTGTGTCCATACGAAACAGCCGGTGGTACACAATGACTATAACGCCCTTTCCCACAAAAAAGGCATGCCGGAAGGCCACGCCGAGGTAATCCGGGAACTGGTGGTGCCGGTGATCAGGGAAGACCGGGTGGTGGCTATTTTGGGCGTCGGTAACAAACCCGGAGACTATACGGATAAAGATGTGGAGACAGTTTCTTACCTGGCCGATGTCACCTGGGAGATTGTCCGGAAAAAGCAGGCGGAAGAAAAACTCCGGGAGAACGAGGAGAAATTCCGGGACATTTTTAACAGCTCAAACGATGCCATATTCATACACGACATGGCGGGCCGGTTTCTCGAGGTCAACGGGGTCGCCTGCAGCCGCCTCGGATATACGCGGGATGAACTGCTGCAGATGACAGTGGCGGATATCGACATGACAGATATGGAAACCGGGGAGGCGTTCCACGAAAAATCCCGTGTGGTGTTTCAGGCGGGCACGCACGTGTTTGAGTCGGTGCATGCAGGAAAAGACGGAACAGAGTTCCCGGTGGAGATCAGCAGCCGGAAAATAGCGTATGAAGGGAATCCCTGCATCCTGAGTACGGCCCGGGACATCACTGAGCGCAAACGGTCCCGGGAGAAAATAATCGAAACACGCAATTTTCTCCAGTCCGCCCTGGACGCCCTGACCACCAGTATCGCCCTGCTCGATGCACAGGGAAAAATTCTGCTTGTCAACAGCACGTGGCGCGAATTTGCCGAGAAAAACGGCGTTTCTGCCGAGGCGGTATCCGAAGGGGTGAACTATCTCAATGTCTGCTGTTCCGCTGCCGGTGACCGGAGAGAAGAGGCCCGGCCCTTTGCACAGGGCATACAGCGCGTCATTTCCGGTGAAACCGATTTTTATGCCCTGCGGTATCCATGCCATTCGCCGACCGAGGAGCGCTGGTTTACCGGACGGGTGACCCCCATTCCCGGAGAGACGCCGCGGCAGGTGGTGGTGGCCCACGAAAACATCACCCGCCGAAAAAAAGCAGAGGAGGCGCTCGAGCAGGCGCTCGGAACGGCCCGGCTCAGGGAAGGGGAACTGGCCGCCCTTCTGGACGGCGCCCGGTCCGTACTGGAATTTAAAGGGTTTGAAGAGGCCGCCAGGGCCATATTTGATGCCTGCAAACTTCAGACAGGGGCCGCTGCCGGTTTTGTGGAACTCTTTTCAGCGGACGGTCAAAACTTGGAATACATCCTGCTCGATTCCGGTAACGAGGCGTGCCGCGTGGAGGAGAACATCCCTCTGCCGGTCAGAGGGATGCGGGAAAAAGCCCTGCAGGAAGGCGGTCCCGTCTATGAAAATCGATTTGCAGAGAGCGGGTGGGCCGGGCTTCTGCCGGAAGGCCACGTTCACCTGGACAGTGTCCTGCTGGTGCCCCTGAAGGTGGACGGCGAACAGCCGGGCATAATCGGTCTTGCCAACAAACCGGGCGGATTTTCAGCAGATGACGCCCGGCTGGCAAGGGGCTTCGGGGAGCTTGCCAGCATCGCGTTCCGGAACAGCAGGAACCTGGATGCCCTGAACGACCTGAACCGGGATCTGGAAAGACGGGTTGAGGAGCGGACGACGGAACTGGTCGCGGCCAACGACGAGCTGGCAAATGCGCTTCAGGTCCTGCAGGAGAGCGAAGAGCGGTTTTCCGCCTTCATGGACACCCTGCCGGCCGGCGCCCTGATCAAGGAACCCGACGGCAAAATCAGTTACCTGAACCGGTATGCATGGGAGCGGTTCGGCAGGGCCGGAAGCTGGATCGGCAAGACCACCGGGGAAATACTGCCGCCGGAAACCGCGGCGCTGCTGGTGGATGACGACCGCCGGGTCTTCCGGGAAGGGGCCGTGACAAGGGAGTTCAGCCTTCGGGATGTGGAAGGCATCGAACACGTGGTGGAACTGCACAAGTTCCCGATAAAACGGTCGGGCAAACCGGACCTGATCGGCGGCATTGCCATGGATATCACCGAGAAAAAGTCCTATGAAACCCGGCTCAGGGAAAATTACGCCATGCTGCAGACGGTGTTTGACGGCATTCCGGACCCCCTGATCCTCATGGATGCCCGCATGAAATGGAAGAGGGTGAACAGGGCGGCCACCTCTTACTTCGGCCCCATGGTGAAGGGGGCAAAAGAGAAACCCTGTTTTGAGGCGGCCGATTCGGATAAGCACTGTGATGCCTGCAGCGTAAGGGATGCGGTGAGCCGCGGCAGAAATGCTGTATTTGAAAGAGAGAGCCTCCTGGACCCGGAAAAAACGGAAAGGGTGTCTGTCTATCACGTTTTTGATCAGGACGGCCGGCCTACCGGTGATGTCATTTTCAGGATACAGGACATCACCGAAGAACTCAAATTTCAGGAAGAGCTGGTGCATTCCGAAAAGATGGTCTCGCTGGGGGTACTGGTATCCGGGGTGGCCCATGAGATCAACAACCCCAACAATCTGATCATGCTCAATATCCCGCTTCTGCTGGAAATCTGGGAGGATATCGTTCCCATACTGGACGACTATTACGAGAGGGAAGGCGATTTGAAAGTCGCCGGCCTGGGCTACGGAGAGATAAAGGGGGATGTCCCCAGCTTGTTCAAAGCGGTGGAAGAGGGCGCCAGACGGATAAAAGTGATCGTTCATGAGCTCAAGGAGTATTCGGCAAGGGGGGATGTGCACACCCTCACGGCGCTGGATGTAAACGAACCCCTGCGAAAAGCGGCCTATTTGCTGAATCACCAGATCAAAAAGAAAACCGCGTCGTTCAGTGTCAGTTACGGCGAGAATATGCCTTATGTGGACGGCAATCTCCAGGCCCTGGAACAGGTGTTCATCAATCTGATCAACAATGCGCTGGAGGCGCTGCCGGACAAGGAGAAAGGGGTTTGGGCCGCGTCATACTTTGATCCGGAGCACAACCGGGTGATAATCGATATCCGGGACGAGGGGGTTGGTATCTCGCCGGAAAATCTGTCCAATATCCGGGACCCGTTTTTTACCACCCGGAGATCCAGCGGCGGGACCGGCATCGGGCTTGCCATCTGTGACCGGATTGTGGAGCGGCACAAGGGCAGACTGGAAATAAAGAGCGAAGTAGGAAAAGGCAGCCTTTTCCGAATCGTGCTGCCGGTCAGACGCACCGGCGAGATGTCAAATTCTGAAAAGGAGTAACCCAGTGATGGCGCCGGCGGCTTATCCGGAAAATGCAGTGCTGGTGGTGGATGATGATCCCGAGATCCTGAGAAGCTTCACCATGGCACTGCGCATGAACAACATCGAGAATGTGACGGCCTGCGAAGACGGCAGCCGGGTATTGCCCCTTTTGCGGGAAAAGGCCTTCCAGGTGTGTCTGCTGGACCTGATGATGCCGGGGATAACCGGTGAAGACCTGCTCAGGGGAATCCGGCGCGAATGCCCCGATATCATTATTATCGTGGTCACCGGGGTAAACGAGGTGGACACGGCGGTACGATGCATGAAAGAGGGGGCGTTTGACTACATGGTCAAGCCGGTGGAGAAAAACCGCCTGGTGTCCGGGGTGAGACGCGCCTTTGAAATACACGAACTGCAGAGCGAAAACAGGCTGCTCAAGGAAAGAATGCTTTCCGGCACCCTTTCGGATCCGGAAGCATTTTCAGGAATCGTCACCCAAAACCGGGTCATGCATTCCATTTTCCAGTATGCCGAAGCCATTGCCCCGAGCCGGCAGCCGATTCTGGTCACAGGAGAGACCGGCGTGGGAAAAGAGCTGATGATACAGGCGATTTACAACCTCGGCGGCAGTGACAAGCCGCTGGTTTCCGCCAATGTGGCCGGTATTGACGAGCACGTCTTTTCCGACACCCTGTTCGGCCATGTAAAGGGCGCTTTCACCGGGGCTGACCAGAAACGGCCGGGCCTGGTGGAAAAGGCGGGGGGCGGTATTCTCCATCTGGATGAAATCGGGGATCTCAACCACGAGGCCCAGGTGAAGCTGCTCCGTCTTCTCGAAGAGAGTGAATATTTTCCCCTGGGATCGGACACCCCCCGGGTGGCCAATGTACGGGTGGTCGTGAGCACGAACCGGGATATCGAAACCCTGAAAGGCTCGGAACGTTTCCGAAAAGATCTTTTTTACCGGCTGCGTACCCACCATATTCATATCCCCCCGTTGAGGGAGCGCGCAGACGATATCCCGCTGCTTCTGGATCATTTTATCGAAGAAGCCGGCCGTTCCATGAACAGAGAACCGTTGCCCGGCCGTACACCGGAAGTGGTGCAGCTGCTTGCCAACTGTTCTTTTCCCGGCAATGTCCGGGAACTGAAAAGTGCGGTGCATGACGCGGTCAGCCGGTGTACCGGAGACCGGCTGACACTTTCGGATTTTCAAAATGTGGCCGGCCGGGCCGGCTCTGTTGTACCGCAAAATCCGGTCCGGCCGGCGGCCGGCGGTGATGGTGCGATAAGTGACGGCCTCCCGGATGAATCGGTCATTCCCACAATTGAAGAGGCCACCGCCCGGCTGATCGACCGGGCACTGGAACGCGCCGGCAACAACAAGTCCCTTGCCGCAAGGATGCTGGGTATTTCCAGACAGCGCCTTTTACGGCACCTCAAAAAAGAAACCACGCCGTAACAAACGTCTGTTGCGTTTCGTAACAGCGTGCTGTTTTGTAACACTTTCCCCTGTTCAGTTTAAAATCAGTTTGTTATCTATTCCTCCGGCTGGATTGTATTGAAACGCAACACCCTGCCGGCCGGTACAGTCTCGCTTTAATTTCTTAAAAAAATTAATAAATTCAAAATGTTATCTGGTTTTTTACCGGGTGGCACACCCTTTGCTCTTACGATATCCCGACAGGAAAAATAAAATTCTTAACAGGGATCAGATTTATGGACGCACAGATTTCAGATAACAGGTCAAACACTAAACAAACAGGACTGGAGATGGAAAAAAGAGCCGCACTCATGGAGATGAAAAAAGCCAGACTGCTGGTGGCCGAAGATGATCACTCCCTGCTGACATCGCTGGCATTTCACCTGAAGAGGGGAGGATATGAGGTGCTTCAGGCGGCAAACGGAAAAGAGGCCATGAATCATTTGATCAGGAGCAGGAAAGACAATGAATCGGTGGACCTTTTGATCGCCGATATTCAGATGCCGGAAAAGAGCGGATTCGAGCTTGTCTCCGATATCACACGCCTGGATTTTGATGTGCCGGTTCTTGTGATGAGCGGATACGGCGACAAGAGGAACCTGCTTCAGATCATCCGGCTGGGGTGTGAGGATTTTCTCGAGAAGCCGTTCGAACCGGGCGATCTCATGTCAAAGGTGGCAGAGATTCTAACGAAACGCCGGCGCAAACTTGAAAAAGAACGGGAATCCGGACGGATTGCCGCCAGGGACCTGGATCGTCTGGTGGAACTTTACAAAAACAGATTTGAAGAACTCAGGAAAGAAGTGGACAATGCCGCCACTGCATACCGTCATCTGATTTCACTCAACGAAGACGGGTACAAGGCTCAGATCGCCTGTAAACACTTTCCATACAAGGATCTGGGCGGCGATTTTGTCGGCGTCCGGGACACGGTGCAGGGAGTGGACGTGATCGTGGCGGATGTGGCGGGTCACGACCTGGCCGCCTCGCATCAGGCCATTATGGTCAAGTCGTTTTTTGATGAAAATTCCCGCATCCGGAGACCGGGCCCCGATTTTTTCCAGATTCTCAACAAGGCGCTGCTGGATCACGGTTCCGGACAGGAACGCATGGTAACGGCACTGTTTCTGAGTCTGGATTTCACCAACATGGAAGGGGAGGTGGTGTCCGCCGGCCATCCGGAAATTGTCCGGTACAATCCCCGGATCCCCGTGGCAAGACCGGTCAATGCAAACGGCAGCGTGCTGGGTCTCCTGGACGATGTCGCATTCAACCGGCGGGTGTTTTCACTGGCACACGGGGACAGGCTGTTCCTTTACACCGACGGTATTCTCAACGCCTCCTTTGTCGACGGCCCCACCGGCAGAAAGCACGTGCTGTCCGAGGACGGACTGGATGACCTGATCACCAAAAGCGGTAAAAAAGCAACGGACCTGAAGTCCCATGTGAATCATATCTGGACGGGAGTGCTCGATTTCTGCCGCCGGAAGCACAGTGATGACATGCTGCTTGTCGGTATCCAGGTGCCCTGAATTCAAATGATAGACAGGTTTTATATACAAAAGGAGCTGGTATGAACAAGTCAGACAAAAATGCCGACGTGATCAATCTGGTGGTCTCTTCAGAGTTTCAGGCGCTGGAGAACATCATACAGAAAGTGAAGTCATTTCTCAATACCCTTGACATCGAAGATGATTTCCGGCTGGTGGTCGTGGTCCGGGAATTGATCATGAATGCCATAGAGCACGGCAACCAGAAAAACCCGGCGCTGAAAGTGCGGGCATCGGTTGAAAAAATCGGGGACCTGCGTTTCAAGGTGATCGTCCGGGACGAAGGAACCGGCTTTGACTACAGGGGCATCGATCTTACAATGCCGGAAGATCCCAAAAAAATCCGCAAAAGAGGGCTGGCACTGGTCAATTCCTATGCCGACCAGCTTGAGTTCAATGAAAACGGCAACACGGTTACCGCTTACCTGACACTTCCGGGAAAAACCGATTTCAAAATCGATTCGGACAACGACTGGACAACCGTCAAGCCGAGCGGAGACCTGACCGCTGCAAGTGCGGAACAGTTCCGCTCCGTGCTGCTGGAACTGCTCAATGCCCGTAACCGGAATTTCGAGTTTGATTTTGAAAATGTCCAGGATATCGATTCCATTTCTCTGAGCATATTTATCGTGTTCGCCAAAATGGTGGAAAAAGAGGAGAGCCAGGCACAGTTGCGGATCATCAACGCCAGCAGCGACATCGTTAACATGTTTCAGCTCACCCGGCTGGACCGAACGTATCAGGTTTCAAACTGAAAGGAGGCAGATCATGTTCGAAGATGATTCCATCATTCTGGAATTTGCGCAGGAAGCCCGGGAGCACCTGGACAACATCGAGGAGGAGCTCGTTCTGCTGCTCCAGAACACCGGGAATCCGGAAAAGGAACAGCTGAACAATATCTTCAGGGCGTTCCATTCCATAAAGGGCGGCGCCGGTTTTCTGTATCTTACCCATATCGGCACTCTGTCCCACGCCCTGGAAAACGTGCTTTCATTGATGCGGTCCGGCCGGATGACTCCGGAAAAAGAGATCGTGGATGCGCTGCTGGCCGGTGTGGATGTGCTGAACTCCCTTCTGGCCAATGTCAAATCGAGCAACGAGATGGTAATCGACGAGATCATGGCGCAGCTGGAATCGATTCAGGCCGCGCCGGAACCGCCGTCACGCGGCAGCACCTGTGATGAAAACATAGAACTTCTTACCGCATCAGACGATTCCACCGGCTTTGCCGTCAGCACCTTTGCACTGGAAAACCTGCTTGTGGAATACAACCACATGTACGTGCTGCAGTACGACATGGAGGAGTTGAGCCGGAGCAAGGCCACGACACCCCTGACACTGATACGCCGGCTGACCGGGGCGGGCGAAATCGTGGATGCCCGGATGGAAGCAGGTGCCGACGATCTCAGCAGCCTCCCGGTGCAGCATCCCCTCCGGTACGATGTTCTGTATGCCACCGTTCTCGATCCTGACGAACTGGGTGCGTTTACCGGATTTCCGCCTCACAGCGTGACCTATTATTCAAAGGAATCGTTCCATGAACAGGTCCGGAACGCAAGTTCTCAGGCGGTCCCCGGACAGGATTTTTCCGACAGGTTCAAAGAAAAAGATGAGCTCTTTTTCTTTGAAGACGGGTTCGGTGAGGGCGAGGAAAGAGAAGCAACGGAAGCGGAAGACTATGACGACGACTTGTCGGATTTTTTTTCCCCGGATATCACGGCCCAGTTTATCCAGGAGGCGGAAGAGCTTCTTGAACAGTCGGAGCAGAATTTTCTGAGACTGGGACAGGATGATCCGGATCCGGATCAGAGAGAAGAGATCGTGGCGGACACGTTCCGGTTCCTGCACTCTCTTAAAGGCAACAGCGGCATGTTCGGTTTTCATGACATCGAATCGCTGACCCACACCATGGAGACGGTCATGGGGTCTGTCAAGGACGGCACGGCACCGTTTTCAAAAGAACTTGAAAAGATGATGCTCCAATGCGTGGACGCGATGCGCGATGCGCTGAACAGTTTTTCCGAAACCGGAGAGGCGGAGATTCAGCGCAAAGATCTGCTCATAGAAGCCCTTGGATTTTTTATTGAGGATGATGCGGCCGAAAAAGCCGGTGAGAAGATTACCACGGCAGTTGCCGGCGGAGAAACTGCGGCTTCGGAAGAGACCGTCGGAAAGAATTCGCCTTCGGCGGTCCCGACCGGAAAAGATACACCGGTTCAAACGCCGGCCGGGGATAAAACGCCTGAAAAAGCAGTCCGGAAACAGACCGCCGGCAAGCCGTCCTCCAATAAAAATAAAATATCCGCCCAGCCCCGGGATATCCGGGTGAGTCTGGGCAAGCTGGATGTGCTGGTCAACCTGGTGAGCGAGCTTGTCATCGCCCAGTCCCGGTTGACCCAGACCGTCAGCAAACGGGAAGATCAGGAACTCATGGGCATAGCCGAAGAGATCGAGCGCCTCTCGGACGCTCTCCGTGACAGCACGCTCGGTATCCGGATGCTGCCCATCGGTTCCAGTTTCGGCAAATTCCGCCGGGTCGTGTGGGACCTGTCCAGCCAGAAACACAAAGAGATAGAACTGGTGACCGAAGGGGCGGATACGGAACTGGACAAGACCGTGATCGAGCAGCTGAGCGATCCCCTGGTCCATCTTCTGCGCAACAGTATCGATCACGGCATAGAAGAACCCACCGAGCGGGAGAAACAGGGCAAACCGCGGAAAGGCACCATCACGTTTTCAGCCGAGCATTCCGGCGGCAATGTGCTGATCACTATCTCGGACGACGGACGCGGCATGGACGCGGAAAAAATCAGGCGAAAAGCCGAAGAGAAAGGGGTCATTCCCGCCGGGGCCGAACTCGGCGAAAAAGAGATTCTCAACCTGATCTTTGAACCCGGATTTTCCACTGCCGGCGAGGTGACAGACATTTCAGGCCGCGGCGTGGGTATGGACGTGGTCAGGCAGAACATCACCTCGCTTCGGGGCAGTGTGGCAGTCCGGACGACAGAAGGCCAAGGCAGCACCATCATGATCACCCTGCCGCTGACACTGGCGATTATCGAGGGACTCCAGGTACGGGTCGGAGACGAATTCTACATCCTCCCTCTGGCGGATGTGGGTGAGTGCGTGGAACTTTCCGGGGAAGATGAGGCCAATGCCTACGGCGGGCAGTTTATCAACCTGCGCAGTGAACTCGTGCCGTATGTCCGGCTGCGGGAGTGGTTTTTCCTGCCCGGGGACAATCCCCCCATCGAACAGGTGGTGATTGTGCACACGGCCGGTCAGGAGGTGGGTCTTGTGGTGGACGAGGTGATCGGTCAGCAGCAGACGGTCATCAAAAATCTGGGAAGGGCTTACCGCGATGTAAAGGGCATCTCCGGGGCCACGATCCAGGGAGACGGCTCCATGGCCCTGATAATGGACACGGCCCAGCTGGTGGAGGAAGTGATCCAGCAAAGCTGGAACCGTGCCCAGGGATACTGATGAACAATTATTGGTTGTTTCAAAACCGGGGGCTATGCCCCCGGTTACAACCGTCAACGATTGAAACACTAACGTGT
>CAYZHB010000076.1:0-14457 GCA_964478245.1 uncultured Desulfobacterales bacterium | reverse complement strand
ACACGACGCAGATTCCGGTGTGCCTCTGGTTTGTGGCCCGCAACAAGAAGAACGGCAAGTTTCGCGACCGGCGCGGGCGCACGCTCTTTATCGACGCTCGCAAATTGGGAAGCCTCATCGACCGGACCCATAAAGATTTTTCCGACGAAGAGATCGACAAGGTCGCCGCCACCTACCACGCCTGGCCGGTGACTTCGGATTCTCCCGTTACAGGTTACGGCTGAACCAGAGGGGATGGCATCTGCATCTGCTCCATTTTTCTGTCCATCTTCTTTTCAAGAAAAGCGATTTTTTTCCTGTCATCCCGGCATACGAAAGAATAGGCCTGCCCTTTCTGGTCAACCCGGCCTGTCCGTCCGGTACGATGGGTATACGTGTCAGCCGTATCCGGCAAATCGTAATTGATAACATGGGAGATCCCCATGACATCGATGCCGCGGGCTGCAATATCGGTAGCGACCAGTATTTTAAAAACACCGCTGCGGAATCCTTCCAGTGCTTTTTGTCTTTTGTCCTGGGACAGGTTCCCCTGGAGTGAAGTGGCCCTGAATCCGGCCTTTTTCAGCTGCAGGGCCAGACTCTGCGCCTTGTGCTTTGTCCTGGTGAAGACAAGCGTACTTTTCATCTCGTTTTGCCGGAAAAGTGTTTTAAGCAGATCGGTTCGCTGCTCTTTTTTGACGTGAAAACTCGCATGGGAAATGGTCGGTGCCGGCATCGAGGCGTTAATCCGGACGGTTACCGGCTTGTGGAGAATCTGTTCCGCAAGCGTTTTTATCTCCCCGGGCATGGTGGCAGAGAAAACAAGGGTCTGTCTTTTTGCCGGCAATTGCTTGACAATCCGCTTGATATCCGGAAGAAACCCTTTGTCGAACATATGATCGGCTTCATCGAGAACCAGCACTTCGAGATGGTGGAAATCGATATGACCACAGTTATAGAGGTCAAGCAGCCGCCCCGGGCAGGCCACAACAATATCCGCGCCTGCGCGGATTCCCCGGATCTGGGGGGCTTTACTGACGCCGCCATACACGACGACACTTTTCAGGCGGGTCTTTTGCGCCAGTTCTCCGATACTGGCATGCGTCTGCTCGGCCAGTTCCCGGGTCGGGGCGATAATGAGCGCTTTTTGTTTTTTCTTCGGCCCGTTCAGCAGTTTTTGAAGAATCGGCAGGACAAAGGCCGCCGTTTTACCGGTGCCCGTCTGTGCCAGACCGAAAAGGTCCTTTCCGTCGAGTATTTTGGGAATTGATTCCTTCTGTATGGGGGTCGGACGGGTGTAACCGCAGGCGGATATGCCGCCGGCAATATCCGGGTGAAAATTAAAGTTACTGAATGTCATTAATGTTCCTTTTCCTAAAGTGTACTTGCCCGGCAATGGGCCGGGCAGTTTAAATTATGGCCCCCTTCTGGAATGCCATAATAAAGCGATGGTGAATGAAATCGTGTATTCGGGTTGGCGGACAAATCAGTGTTATCTGTTTAAGATACCGTACCGTTTTATCAGTCAAATTTAAATACTGTTTCTCACGCGTAAGTAATCAGCATAAATTCAACGATAATAGCCCGTGTTTGATAACAAAGTGATTAGCGCGGACTGCCTGAAAGGAATGATCGTCCCCGGCAGGGAATGTGCTCTTACTTATGTACTGGAGATGGAGTATACAGGATCAGACGGAAATTGCAACCCTTAAATGGCGTTGCAGCCGGTTACTTCTGAAGAAGAAGGGACTGCTTTTTTAACTTCTTTTTTTCTGCCACACCCCTCATATAGCCGGTATCATTCCGCACACGGCTATCATTCTGCAGTCTTTTGTCCGATTGTTTCACCAAAACAAAATTTTATTCTCAAAAGATTCAATATATTGCTTCGGTTAAAATTTGAATTTTTCCTTTGACCTTGTCTGTTCAAATCGTTTAGTTTAAAATACGCGAATGCCGGAAAATATAGCAGCGGGGGTATACGTCACGAAAGGGGGCAAACCATGGGAAGAGAGACAAGACTTTTCAAAAGTGAGGAGCAAAAAAGCCGGGCGGATGTCAGTACCTTTCTGTACCAGCTGGCGGATAAAATTTCGGCGGGGCAGGTGATCCTGCGCCGGGATGAGGAAGAGCTTGCGCTGAACCTCCCGGAGAACCTGGTGCTCGAAGTTCAGGCGGAAGATGAAGCAAAAGGGACCAGAGGCGTTCAACACAGCCTGGAGGTGGAAATCAAGTGGTTTGATAACGGACAGGGCGGACCGTTGAGCCTTGGATAGACGTCGGAACCGATCCGTTTCATCTTGGGGAGAATTCCATGAGCGATAGGGAAAATGAGACACCTGAGGCGCCGAGAACCCGGAAGAGCAGGTCGTATCTGAAAGCCCGGAACAGGGCCGGGGAATACATCAAGTCGCCGGAAAAACTTCTGGAGCTGGCCGATGACGCCAAAGAGAAGGCGGCAGGGAAAAAGGGAGCGCTCGAGGACGTCCGGGAATCGCTCCTCACCTGTCTCCGTCTGGTAAGGGCATACGCAGACGGGTCCTACAGGCAGATCTCGTGGCAATCCCTGCTGATAATCGTGGCCTCAATCGTCTACTTTGTCATGCCCATCGATCTGATGCCGGATTTCATTATCGCGCTGGGCCTGCTGGATGACGCCGCATTGCTGGGGTGGACAGTCAAGGCGTTCAAAAAAGAGATTGACGACTTCACGGCCTGGGAAAACGGCCGCAAGACCCGGCACTCATGATTGGTTGTTTTCAAATCGGAACGTTAGCCCGGCCCGGCGGGTGGCTGTCCGGTCGCATTTCCCGCCGGTTTTTCCCGGGGACATACCCCGGCAGAAGTGCATGTCTGTTCAGTAATGAAGACGGAAGGGCGGGATCCGGGACGTTATTCAAAGGCGTCTTTTCCGCCGGCGCCCGAATTGTTTCCTTTTTCCGTTGAAGCGGTATAATTCATAAGGTGGGGGTAATGCCGGGTAAGCGATGCCGTGATTTCGTCCAGCGGCAGGTCATCATAGGTGCCGTGATACGTGACATACTCCATGTGCTTGCGTCCCGCTTCGTCGTACTCGTGGAATATGGCATCCTCCCTGCCGTCGAACTCGAGGGGTTTGATCCCGAACCGCCGGCACAGTGACAGATTGAAAGCGGGCGTGGCCTTCACCCATTTCCCCCCGAGATGGATTTCCGTGTAGCCGTGGTAGTAGAAGATATCGGTCTGCATCAGGTTTCTGAGCTTTTCAGTGGTGATGTGGTTTTTGACGTCGGCGAAACAGAGCCTTGCCGGAATGCTGACCGCTCTCAGGCAGGCGGTGAGGAGCAGGGCTTTTGCCACGCAGTATCCCCGCTTGATGGAGAGAATGTAGCTTGCCCGCATGAATTCGGGTTTCAGGTTGATCCGGTAGGGATCGTACATGATGGTGTCCCGGACCGCGTAGTAAATATTGACGGCTGTTTTGCGGTCATCGTCCGCCACCCGGTACTGGTGTGCGAATTCAATTATTTCCGGTGCGTCGCTGTCAATAAACCAGGTGGGCCGTGTATACGTTGCCATATTTTCCCCGGGGGTATGCATGGGCTTTTCATCCATTGAAACGGGCCCTTATAAATTCCGTGAATTTCCGGCACGCCGGTGACTGGGTGCGTTTTTTGTGATAGGTGAGATAAAAGGCGCGCCCCAGGTCCACGCCCTCGAGCGTAAGGGCTTTCAGCCGGCCGGTGGCCAGGTCGTTCTCTACGGCAATGGTGGAAAGAATCGAGATGCCGGCCTTGTTCAGTATCCCCTGGATGACCGAGGCGGTGTTCCCCATCCGCGCCGCTATGGTCAGTTCGTCCGGGTCGAGTCCCGCCTGCCGCAGGCTTTCCCGGGTTGACTCCCAGGTGCCGGACCCCTCTTCCCGTGCGATGAAAGGCTCGCTGCGGATCATGTTCAGGTCGATTACTTCCTTGTCCCGCCATTTGTGGGAAGGCGGTATTATAAGCTTCATCTCGTCCTCGATGATTTTCTCCTGTACAATACGGGCATTGTGGGTTCGGGCGCCCACAATGCCCATTTCAGCTTCACCGCTTTCGATTTTCTTTACGGTGCCGGTGGTGTCACTGACAAGCAGTGTGATTTCCACCTCGGGAAATTGGGTTTTAAAGGGCCCGATGAGCTTGGGCAGGATATACCCGCCGGGAATCGTGCTGGAACTGATGACCAGGTCGCCGCGGATACTGCCGATAAATTCGGCCATCGCCGATTCGGTTTCTTCTGCAAGGGCCAGTATTTTCCGGGCATGGGAAAACAGGAGTTTCCCGGCCTTGGTGGGCGCCACTTTCTTGCCTAGCCGGTCCAGAAGCGGGGTCCCGAAATGTTCTTCCAGCGCTTTGATATGCGTGCTCACCGTCGGCTGGGAGAGATGGATCGCTTCCGAGGCCTTTGAAAAACTTTGCTTTTCGATTACATGGGTGAAAATTTTAAGCTGCCATATATCCATAGGATTATTTCTGTCCCTTTAGAAGGGGGAATTTTTCTTCAAGTCTGAGTTTGACCGGATGGGGCACCATGCCGGTTATGTCGCCGCCGAACTGGGCAGCCTCCTTGATGATCGAGGAACTGGTAAATATCCAGCGCAACCCGGTCATCAGGAAGACGGTCTGCAATTCCCGTGACAGACGGCGGTTCATCAGCGCCATCTGGAATTCGTTTTCAAAATCGGATATGGCCCGCATACCCCTGAGAATGGCGGTGGCATTTTTCATGTTGGCGTAGTCGATCAGCAGCCCGTTAAACGCGTCAACTTCGACCCGGCCTTTTTTGTTGAAACTCTCCTCTATCATCTTAACTCTTTCCTCGACGGAAAAGAGAACTTTTTTTGACGGATTGTGCAGAACCGCCACAATGATTTTGTCAAAAATTTTAAGTCCTCTTTCTATGATGTCAATATGTCCGTTGGTAAGCGGATCAAAAGAACCGGGGTAGATTGCAATTCTTGTGTCTTCAGCCATGTGACCTGATATTCCTTTCGGATTTTTTCATAAAAGAAATCACTGTTTTTCCGTATGCTCTTTGATCGATAATGTCAAGCCCTGATGTCCGGACGATCCCTTTTTCTTTGGACGCGTGTTCGGCAACCAGAACAGCTGATGGTTTCAGAATGCTTTGCAGGAGCGGGTTTTCAAGTGTTCTTTCCAGCAGGCCGCTGCGGTACGGGGGGTCCATGAACACATAGTCGAACGCCGATTCCGTGAGCCCCGCCGGCAGCCGGTCGGTCCCCAGGTCGTACTGCAATACGGTAATTCTTTGTGTCAGCTGCATCATGGCGGCGTTTTTTTTTATCGTTTGGACAGCGTCTTGTGATATGTCGACGAAAACCGCTTTTGATGCCCTTCGGCTCAGCGCCTCGAGCCCCAGGGCACCTGTTCCGGCAAAAAGGTCGGCAACGGATGCCCTGGCAATACGGGTCCCGATAATATTGAAAACGGCTTCCCGAACCCTGTCTGAAGTGGGCCGTATCTGGGAGCCGGTAAGCCCGGCCAGTTTTCTTCCTTTGAATTCGCCGGCGATGATTCTCATTTTCCGGATATTTATTTCAGCATCCTGGAGATATAGCCGGGGTCTGTCCCTACTCTATCCGCAACAGATGTAATATCGTTATTCTCATCGGCCAGTTTCCGTTTGAAAAACTGCTTTTCAAAAGCGGCCCGGGCCTCTTCAAGGGTGTCGATTGAAAAAAGAGAGCCGGCCGCTTCCTTTTCCACACTTTTCAGCTCGCCGTTGTAAGGGGGCGGGATGTCCGCTGTATCGATCACGGCGGTTTTTTTCATGATGGCAAGCCGTTCAACCAGGTTTTTCAACTCCCTGACATTGCCGGGCCAGTCGTAATCCTGCAAGAGTCCGAGCGCCGTTTTCGTGATGGTTTTTTTAGGGGCGGCAGCCTGATCGGACAGCGCCTCGAGAAACGTGTCCACAAGCAGGGGGATATCCTTTTTTCTTTGCCGGAGGGGGGGCACTTCCAGGGGAATGACATTCAGCCGGTAAAAGAGGTCTTCCCGGAAATTGCCTTTTGCGATCTCTTTTTCAAGGTCCTTGTTGGTGGCGGTAATGATCCGGACATCGATGGCGATAGTCCGTCCGCCGCCGATTCGCTGAAACGTCTTCGATTCGATGGCTCTCAGTATTTTTGCCTGGGTCTTGAGGTTCATGTCCCCGATTTCATCCAGAAAGAGGGTCCCGCCTGACGCCAGTTCGAATTTGCCTTTGTTCCGGGCGGTTGCCCCGCCAAAAGCCCCTCTTTCATGTCCGAACAGTTCGCTGTCAATGCTTTCTTCCGGGATAGCGGCACAGTTCACGATGATAAAGGGCTCTTCCGGCCGTTTGCTGAACTGGTGGATGGTCCGCGCCACAAGTTCTTTACCGGTGCCGTTTTCACCGGTTATCAGGATGGAGCTGTCCGAAGGGGAGGCTTCCATGATTTCCCCGTAGAGTTTTTCCACGGCCGGGCTGGTGCCGGTGATGGAATTTTTTTCAATGCTTTTTTTCCGAAGGTACTTGTTCTCCTCTTCAAGTTTCCGGAAGTTGAGTGCGTTGTTGATCGTCACAATCACCCGGTCGATGGAGAGCGGTTTCTCCAGGAAATCAAAGGCGCCGGATTTGGTGGCATCCACGGCCGATTCGATACTGCCGTGACCGGTAATGATAATGACCGGCAGAGTCGAGTGATCTTTCTTTATCTGCTTTAATGTCTCGATACCGTCCATGCCGGGCATCCATATGTCCAGCAGCACGATATCGGGGGACTGGGACTCGATTTCCTTCAGGGCTTCATATCCGTTAAAGGCACGAAGGACCTCAAATCCGTCGTCCATGAGGATCCCTTCCAGAGATTCGATTATTTTTATTTCATCGTCAACGATTAGTACAGCCGGGTACATCGGTATTCCTCTTCTGTTTACAGTTGCCGGATTTTCGTTTTCGGGCAATTATACCAGCATATGCTAAAATGATAAACAGGTGAATTTTCACCCTGATCCCCCATCAAAGTGTCACCTGCTGTGTTGCCTGCGATCGCTTCTCCCTGCGGCGTATGGCGTATACGCCTCAGTCGTCGCTCCTTGGCGCCTTGCATCTGACACTTTGCCGGGGACCAGGGATAAACCGGCATCTGGTGGCACGATTGGGTACGTAATAATGTGAGGGGGGATTTTGGTTTCCCGTGTCAAAGTAAATTTATTGTACGGGGCACCTTTGGACAAGCAAATGGCGGGTGCCGGTCTTTTTATAATCCTGGTGATCATGCCGGCAGCTCAATGATGAACTTGGCCCCCCTCGGCTTGTTGTCCTGGACGCGGATGGACCCTTTGTGGTCCGAAATGACGGAATTCACTATGGCAAGACCGAGCCCCATCCCCGATTTTTTTGTGGAGAAGTAGGGCTCGAACAGTTTGGTCTTTTCACTGTCGGACAGGCCTTTGCCGTTGTCGGCGACCTCGATGGTGACGATTTTCAGAATGGGATCAAACGCGGCACGAACCGAGATGATCCCTTTTTCGTCAACCGCCGTTACCGCGGCCACGGCATTGTCAAAGAGGTTTATAAACGCCTGTTTCATGTGCTGGATGTCCAGGTTCAGCTCCGGGATATTGCCCGCAAATGAGCACCGGATTTCGACATTTTCCAGTCCTTCGCTGTAAAGCGCCGCTGTTTCACTGACAATGTCTTCGATTCGGTACTGCTGGAGATTGATATCGGGAAACTTGGCAAAGGTGGAAAACTGGTTCACCAGATTCCGGATGAGGTCCACATGTTCCGTGATGGTGTTGGTACACGTATCGAACACTTTTTCGTTGATCTGGTTTCCGTATTTCCGTTTCAGCCGCTGGGCGGAGAGTTTGATCGGTGTGAGGGGATTTTTGACTTCGTGGGCGATTCTTCTTGCCACTTCCCGCCATGCCGCCAGCCGCTGGGCTTTTTCAATTTCGGTAAGATCGTCGAACACCATGACCGCCCCGATATTTGTGCCGGTATCGTCCTTGAGCACATTGTAGTTGATCGAAAAGTGCCGCGGGGTACCGTCTACGGAAATGGAGAGCGGCAGTTCCTTTTTTTCCGCCTTGGGCTCGATCCGGCTGAAGATCTTGTTTGCCGCCTCAAGATATTCGCCTTCCAGAATTTCGGTCCATTTTTTGTTGAGTACGTTTTCGCTTTTGATGCCCAGCATGGATTCGGCCGCCTTGTTGATGGTCGTGATATAGCCCTGGTTATCAAGCGTCACAACGCCCGCGGAGATATTCCGGAGAACGATTTCCATATAGCGCCTGCTTTTTTCAAGCTCCCTGTTCTGCTTTTTCATCATCTCTTCGGACCTGGCGAGCTGGGCCCGGCCGGTTGCGAGCTCTTTGGTCATCGAGTTGAAGGAATCCACCAATGCGCCGATTTCATTATCCGCCTCGAAATCGATTTTGTAATAAAGATCCCCTTTGGTGACCCGCTGGGTCCCTTCGGCAAATTTCATTATGGGGATCGTTATGGATTCGGCGAGATGAAAGCCGAACCATATGGCGCAGAAAACAACGAGGAGGGCCACAATGGAAAGGGCGATATAGTTGGAGGTCTGAACCGGTTTCTTGGCGAGCTTGAGCTGTTGATACGCTTCATACCCTTTGGATATGGATTCCAGGTTGTGGCTGAGGTCAGCCGGTGCCAGGGTGGAAATCACGATAAAGGCATCCGCTTTTTGGGGGGGGGCATCAAAAGGGATGGCACCGACGGTCCGCATGAGCTCTCCGGCTTCGATTTTCTGGGTGACCGTTTTGATTTTTTTCTGGGACGGAATCGTGGTCAAATCTTCGCTTGTCAGTATGCCGAAATAGTGCTGCTCGAGTTTATTGGCAAGCGAAAGCGTGACGCGTTTTGCCGCGGGCGTGTAAATTTCCACTGCATCCCGGTCGAAAGCCCGCTGCACCACCTGGGCATATCGGCTCAGCTTCTGATGGTTTTCCTCGAGCAGCAGTTTACGCGAATGGATCTGGTAGGCCGCCCTTTTGGCGAAAAACGAATTTTTTTTTTCAATATACTGGTACAGCTCCTGGCCGACGGCCAGCGATCTGTCAAGCGTTTTTTCAACCGGGGCGTTGAACCAATAGGCGATACTGGTGGAGATGAAGTGTATCGAAAAAAAGAAAAGCACAGTGGTGGGCAGAAGGGAAAGGGTTATGAACGCCATCACCAGCTTGGTTTTGAGCTTGGTGCCGAGAATCCGGCTCTTTTTTTCATAGTAAAGCTTGGCCAGGTTCCGGAACACGAGCAACAGCAGTGTCAGCAGCAACAGCAGGTTTACATTGATCAGGATAAAAATCAGGACCGTACTCGATACGGGCAGATCCGGGCCGAAGTTGGTTATCCGGGTTTCAATGAGTGTGAGTACCAGGACCAGAACGATAATAGCCGTTATGGCGATACCCTCTCTCTTTCCTCTTGACTTTGACGTGTCTGATCGCCTCATGGTCAATCGCCGGGGTTATGCATTGTTTGTCAGTATGTAAAGTTGATGATGTACCAGTCGGTCTCAAAATTCCAGAAAGAAACGAAAAAGAAAACATAATGCAGGTAGAGCGGCAGCGTGATTCTGTCCAGTTCCGCCTTTAACCGTATCTGATATTTTTCCCCTTTTTTCAGGTTGTCAAGGGAGACCACCCTGAGATTGTTTATTTCGGTCATGGCCTTTTTGGCTTTTTCAAAGGATTCGGTGACAAAAGGATCTTTTTCTTTCCACGGCCGGGAGACGGCAAACTGTTTTTTCATGGTGTTGTACTTGAGTGTGGAAGTCAGTTTCAGGCCGGACAGTTTTTTGTCGAACCATCCCTCTTTTGTTTTGTAAAGGGAGATGTGAAATAAAAAAGAGGTGGAGACCCCTTTTAAAACGGCCTCGCTGATTTCATCGGTGAAAGCGCCGTCAATTTTGAAGTATGTGATAAGGAAATCCCGGTTGTTGGTCAGCTTGATATCCCTTATCAGTGCATCGTTCGCTGCCAGTGAGAGGCCGCTGGAGCAGAGCGTGAAAACGAAGATGAACACCATGAGACGTATCAGGGATCTTTTCTTTGACAGGCTTCGCATGGTTCTCCTTACGCCGGTGTTTTTTTCTGAACAGGCCGGGTTTCCCATTTTTCTTTTTCTGTGAGAAATTTGTTGATAAACGCGTGGTTTAACGCATGCCCGGACTTGTCTGTGGATATATGACCGAGTATGGGCATCCCCAGCAGAGAAAAATCACCCAGACTGTCCAGCAGTTTGTGCCTGACAAACTCGTCCGGGTATCGCAGGCCTTCACTGTTCAAAATTCTGTCGCTGTCTATCACGACCGCATTTTCCAGGGAGCCGCCCCTGCCCAGACTGAATTTTTTCAAATAATCCAGATCCTGGACAAATCCAAAAGTTCTGGCGCAGCTGATGCTGTCTTTGAAACTGTCACGGTCCGGGTCGAAAGACGCCTCCTGGCAGCCGATCAGGGGGTGATCAAACTCTATACGGCAGGTGATCCGCATCGCGGTTTCCGGATAAACAGACACGGATTTCCCGTTTTCCCTGACCGTTATCGGTTCTTTTACCACAAAAAAGTGTTTGGGGGCATTCTGCTGCCGGATGCCCGCCTGGACCATCCCGCGGGTAAACGCTTTGGCGCTGCCGTCCATGACCGGCACTTCGTATTCATCGATTTCTATCAGGGCGTTGTCGATTTTAAGACCGGCAAATGCCGCCATAAGATGCTCGATGGTCGATACAATGGCGCCGTTGTTCCCGATGACGGTGGCCAGGCTGGTGTCCACAACCAGGTTGAAAATGGCCTGGATATCCAAAGTTCCCGGCAGATCGACCCGTCTGAATTTTATGCCGTGATTTTCCCTGGCGGGATGGACGGTCACGGTGACATTTTTCCCCGAATGAACGCCGATTCCCTGAAAGGTAACGGGTGTTTCAAGGGTTTTCTGCAGATAATAGCGGCTCATATTTGTCGTTTTTTTCGGTTCTGTTGAATTTATTTTGTTGATAGTCTATATTAGTCCCGTTATTTTTATTATATATATCTGATTTCAGTAACTAAATCAAAGCAAATGAAAAATTTTATTCTGAATCGTGATCGCAGGGGTTAAAAGCAGCGCTGTAATAGGCATAAACGCCTATACCATCGACGTTGAAGTGGACATTTCATACGGTCTGCCCGTGTTCAATATTGTGGGGCTGCCCGAAACTGCGATAAAAGAGAGCCGGGAGCGGGTGAAAACAGCGGTAAAGAATTCGGGCTTCAGCTTTCCGGCGGACCGGGTCACGGTCAACCTGGCCCCGGCCGATATCAGAAAAGAGAGCACAGGGGTGGATCTGGCCCTGGCGGCGGGCGTTCTTTCGGCCTCCGGTGTGTTGCCTGACACAAGTCTTGCCGATTATATCCTGCTGGGTGAGCTTTCGCTGGACGGAAGGGTGAAGCCGGTTAAAGGCGTGCTTCCGGTTGCAGTAGGCGCCAGGGAGAGATCGTTCAGAGGCATCGTGATTCCCCATGAAAACAGGCATGAGGCATCGGTGGTCGCGGATATCGATATTATCCCGGTAAAAACGCTGGGAGAAATGGTGGATTTTTTTTCCGGCAACTGTCAAATACCGCCTTTTAAAAACAGGTCTTCCCCATTGGCCCCTTCTCCCGGTCGCCATAACGGGGTGGATTTTTCCGATGTCAGCGGCCAGCATCATGCAAAGCGGGCACTCGAGGTGGCGGCGGCCGGGGGCCATAACGTGCTGATGACCGGCCCTCCCGGTGCCGGGAAAAGCATGATCGCCAAGCGGCTTCCCACCATTCTGCCGGCACTTGATTTTGAAAAATCACTCGAGGTGACACAGATTTATTCGGTGGCAGGGCTTTTGACGGGCAATTCTCCGGCGCCCCTTTCACGGCCTTTCAGGGCCCCGCATCATACCATATCTGATGCGGGACTTGTGGGAGGGGGCATACGGCCGGAGCCGGGTGAAATAAGTCTGGCGCATAACGGGGTGCTTTTTCTGGACGAGCTGCCCGAATTCAAGAAGAGCGTGCTGGATGTTTTGCGGCAGCCGCTCGAGGACCGCAGTATTACCATTGCAAGGGCGGGGTCGAAAGTGTCCTTCCCGGCGTCATTTATGCTCGTGGCCGCCATGAACCCCTGTCCGTGCGGGTTTCTGTCCGATCCTGCCGGCAGGTGTACCTGCTCGGGCATTCAGATTCAGCGGTACAGGACAAAGTTGTCCGGTCCGCTTCTTGACAGAATTGATATACAGATCGAGGTCCCCCAGGTGCCGTATCGCGATCTGGCCGGGCAGGGCGGGGCGGGGGAATCTTCGTCGTCGATACGGGAGAGAGTGGCGGCTGCGGCGCAGGTGCAGCGGGAACGGTTCAAAGGGACGGGGGTTGCCTGCAACGCGGCAATGAATACGGCCCATATAAAAGCATACTGCCGCCTTCATGCCGACTCGGAAACGCTGCTGGAGCAGGCGGTTGAAAACCTCGGCCTTTCCGCCCGGGCCTACACACGGATTCTGAAAATTGCCAGGACCATAGCGGATCTTCAGAACCGGTCCGGGATTACGCGGGAGGACGTTGCGGAGGCGGTTCAGTACAGGAGTATGGACAGGGGTGTCGGATAGACCTCACAGGATGGTGACACAACCGGATGATTAAAAAGGATATATTTCAGGGAAACCGCAGAGAGCAGTTAAAAGCTGCTTCGGAAGACAGGCTCCATTCCTTTGCCATGGCGGAAGGTGCCATACGGGGAGCGGTTGTTCAAACCACCCGCATGATAAAGGAGATGCGGGCGAATCATGAACTCGGACCCGTGGAGACGATCCTCCTCGGGCACGGCTACACGGCGGCGTCCCTTCTTGTGGCGACCCTTAAATCGCAGGACAGGATCAGTCTTCACATCCAGTGTTCGGGGCCGGTTAAGGGGATGGATGTGGCATCAAACGTTTACGGTGAAGTAAGGGGGTATCTCAAAAACAGCCGGATTGAGGTGCCGGATCCGCAGAATGTCTCATCGTTGTCGGAGCTTTTCGGGGCCGGATTTCTGACCGTCACCAGATACCCCGAAGGGGCGAAAAATCCCTATTCAGGCAAAGTGCCTCTGATGTACGGGAGTATAGCCCAAGATCTGGCCAACTATTTTCTTCAATCCGAACAGACCCCGACCGGCTTCAACTTGAGTGTTGATTTCAATGCGGGAGATGAAGTCGGCGGTGCAGGCGGTATTTTTCTTCAGGCGATGCCCGGGGCCCCGGAAAATGCGCTCGCCCATGCAGAGGATATCATGGGCGGCATCCGGTCGCTGGGCGGCAGATTTGCCCTGGGCGAAACACCGCAGCAGCTCGTTTCAGATGCGTTCGGAAAACTCAGGCCCCGGTTTTTAAAGAACCTGCGCGTGGAATTTTTCTGCCGCTGCAGCAGGGACAGAATGATGACCTACATATCCCGGCTCCCGGCAGACGAGATCTCGGATATCCTGGGAGCTTCCGATTTTCCCGTGGAAACCAGGTGTCATCACTGCAATTCGGTTTACAGTTTCAAAAGAGAGGAAATTGAATCACTGGCAGGCCGGGGGAGAGGGCAGGGAAAATGAGAATCGCGGTTATTTCCGATATACACAGTAACCTCGAAGCGTTTGAAGCCGTACTTGAAGATATTGAAGTTGCGGCCGCGGATGAGATTGTTTCTCTGGGGGACAACATCGGATACGGAGCGGATCCCGAGGCGGTCATGCAGCTTGTCTGCCGGGAGAAAATCCCGTCGGTACTCGGGAATCATGAACTGGCACTTCTTGATGCGAAAAGCCTTTTTTCTTTTAACCGGTATGCCAGAAAAGCGTTTGAGATAAACAGGGACATGCTCTCGGAAAAGTCTGCGTCTTTTATCGGCACGTTTGACAAGTATATGGTGCGGCACGGCGCCCGCTTTGTTCACGGCTTTCCCCCCGCTTCCCAGACCGTTTATGTCACCTACACACCGGATGCGGATATTGCAGAGGCCTTGGAGAGCATCCCTGAACGCCTCTCTTTTGTCGGCCATACGCATTTTATGAGGGGATACAGGTATAAGGGCGGAACGGTTGAAGCAATGCCGCTGGATGAAAAGGGGATTGCCCTTGACAAAAACAGCAGGTATATTATCAATACCGGAAGCGTGGGGCAGCCGCGTGACGGAGAACCGAGCGCCAAGTATGTTATATGGGATTCAGGCACAAACCGCGTGGCGCCGCGGTATGTACCGTATGACAACAAAACGGCTGCCGAGAAAATAAAAGAGAGCGGCATCCCTAAAATATACGCTGATTTGATCCGGGCCGCGCCGCTTTGACATATATACCCTGCGCCGGTACAACAAAGGTTGGAAGTATGAAAAGTCAACCGTCAACCGTCAGCTAACAGCTAACAGCTAACAGCTAACAGCTAACAGCTAACAGCTAACAGCTA
>CAYZHB010000075.1:0-14503 GCA_964478245.1 uncultured Desulfobacterales bacterium | reverse complement strand
ACGTCATTTGGATCTTTGCGACAATGACAGCCGGCCGGGCACAGGGCCGCATTTCACATATTGCATGGTTCTGCGGGGCGTCAAGAATTTTTCATCTTTCCTTGACAATAAACGTCTTTCTATCCTACTATCCCGTTTTAGCAAAGCGCTTGCATGACAACCAAGGCCCTGTATTTCTGATCTGGGATGGCTATCCAACGCACAAGGCCGGAAAAAAGTGAAAAATTGCATTGAATCGTTGAACGGCGGGCCGGAAGTCTGCTTCCTGCCATCCTGAACAAGAACCTTAAACCAAACAACTCTCTTGGCAAAAAAAAATAAACGGGAGCATTCTGATGACAAATTCCAATGCAGCCGGCGGTTTCGGGGGCCGGCCGTCACAACCTTTTCAGCTTGAGGATTTGGATTTCGGGCGGCTGGCGTGGTATGTCAGGCTTTTATTCCTGGCATTAATCGTTCTGGCTGTTCTTATGGGGCTTAACTGGGCACGGATGTTTTACACGGACTGGCTCTGGTTTTCAGGCCTTGGCCACGAGCAGGTTCTGTTTGTGCGGGTAACCACTCAAATATGGCTTTTTCTGCTGGCCTTCCTGGCATTTGCAGCCCTGGCCGTTCCAAATTTTTATGCCGCCTTCAGGCACACCGGTCAGCACGAATGGCACTCCGGGGGCCCCCTGACCGCGCAGCGATACCAGTCTGCACGAAGCCTGCTGCTTTGGGCGGGCATGCTCGCCATCCTGATTGGCGGGATTATGCTGGCAATGATGCCTTCGGCCCAGTGGGAGAGCTTTTTGCGCTTTTTCAACGGGATCGCTTTTAACGAAGTTGATCCTGTATTTAAACGCGATCTTTCATTTTATGTGTTCACCCTGCCGGTTCTCAATTTTATCCGCGCCTGGCTTATGGTTGTACTGGTGGCCATCCTGGTTTTTACCGGGGGGTTCTATTACATATCCGCCGGTCTCAGGGGAGCGCCTTTTTCTTTTGAAGGCAGGGTAAAAACCCATTTGCTGGTCCTGGGTGCCCTTGTCTTCCTGATGATCGCCGCGGGACACTGGCTTGGGCGATACGATCTTCTTTTTTCCAGAACCGGCGCGGTTTTCGGGGTAAGCTACACGGATGCTCATGTGGCGCTGCCGGCCCGAACCTTACTTGCATTTATCGCAATCGCCTGTGCAGGAGCCCTCCTTGCAGCCGTGCGCTTTAACGGATACCGTATGATATACATCGGCATCGGCACGTGGCTGGTCTTAAGCCTTCTTGGCACAGTTGTGCTGCCGGCCCTGGTCCAGAGACTTCAGGTGGAGCCGAGCGAGCTGGCCAGGGAAAGAGATTATATTGCGGAAAATATAACGCACACAAGAAAAGCCTATGGACTGGAAAACATGGTGAGAAAGGACCATCCCGCACTCGGGGAGGTTCAGGCCGATACCGTGGAGAAAAACCAGGGAACAATAAACAACCTGCGGTTCTGGGATGAAAAACCGCTTCTGCAAAGCTACAACCAGATCCAGTTTTTCAGGCTGTATTACGATTTTTTAAGCGTCCAGACGGACAGGTATATGCTGGACGGGGAACTTCGCCAGGTCATGCTCTCCACAAGAGAGCTGTCCTCGGAAAAGCTGCCTTCAGAGGCCCAGCGATGGGTAAACCGGCATCTTCAGTTCACCCATGGTTACGGGGTTGCCATGAGCCCGGTCACAGAGGTGGCCGAAGGCGGGCGCCCGAATTTCTATCTGCGGGACCTGCCGCCCAAAGGAAAAATCGCGCTTGCACGCCCTGAGATTTACTACGGCTTAAAAAGCCTTCCGTTTACCATTGTCAACAGCGACATGAAAGAGTTCAACTACCCCGGGAAAGACGGACCGGTCTATACCCATTACGCCGGCAAGGGGGGTGTCGAGGTCAGCTCCTTTTTCAGAAGACTGCTGTATGCGTGGCAGTTTAAGGATCTCAATATTTTGATTTCCGGTGAAATCAACCCGGAAAGCCGCATCCAGTACAGAAGAACCGTCCCTGAACGCTTTGAAACCATTACCCCTTTTCTCAAGCGGGACCGGGAGGCCTATACCGTGGTTGCGGACGGCCGGCAGTTTTTTATACAGGATGCCTATACGACAACGAACAAATATCCCTATTCAACCGCATGGCAGGAAGGATTCAACTACATCCGCAACAGTGTCAAGGTTGTCGTTGACATGTATAACGGGACCATGGACTACTATGTTTTTGACGAGTCCTGCCCCATTATCCAAACCTACATGGAGATATTTCCGGCGCTTTTCAAGCCGGCAGACGAAATGCCGGCCTTTCTGCAGGATCATGTACGCTATCCCATGGACATCTTTAATGTGCAGAGCCGGATGCTGCTTCAGTATCACATGACAGACCCGGTCGTATTTTACAACAAAGAGGACCAGTGGTCCGTGCCCCAGCACGCTTCGGCGTTCGGAAATGTGGACACCCTCAGGCCGTATTACATCATGGCCAGGCTGCCGGGGGAAGAAAAAGAGGAGTTTATTCTTATCCAGCCCTTTACCCCGGACAAGCGCCACAACCTGGTGGGATGGATGGCCGCCAGGATGGACGGTGAAAACTACGGAGAGAAACTCCTTTACCGCTTTCCTTCCGGCCGCCACGTGGACGGACCCAGGCAGGTTGAGGCCCGCATAGACAATGACGCGGTGATCTCCGAGCAGTTCACCCTCTGGGGACAGGTGGGCTCGGAGGTCATGCGCGGTGATATCCTTGTCATTCCCCTGGGCTCAAGCCTTCTTTATGCCGAGCCGGTATTCCTTAAGCCCGAGGCCCTTGAGTTCCCGGAATTGAGACGGATCATCCTGGCTGACAGCAGCAAGGTTGTCATGCACCCCTCCCTTGAGGATGCCGTGGACGCGCTGGTCGGGGAAAAGCCCACGGTGGCCCCGCCTGTTGAAGAAGACCACGAGCTTGAAAAATACGAAAAGGATATGCAGGCGCGCAGGCCGGAGGCTGAAGGACTCGGGGCCGTCCGCAAAGGCCTTGAAGAAGCCATAGACAAATTACAGGAGGTGGCGGACGAATTGCACCGCCTGGAGCGGCAGGAAAACTAACCCCCCGCTTTTAAAACGGTAAAGGTCAAGGATATGTTTCGCTTGTGGTTCTCCAGCAAAATATGTGAGCCAGGCAATAGTAAAAAAGCGGTATGAGTTCATATATTATATCGGCCATACTGAAGCACATAAAACCCCAGGAGGCCTTTGACCAAGAGGGCATCAAACGATACCGGGCGTTCCTTGAAAAGAGCGCGAAAGCGTTCCGGCCGGATAAACAAGTGGGGTTTGAGCCGATTGACACGGACGGCATAAAGGGTGCCTGGATAACGCCGCCGGACCTCTCTTCAGGGAAGACGATCCTCTATCTGCACGGCGGGGGATTTATTGCCGGCTCCATCCGCACCCACCGGGACCTGGCCTCCCGGATCGCCAAAGCGTCATGTGCGAGGCTTTTCACTGTGGACTACCGGCTGGTGCCGGAACATCCGTTTCCGGCCGCCCTGAATGACGCCCTGGCCGCGTATAAGGGGCTTCTGAACCGCGGCACCAACCCCGGACAGGTGGTTGTCGGAGGGGATTCGGCAGGCGGGGGGCTGGCGCTTTCCCTGCTGGTAAAACTCGGGCGGGGGAAACTGCCGCTGCCCCAGAGGGCCGTTTTTCTGTCCCCGTGGGTCGACCTTGAAAACAAAAATCCCTCGATTCATGTCAACAGGGGAAAAGACCCCATGCTGACCCCGACCATGCTGGATGAATCCGCCCGTCTCTATACGGAGGGGGACCTTTCCGATCCACTGGTCTCTCCGATAAATGCCGATTTTGACGGCCTGTGCCCCGTTCTGATCCACGTCGGGGAAAATGAAATTCTTCTGGATGATGCGCTTCTCCTCGCCCGGAATGCACGGGAAAGCGGCGTTGAAGTCGAAGTCGAGGTATGGGACGAGATGTTCCACGTGTTCCAGTACTTTGCCCGGTATCTGCCGGCGGCGCGGCAGGCCGTGGAGAAGATCGGCCGTTTTACAGCGGCATAGCCCCCTGCCATTTTGCCGGGCCGGAGATAATGCGGGGACACATTCTCTGCAAACAAGATTTTCCGGCACCTCTGAGGCGCAGACAAGGCAGAATCCACTTGTTTGCCAGGTAACAGAAAATTTGCGACAGATTTATTTTTCACTCAAATGATGACCTGGAATGATTCATGCTTATACTTTAGGGTGTGTTGAAAAAAGAAAAACAAGGCAACAAAACGGAGAATGTGACATGAAACGATATGCAATCTATACAGTGGTTCTTTTGACGGCGCTTTTTGTGGCGGGCTGTACCGCCTACCGGCCCGATCCGGTAGAAAACCGCGAGGCGTACGTAAACGGGAAAAACCTGGCCGAAAAAACGGCCAAGCAGGACGCCATCGACGCCGGGTGTCAGGACTACCCGGTTACCACGGAGCACATGAGAAACCTCGACCGGCACCTTGAACAGTTCGGCCCGGAAAAACACAAGGATTTTATCCGGGGATTTAAAACCCGCTATAAAGACGCGTTTAAAGAGTACATGGAGCTTTACTGCGGTAACGGGGAGCCGGGTGCTGTAAAGGAGTACTGATACCGGTGCGGCCGAGAAGGCCTGTTTTTACTGATCTACCCCTGTGCCTTCTGCCACGCGGCCAGACTTTCGGCCGCTTTTGAAAAATCCCTGTCTGCGGTTTCAGATCTCGGTTAGCTTAGAGGCGGCCGTATAAAAAATCGTTCGCCCTGTTGGCGTTTCCTGCCAGATTCGTTCTCTGTGGGCGGCATCGTAAATCATCCGATCTTCCGGAAATTTATCGGCAATCTTTTTTATAATATTTCTTTCTTCAACAGTGAGTGGTTCGGCGGCAGATTCATCTGATTTCCTAATGTCGTCAATCAAGTCACGATAATTATTCAGCTGGGGGCCGTAGGGGATCGCGGCATAAACAGCGCCGGTCATGCTGCGGCCAAGTCTGACATAGGCCAGCATATCCGCATACCAGAGATACTTGGCCACAAACAGAAATTTATCCGTCTTTTTCATCAATCGCCTGTGTAAAATCTGCTCAAAATGTTTAATCACCAATTTTACCCGCGGCAGTGAAAGAGACCGGTTGCCGTTATATGCATCCGAATGACTGTCATCTTTCAGGCAGGTCCGCAGTAACTTGTCCATTGACTGGCTCTGAACATCGGCCTTTTCCCACCGTTTAATACTGGCAACCCCCACCCCCATGCGATCAGCCAGCGTTTGCTGGGTCAATCCCTTTGACTTCCGTGCACTTCTTATGGCTTTACCGGTCAACAGGCCGGTTTTCTCTCGATACGCTTCGGCTATTTCCTTCTGCACGGCGCCGGCATCCGATACGTCACTGGACCTGAACCCACACTCCCGGCAGACATTGCCGGTGACCGGCACTTCCAATGTTACACCACGAAAAACAACCGACTTTACAGCAGTCTTTCTTTCCATGGTGCCGTGCCCTTTTGGACATTGTCTTTCGGTCATATTCCCTCCTCGTGCGGCCTATCCCTGTGCAGGGAAACCAGCCAAAATGTATCCTGGGTCAGAGCAAATTTGATATAAACAGGGTAGTCGAAACAAGAAATCCCAACAACAAACGCAAAAAGATCCAATCCTTGAATTTTTCTTTCATAAGATCTGTCCGGGGGCCGGGATCCTCTATAGTCTTCAGGCGAAAGCGTTTCCAACAGATGCTGGAGAATCTCTTTCAGGTCACTTTCAATATCATAACCCAGCTCAATAGCATCTGCCGCAATAACCTCCGCTTCCACGATTTGAATCCGATCACCGGCGATTGCCGCTTTAGCCTCCCGAATTTTGTTAAACAGCTCTTTTTTTGACGGCCTGTCCATTATTATAGTATCAATTGATACCTTGTCAAGATTTTTATATTATCCCCGGATTGCTTAGTCCTCTCCAAAACCCCTGCACTACACTTATCAGACGATCGATCTGCTTAAGCGGCCAGTTTTAGTGCCGTTAGATTTCCAAAACAGTCGCTGTTTTTCATATCATATTCGGGCTTATTTTTCCAAGATGACTATGATGAAAAGGGCACCAGCATAAAGAGCTGGCAGATTTTTTAACTGAAGACCGGTTTTTACGGATCTATCCCTGTGACTTCTGCCACTCGGCCAGGCTCTCGGCCGCTTTTGCGTTCATTCCCGGCAGGGCGGCAAGCTCGGCTCTGGATGCGTTTCTGATGTTGTCCACGCTTTTGTAGTACGTCAGCAGGATCTGTTTTCTCTTCTGGCCGATGTGGGGAACCTCGTCGAGTGCGGAAGCGCCGGCTGCTTTGTCGTGCCGTTTTCTCTGGAAGGCCACGGCGGTGCGGTGGGCTTCGTTGCGGACCCGCTCGAGCAGTTTCAGGCCTTTCGGGGCTTTGGCCGGGTTGAGGGGATTGGACCGGCCCGGGATGTATATCTTGTCCTGCGTCTCTCCTTTATCCGCGTCTTTCTTGGCGATGCCCGCCACGGTAAAGGCGCCGGAAATACCGAGTTCGGCGAGAACCGCCATGGCCATGGAAAGCTGCCCTTTACCGCCGTCCACCAGCAGCAGGTCCGGAAACGGCATCTCGTCCCGCCTGTACCGTCTAGTGAGCACTTCCTTCATGCCGGCGTAATCGTCGCCGGGGCCGGTGTCACGGAGGATGTATTTCCGGTAGGCGTCCCGGTCCGGAGCGGCGTCCTGGAAAACCACCATGGACGAGACCGGATGGCTGCCGCCAATATGGGAGTTGTCAAAACACTCGATCCGGCCGGGCATCGCCCCCATCCGGAGAAACTCCTTGAGCTCCGACAGAATCTGCACCGTCTCCGCCTGCCGGGCGGCGATCTTCTCCAGCTTCTGGCCGGCGTTGGCAAGCCCCATGTCCACAAGCTTTTTCTTGTCCCCCCGCCGGGGGACACGGATGTTCACCCGCCTGCCCTTCCTTTCGGAGAACACGTGCTCTGCGGCTTCGGCATTCTCCAGGGGCCGGGCGATCAGGATCTCGGCCGGAATAAAAAGGACCTTTTCGTAGTACTGGGTCACAAAGGCCTCCATCACCTCGGCAGGGGTGTTCTTTTCGAGGTCGAATTCAAAGTGGGCCGTATCCACGAGATACCCCGACCGGACATTGAGCACCGTGACCACGGCTGAGGCATCGTCCCCCGCGCAGGCGATCACGTCCCGGTCGGCAAGGTCGGGGCTGACCACGTACTGCTTTTCCAGCGTCCGCCGGACAGCAAAAAGCGTGTCTCTCACCTCGACGGCTTTTTCAAAATCCCGGTTTTCCGCGTGCTGTTTCATTTCCGCTTCGAGCCGCTCCTTAACCTTTTTGGCCCGGCCCTTTAAAAACAGGGAAACATCCCGGACCACCTTTCGGTATTCCTCCCGGGTCACGTCGTTGCAGCACGGCCCGAAGCACGCCTTTATCTGGTAATTGAGGCACGGTCTCGACCGGTTTTTGAACTGGTTGTTGGTACATTTCCGAAGCCGGAATATCCGGTGGATCTGTTTGAGCGTCTGCCGCACGCTGTAGGTTGAAGAGTACGGCCCGAAGTAGAGCGCCCCGTCGTTTTTTATCCGCCGCACCACCCGGATGGCCGGATACGGTTCCCGTGTGTTGATCCGGAGGTAAGGGTAGTTCTTGCCGTCCTTGAGGATGACGTTGTATCGGGGCGCATGCTCCTTTATCAGGTTGGACTCCAGAATGTACGCCTCGTGATCGGAAGAGGTGACCACGGTATCAAAATCGTGCACCTTTTTCAACAGCACCGCGGTTTTGAGATCGTGCCTGTCACTGACAAAATAGGCGGCCAGGCGCTTTTTGATGTTCGCGGCCTTGCCCACGTAAATGACGGTCCCGTTTTTGTCCTTCATCAGGTAGACGCCGGGCTTGTCCGGTGCCAGGCGGTACTTTTCCGTGAGGTGTTCTCTCATGCGGTCCGGCTCAGATCCCGTTCAGTTTGTTAAGTTCCTTTATTTTATCCCGCAGCTCGGCCGCCTTTTCAAACTCGAGCGCATCGGACGCCTTTTTCATGTCATTCTCGAGCGCCTTTATGATACGGTCCAGATCGTCGCCTTCGGCGCCATAGTCCGGGATCTCTTCGGCCACGGTGTCATCGTGGGTGTATATCTCTTTTTCCATGGTGTAGTCGAACAGCCGGATCTCCTTCTCGATGGTGGCCGGGATGATGCCGTTCTCTTCGTTTCCGGCCCTCTGAATCCTCCGCCGCCTGTCCGTTTCTTCAATGGCGGCCTTCATGGAGGCGGTCTGTTTTTCGGCATACATGATCACCTTGCCGTACACGTTCCGGGCGGCGCGGCCGAACGTCTGGATAAAGGACCGGTAGGACCGCAGAAACCCCTCCTTGTCCGCATCCAGAATGGCCACCAGGGACACTTCCGGGATATCGAGCCCCTCCCGGAGCAGGTTGATGCCGATGAGCACGTCAAATATGCCACGCCGCAGGTCCTGGATAATATCGATCCGTTCCACCGTGCCGATATCCGAATGCAGGTATTTCACCTTGACATCGAGATCGGCGTAATAGTCGGTCAGGTCCTCGGCCATCCGCTTGGTGAGGGTCGTGACAAGGACCCTTTCCCCGGCGTCCACCCGTTTCATGATCTCCTTGTACAGATCATCCACCTGGGCCCGGGCGTCCCGGATCTCCACCTCCGGGTCCAGCAGGCCGGTGGGCCTTGCAATCTGTTCCACCACCCGGTCGTCCGCCTTTGCGATTTCGTAATCCGCCGGGGTCGCGGACACGTACACCACCGGGCCGGTCTTGACGGTGAACTCGTCAAAGGTGAGCGGCCGGTTGTCCGCGGCGGACGGCAGCCTGAACCCGTGCTCTATCAGGGAGGCCTTGCGGGATCTGTCCGCCTTGTACATGGCCGACAGCTGGGGCACGGAAATATGGCTTTCATCGAAAAACAAAAGAAAATCCTCCCCGAAATAGTCAAAAAGAGTCGGCGGCGGTTCTCCGGCCCGTCTGCCCGTAATGTGCCGGGAATAATTTTCGATGCCGTTGCAGTACCCCAGTTCGTTGATCATCTCGAGATCGTACTCGGTTCTCTCTTCGAGACGCTGTGCCTCCAAAAGGCGTCCCTCGGCAGTCAGGAAATCGAGCCGCTCTTTGAGTTCCTGTTTTATCGCTTCCACCGCCTGTTTCCGCGTCTGCTGCGCCGTTACATAGTGGGAGGCGGGGAATACCGCGGTCTCCTCGATCCGGTTGACCACATTCCCTTTCAAAGGATCGATCTCGTACAGTCCTTCAACGGTGTCGCCGAAAAAATCGATCCGCAGGGCAATCTCCTCCTCGTACACCGGAAAAATTTCCACCCGGTCCCCCCGCACCCGGAAGGTGCCCCGGTGAAAATCAAGATCGTTCCGGGTGTACTGGATATCCACCAGCCGTCTCAAAAGCAGGTCCCTGGCGACCTCCATGTCCTGTTTCAGGCTCACCCTGAGCCCGAGATAGTCCTCGGGGGCGCCGAGACCGTAAATACAGGACACACTGGCCACCACGATCACGTCTCTTCTGGACAGCACCGCCCGGGTCGCGGAATGGCGCATCCGGTCGATCATCTCGTTGATGGCGGCATCCTTCTGGATATAGGTGTCGGAGGAAGGAATGTACGCCTCGGGCTGGTAGTAGTCATAGTAGCTGACAAAATACTCCACGCGGCTGCGGGGGAAAAGGCTCCTGAACTCGTTGTAGAGCTGGGCGGCAAGGGTCTTGTTGGGCGCGATCACCAGCGTGGGCCTGCCCGCGTTCTCTATGACGTTGGCCATGGTAAAGGTCTTGCCCGACCCGGTCACCCCCAGCAGTACCTGGTGCGGACGGTTTTCCATGATGCCGGCCGTGAGGAATTCGATGGCTTTGGGCTGATCCCCGGTCGGCGAAAACTGCGATTCTAATTTAAATATACCCATCTGTGATAAAATCTGGTATTAATCTGTTTTTTTATTGACGGTTTTTGTGGTAATTATTATACCGCAATTCTATTAAAAATTATACAGTGATTGTAAAAATGCCGAGGACCCAATGGAAGAAAACAGCAGCAAAGGCCACTTTATCGAGTCCATCATCCAAAATGACATCGACAGCAACAAAAACGACGGAAAAGTGAAAACCCGGTTTCCGCCGGAACCGAACGGTTATCTTCACATCGGCCACGCCAAGTCCATGTGCCTCAATTTCGACATGGCGGAAACGTTCGGCGGCACCTGCAATCTGAGGTTCGACGATTCCGACCCGGCAAAGGAGGAACAGAAATATATCGACTCGATCATCTCCAATGTCGAATGGCTCGGGTTTGACTACGGCGGTGCGCCCCTGTTCGCCTCCAATTACTTTGACCGGCTGTACGACTACGCCGAACAACTGATCCAATCAGGGGACGCCTACGTCTGCAGCCTGTCGGGCGACGAAATACGGGAATACCGGGGGACGCTCACCGAACCGGGCCGGGAGAGTCCTTACAGGAACCGCTCCGTGGAGGAAAACCTGGACCTTTTCAGGCGGATGAGAGCGGGGGAATTCAACGAGGGCGCGCATGTCCTGCGGGCCAAGATCGACATGGCCTCCCCCAACATCAATATGCGGGACCCGGTGCTCTACCGGGTCAAAAAGATGCCCCATCCCATGACAAAGGACAAGTGGCCGATATATCCCATGTACGACTTTACCCACTGCCTGTCGGATGCCATCGAGGGCATCACCCACTCGCTGTGCACCCTGGAGTTCGAAGATCACCGGCCACTGTACGACTGGATACTGGATCAGGCGGGCACCGCGTGCCATCCCCAGCAGATCGAGTTCGCCCGGATGAACATCAACTTCACCGTGCTGAGCAAACGGAAACTTCGAAAACTGGTGGAAGAGGGCCACGTAAGCGGATGGAACGACCCGCGGATGCCCACCCTGGAAGGAATGAGACGGCGGGGCTTTACACCGGAGGCTGTCAAGTCGTTCTGCCGGAAAGTGGGCATCAGCAAGAAGGAGAGCCGTATCGACTACGGGCTTCTCGAACATGCGGTCCGCGAGGATCTCAACGAGCGGGCGCCCCGGCGGATGGGCGTATTAAATCCCCTGCCGGTGGAGATAGAAAACTATCCCGAGGGGGAAACCGAAATGCTCACGGCGCTGAACCATCCCCAGAAACCCGAAATGGACACGAGGGAAATCTCCTTCTCCAGGCGGATCTGGATTGAACGGGACGATTTCATGGAAGCGCCGGTGAAAAAGTTTTTCCGGCTCGCTCCCGGAAGAGAGGTGCGGCTGCGGTTCGCCTATTTCATCACCTGCCGGCAGGTTCTCAGGGATGAAAACGGGGAGATCGAAAAGCTGATCTGCACCTATGACCCGCAGACAAAGGGGGGAGCCGCCCCGGACGGCCGGAAAGTCAAGGGCACCCTTCACTGGGTGGATGCGGCCGACTGCATCCGTGCCCGGGTGAAACTGTATGACCGGCTCTTTCAGACGGCCAATCCCGAAGAAGGGGGAAGGAATTTCCTCGACAACATCAATCCCGATTCCCTCCGGGTGCTAGACAACTGCCGGCTCGAAAACAACCTGGCTGAGGCGCGCATCGGGGAGCCGTTCCAGTTCGAGAGACTCGGCTACTTCTGCCTGGACCCGGAAACGGCCGAGGAGAACCGGCCTGTTTTCAACAGGACCGCCACGCTGCGGGACACCTGGGGGAAAATCCTCAAACAGCAGCAGGCGGGCAGGTGATGTAAAACAACGTCACCTCTGCGCATCAGGCGGCCCGGATTGGTTGTTTCCAAACCGGGGGGATGCGATGATGCCCCCTCCGATCACAACCGTCAATGAAAGCGCCGGCAACAGGCTATTCCGCCCGCCAGACCGTCCCGTCGGGCCCGTCTTCCAGGGTAATGTTCATCTCCCTGAGGCGGTCCCGTATCTCGTCCGCCTTTGCAAAATCCCTGTTCTTTCTGGCCTCGGTTCTCTCCGCCACCAGCCGGTCGATCTCTTCGGTATCCATCTTCCGGGCGTCCAGCACCTTGGCTTTTTTCTCCCGGAAGTAGTCCTCCGGCGCGAGGAGAAAGATGCCCAGGATACCCCCCATCCGCTTGAGATCACTGTAGAGGGTCTGAAGCTTTGAACGGCCTTCCGGTGACAGTTGGGTCCCCTCTTTTTCGTCCAGTATCCTGTTGCCCTGCTTGACCGCATCAAACACCGCGGCAAGTCCCCTGGCCGAGTTGAAGTCGTCGTTCATGGCCTCGGCGAAATCGCTCCAGAGTTCGCCCGCTTCCGCCTCCTGGCGGTCCTTGATCCCTTCGTTCTCCGCCCGCTCGAGAAAGGTGTAGACCCGGTCCAGTCCGGCGGATACCTCTTTCATGGAGTCTTCACTGTAGTCAATGGGGCTGCGGTAATGCTTGGACAGCAGGAAAAACCGGATGGCCTCGGCCGGATACTTGTCCAGCACCTCTTTTATCATGGTAAAGTTGCCCAGTGACTTGGACATCTTCTCGTGGTTGATGTCCACGAACCCGTTGTGCATCCAGTACTTTACGTACCGCCTGCTGTGGGCGGTCTCGGACTGGGCGATCTCGTTCTCGTGGTGGGGGAAGATCAGGTCCTTGCCCCCGCCGTGGATATCAAACGGCATGTCCAGGTACTCGTAACTCATGGCCGAACATTCGATATGCCAGCCCGGCCGGCCCTTTCCCCAGGGACTGTCCCAGGCGGGTTCCCCCTCCTTGACCGGTTTCCACAGGGTAAAATCCATGGGATTGCGTTTGTTCTCGTTTACGGCCACGCGCGATCCGGCTTTCATATCCGCGATGTTGCGGCCGGACAGCTTGCCGTACCCTTCGCAGGCGTCCACGGCAAAATAGACATCCCCGCCCTCCACATGATACGCGCTGCCCTTTTCGATCAGTTTCTCGATAAATGCGATAATATGGCGGATATGATCGGTGGCCCTGGGTTCAATGTCGGGCCGGAGCACGCTCAGGGCATCCATCTCGTCATGGAACTCTTTTATGTATTTTTCCGTTATGGTCTGGCAGTCTTCGCCGGTTTCCCGGGACTTGTTAATGATCTTGTCGTCCACGTCGGTAAAGTTCCGTACATAACAGACCGCGTACCCGAGATGCAAAAGCCACCGGTACACCATGTCAAACACCACCACCGACCTGGCATGCCCGATGTGGCTTGTGTCATAAACCGTGGGGCCGCACACGTACATATTGACTTTCCCGTCGTTCAGCGGGACGAACGTCTCCTTTTCGCCCCCCAGCGTATTGTACACCTTCAAACTCATTTTTCTCTTTCCTAATCCGTTTGTTATCTTCCCTGATCCATTTTTTGTTTCCGGATTAACACAACCGCCCGGGCCGAAATGCCCTCGCCTCTTCCCTCGAATCCGAGGCCTTCGGTCGTGGTCCCCTTTACATTGACCTGTTCCGGGGCCAGCCGCACCGCCACGGCGATCCGCTCTTCCATCTGTTGCCGGTAAGGGGCGATTTTCGGCTTCTCGGCCACGACCGTGGCATCGATATTGGCCACCCGGCATCCCTGGCGATCCAGCCGGGCGCAGCAGTTTTCCAGAAGCCGGATACTTGAAATGCCCCTGTAATCGGGATCCGTATCCGGAAACCACTCCCCGAGGTCCCCGAGACCGGCCGCTCCCAGGATGGCGTCGCAGATCGAATGAACGAGTACATCCGCATCGGAGTGGCCGTGAAGCCCTTTTTCAAAAGGGATCGTCACCCCGCCGAGGACAAGTTCCCTGCCCGCGGCAAGCCGGTGCACATCGTACCCCGAACCGATTCTGTATTCCGGCAAATCCATATACGCACTGTAATCCCCGTCTCAACGGCTGCCGGGCCCATCCCGGCAGATTCCTTGCGATACTATTTGCGATACTATATTCATAAACGGCATAAATGTCAAAGTTTACGGACAGCATGCAGCGATTGAGACCGGTAGTATTGGAAATTTTTCCTGAAACCCGTTCCGATCTGCCTGCCGCCCTGCTGTTATTAAACGGTGTTAACCGGTGAGTCAGTCAACGACAACTAAGCGGACGGGTTGAGGGGCCGGTCCGCCCGCCTTTTGTCAGCCGGTGGCGCCGTTTGACAGATTCTAAACTCGCTCTGCCAAACCGCAACAACTCCGGTCCGGTGGGTCCTCAGACAGGTTGCGGTTTGACGCGCCGCTTCGTTAAGAATCTGGTACAAACGGGGCCACAATGGCTTTCCAAAAGGCAGACAGACCGGAACTCGCCGCTTTTCCGTCATTGACTGACCTCCCGCAAAAGGGGGAAACTGAAATGTATGCATGTGCCTCTTCCCGAGTCCCTCCTGCAGGCCGGTAGCCGGCGGGCGCGACTGAACGTTCAGGACGTGAGGGGGAAAAAATTTTCCGTCTGCAGGGCGTTAAGAACCGCAGGCTGTCTGAGGACAGACTTGCCCG
>CAYZHB010000074.1:2993-14579 GCA_964478245.1 uncultured Desulfobacterales bacterium | reverse complement strand
TTTTGATTTTCGGGGTGACGTCTGTCACCGACAGGGCCTCATCCATTAAATCCGTGTACTTCTCGTCGCAGATGACAGCGTCGGGCGGATACGATTCGAACCGGAACTGAAGTTCCCGCAGGGTCATGGTGGTGGCCGTGGGCACGGCCACAAGCCCGCCTTTGACGCAGGCAAAACTCGCGAACCATGTTTCCGGGACAATCGGCACCATCAGGTACATGTTGTCCCCTTTCTCAATGCCGGCGCCGCGGACGGCATTCAGGCACTGGTTTCCCCGGGCAACAAATTCGGCGTAGGTGAATTTTCTGACATCGCCTGTGTCAATGTCCGTCCAGATAAGGGCCTCGTGATCACCTCTTTCTTTTGCGTGAAGCCCTTCAAATATCTCTTCGGCCCAGTTGAAATATTCCGGCATTTCCATGAAGTTGAGCTTTTCAGAAAAAGCCCGGGCGGCGGATGCCTTGTGCTCGTTGTCATCCGTCATGTTTATTTTCATGATTTCTCTGTACAGATTTTGCATATGCATAAAACAGCTCCTTGCAGTTGGCGGCACGAAAGCGGCCGCTTTCCAAAAGTCAACGACCATCCGTATAGCGGACAGTTTTTTTAAAATGGTCTTTTTTCAACAAACACAAGGATATAAATGAAAAAGGCACCCGTTGTCAAATGTTTTTTTGGGTGCCGGATATCGAGCCGGCAGGTGTCGGACCGCCTGTTCCCACAGGGTCCCAATGGCGGGCAGGGTAAATTCGTTCTAACGGGTCAATTCTCGCCAGGCAGGTGACGGGGTGCTTTCTATGCCGGGTCTCGCCAGGTTGACATTGTACTTCATTGTGGTATATTTTATGAGAGGCGGAAGTCAAGTTGCCTATTTTTGACAAAGGAGAAACACCATGTGGGATTATTCGGACAAAGTAAAGGATCATTTCATGAATCCGCGGAATGTCGGGGAACTTGCGGACGCCAACGCCGTGGGCGAGACCGGTTCACTGAACTGCGGGGATGCGTTGAAGCTGTTTATGAAAGTGGATGAGAATGAGAGAATAACAGAGGCCTCCTTTATGACATTCGGCTGTGCCAGCGCCGTTGCCTCTTCCTCGGCCCTGACCGAGATGATCAAGGGCAAAACCCTGGATGAGGCCTCTCAAATCACCAATGAAGATATTTCGGATTACCTGGACGGACTGCCCAAAGAGAAAATGCACTGTTCCGTCATGGGCAAGTCGGCCCTGAAAAAGGCCATTGCCGACTATAAAGGGGTCCAGATCCAGGAAAAACCCGGTGAGATGGTGTGTGAATGTTTTGAAGTGACCGATCTTGAAATCATTGAAGCGGTAAAGACAAACGATCTGGAGACGGTTGAGGATGTCACGAATTATCTGAAGGCCGGCGGCGGGTGCGGCCAGTGTGTCGACAGGATCGATGAGATCATCGAAACCGTTAAAGCAGAGGGGTGATGGGGTTCCATGGAAATGGATGACAAAATGACGGTGGTGTACACGGACAACAATGCCACGACCCGGGTGGCGGATGAAGTGATCGAAGAGATGACACCCTTTTTCGGGAAATTTTACGGCAATCCCTCTTCCATGCATTCGTTCGGCGATCATGTCCACAGGAAACTGAAAGAGGCGCGAGCCCGTGTGGCCGCCCTGATAAATGCCGATCCGGAAGAAATCGTCTTTACGGGCTGCGGCACGGAAAGTGACAACACGGCGGTCTATTCGGCCCTGAACGCCTTCCCCGACCGGAAACGGATCATCACTTCCAGCGTGGAGCATCCGGCCGTGTACAACCTGTTTCAGCAGCTCCAGAAGAGCGGTAAGTACGAGGTGATATTCGTGCCGGTGGACGGCAAAGGCCGCCTGGACCTCGATATGCTGTACGACAGCATGTCCGCTGACACGGCCCTGGTGTCGCTGATGTGGGCGAACAATGAGACCGGTGTGATCTTCCCCGTACGGGAGGTGGCTGAAAAAGCGGCGGGAAAGGGGATTTTTTTCCATACGGATGCGGTCCAGGCCGTGGGGAAAATCGGCGTGGATGTCAAAAGGAGCGGCGTGGATATGCTGTCGCTTTCAGGGCACAAGATCCACGCCCCTAAAGGTGTCGGCGCCCTTTATGTGAAAAAGGGCGTCAAGTTCACCCCCCTGATCGTCGGGGGGCACCAGGAGAGCGGACGGCGGGGCGGCACCGAAAACACGGCGTCCATCATAGGGCTGGGAAAAGCCTGTCAATTGGCCGAAACGCATCTGGAAACCATGGATACCCGGGTCAGGGAACTCAGGGACCATCTTCAGGCCGAGCTGCTGGAAAAGATACCGGCGAGTTCGGTGAACGGCGATATTGAAAACCGGCTGCCCAACACGCTTTCCATCGGGTTTGATGCGGTTGAAGGCGAATCCATCCTCCTGATGCTGGACCGGGAGGGGATCTGCGCCTCATCCGGGTCGGCCTGCACATCCGGCTCTCTTGATCCCTCCCATGTGCTCATGGCCATGAACGTCCCTTTCAAATCGGCCCACGGCTCGATCCGGTTCTCCCTCTCCCACTACAACACCCGAGAGGAAATGGACCATATCGTCACCTGTCTTGTGCCGGTGATTCATAAATTGAGACAGATGTCGCCCTTCTGGAAAGACGGAAAAGTGGTTTAAATTATCTTGAGATCTTTGAATGAAGCGCAATTTTGTTTTGGTGCGAGGAAAACGCGAAGGTCTGGTTTCATTTAGTCAGTCGCTGAACAGGTCGGTGCTCAGGTATCGTTCTCCGGTGTCGCACACAATAAACACGATGGTTTTGCCGCGGTTTTCCGGGCGTGATGCAACTGTATCCGCCGCATAAAAGTTCGCCCCGGACGATATCCCGCAAAGGATGCCTTCCCTGCCGGCAAGCGCTTTCGCCCCTTTCAGGGCCTGATCGTCCGTCACCTGTATGACCTCGTCAACAATATCCAAATTCAGGTTTCCCGGGACGAATCCCGCCCCGATACCCTGAATTCTGTGGGGGCCGGGTGCTCCTCCCGACAGTACCGGGGAGGCAGCCGGTTCGACGGCGATGCTTTTCAGCCCGGGGTTCCTTTTCTTGAGCACTTCTGATACCCCGGTAATGGTACCGCCCGTTCCCACGCCGGCAACAAAGAAATCGATTTTTCCACCGGTATCCGCCCAGATCTCCTCTGCAGTGGTTTCCCGGTGGGCCTGGGGATTGGCCGGATTGGAAAACTGGTCCGGCATCCAGGCATTGTCCCGCTCCTGCACGATTTTTTCCGCCATTTCCACGGCCCCTTTCATGCCCCGCGATCCTTCTGTCAGGACCAGTTCGGCCCCGAGGTGCTTTAAAAGCTGCCGCCGCTCCAGGCTCATGGTGTCCGGCATGGTCAGTATCAGCTTCAATCCCTTTACCCTTGCGGCAAAGGCGAGGGCAATGCCGGTGTTGCCGCTGGTCGGTTCGACAATGGGGGTGTTTTTGTCAATCTGCCCGGCCTGTAAGGCGTGTTCGATCATGGCATTGCCGATTCTGTCCTTGACACTGGAGAGGGGATTGAAAAATTCGAGCTTGCCGAAGACTCGCGCCCCTGTTTCCCTGCCGGCCGATTTTATCGCCACCAGCGGCGTTTTGCCGATAGTTTCCGTGATATCACTTCTGCGGTTCATGGCGGGTTTCCTTCTGGTTTTCCTGGTATTTGTAGATAAGGCGCGGTGTTTCCATAAACACTTTCGTTTCCGGCGGGATGGACTCCGTGAGCCAGACGTTCCCGCCAATGACCGATCCTTTCCCGATGGTGGTGTCCCCTCCCAGAATTGTCGCACCGGAATAGATGATCACATCATCTTCAATCGTGGGATGCCGTTTGGCGCCCCTGAGCTTTTCTCCGGCATCAGGGGGCAGCGACAGGGCCCCGATGGTGACGTTCTGGTAAATCCGGACGTTGCTGCCGATCACGCTGGTTTCCCCGATTACCACGCCGGTTCCGTGATCGATAACAAAATGTTCCCCGATCCGGGCGCCCGGATGGATGTCGATGCCGGTCAGGCTGTGGGCGTGTTCGGCCATGATGCGCGGCAGCTGGGGCACTCCGATGTTGAAGAGGATGTGGGCGATCCGGTACACCGTGATCGCGTATATGCCCGGGTATGAAAAGATGATTTCATCATGACTTTTGGCGGCCGGATCCCCTTCAAAAGCGCCCCGGACATCCTCTGACAGGGACTGCCGGAGCATTGGAATCTGTTTTATCACGTTCAGTGCCGTGTCATGACCGGTGTTTTCACATGCGGCGCATGCTTTCCCGTACCGGAGACAGTCATGACTCAGCACATGGATAATCTGTTCCGAGAGGATGTCGTAGAGCTGGGACACGGTCTGGCCAATGGTGTAGTAAAGGTTGGCCGTATCGATCTTTTCTTTTGAAAAATAGCCCGGAAAAAGGACTTCCCTGAACTTTTCGATCATCTCCTTCACCGAAGTGGAAAAATGGATCGGCTCATCCCCGACATGGGCAAAGCAGCGCTCATCCTGAAGGGATGCCAGGATGGCCTCGATGGCGCCGGGAAGTTCCCGGCGGTATACTGAAGCGGTTTCCCTTTCCGCCCGGCAGGTGTTTTTTTTGTCTGATGGATCGGTCATCGCGTCTTATCCCTTTTGATGTCGTGTCACGGGTTTAAAAACGTTTGGCTGTCACTGGCATGAAACATTACTGGTCAAACATATGCCACAAAGTGGCAATTGTCAACCCGAAAGGCTTCGCGGTGCCTGTGGCCTTGTTTTTTTAACCGTGCCCCCCCTCTTTTGTTTCTTTATTAAACCGCTCAACTTTGTTTTCAGTCAACGACTACCCGCAAAGCGGGTGGCTTGGCGTTCCGGCCATAGGCCGGAAAACAAAAACACGCAAGTGTTTCAATCGTTGACGGTTGTAACCGGGGGCATAGCCCCCGGTTTGAAAACAACTAATCAGCCGTCGCTGCATATGGCATATTTATTGAATAATAAAACAGCGGATAGGTCTGAATGTTTTGAAACTGTAAACTCTGAAGCGAGTTCCCTGTTTATGTTTAAAAAGCCATGCGACAGAAATGTCGCACGCACAATCAAGCTGGCCCATCAGATGATCGAGCTGGCCCATGACGGCGATCTGGAGAGAGAGGATCCCGGATGCGGAGTTCTCTACGGCATCCTGATCGATGCCGGTTACCGGATTTTGAATCTGGCGCAGAAAGAGAAACAGGTCCATATGAACAAGGGCTGGTGGCAGGAAGCCGACGATGAATATGGGGAATGACAGCCCATGACGTATTTTTCCTCTTTTCAACCCCCTGTTGTTGAACTTGACTGCTGTATCCTTTGTGAAGTGTGCACGGATCTCGCCCCCCATGCCTTTCAGATCAACAGCGCCGGGTTTGTGGAGGTGCTGCCCTTGACCGACTATGCGGATGAAAAGATCCGGGAGGCGGTCAGCAACTGTCCCAGAGACTGTATCACCTGGGAATAGCCCCTATGATACCCATGTGTTTCAAAGTGCCGGTTCAACAGAAACAAAACAGTCTCAAGTCAACTGCCACCCGCAGAGGGGGTGCCTTGGCGTTCCGGTTAGCGGCCGGAAGCACGAAACACGCGGGTGTTTCAATCGGTGACGCTTGTAAAGGGAGAAAAGCCCCCGGTTTGAAAACAACCAATAAAATGATGGCATAAATGATGGCATATTAATTGCTGGATTCCGGTTTGAACGGCTTGAAGACGGGTTGAACAGCTCACTTGATGACGTTATGGTGCCGGCTGTTCGGCCCGAGTCGGCGAGCTTCAATGCAGATTTTTAACATTATTCGCTGGAGGCGTTTATGGACCCGGTTTTTCTTTCGAGACTGCAGTTTGCGGCAGCCACCATGTTCCATTTTCTTTTTGTTCCGTTAACCCTCGGTCTTTCCATTGTCATTGCCTACATGGAGACCAAGTATGTCCGGACAAAGGACGAAACCTATCTCAGGATGACAAAATTCTGGGGCAAGCTGTTTCTGATCAATTTTGCCCTGGGAGTTGTCACCGGTATCACCCTCGAGTTTCAATTCGGCACCAACTGGTCTGTCTATTCCGCCTATGTAGGGGACGTGTTCGGTTCCCTGCTGGCAATAGAGGCTTCGGTGGCATTTTTTCTCGAGTCCACGTTTATCGGTATCTGGATATTCGGCTGGAAAAAACTGTCCGCCAAGGCCCATGCCACGGTTATGTGGCTCGTGGCTGCGGCGGGGAACCTCTCGGCTGTCTGGATTCTCACGGCAAACGGATTCATGCAGAATCCGGTCGGGTATACGATCCGGAACGGCCGGGCGGAACTGACCGATTTTTTCGCCGTGCTGTTCAATTACCACGGCATACTCGAGATTCTCCATGTGCTGCCGGCGGCCCTCCTGCTGGCCGCCTTTTTCATCATGGGGATATCCGCTTACCATCTGCTGAAAAAGCAGCATATCGAGGTTTTTCATAAATCGTTCAGGATCGCCCTTATGATCGGTCTGGTCTCGTCCATAGCAACGGCTGTTGTGGGCGACCTCCACGGCACAAACGTCGCCCGGAATCAGCCCGCCAAGCTTGCCGCCATGGAGGCCCACTGGGAAACGCAGACCCATGCACCGATCGTCCTGTTTGCCCTGCCGGATCAAGATGCCGAGAAGAATATCGTGGAGATCGGGTCCATTCCCGGCATTCTGAGTTTCCTTGGGTTTCACGACTTCAACGCCGAGGTAACCGGGCTGCGGGATATCCCGAAAGATGAACGGCCGCCCGTGCTGCCCACTTTTGTGGGGTTCCGGACAATGGTGGGCATCGGGACACTTCTGATCCTGCTGACGGTTTACGGATGGTTCCGGCGGAACAAACTCATGGAGAGTCCGCGCTATCTCAGGGTAATGCTGTTTGCCATCCCGCTTCCGTACATTGCCATGGAGATGGGATGGGTGGTTACGGAAGTGGGAAGACAGCCGTGGATAGTGTACGGCCTCCTGCGGACGTCCCAGGCGGGATCGCCTGTTGCGGCTTCCCAGGTGTTCGTCTCCCTTGTCGGTTTTATAGCGGTGTACGGTTTCCTGGGTGTGCTGGCGTTTTACCTGATTGCCAAATTTGCAAAACAGGGGCCTGAAGAAGGCAGTTCAACCACCTAACCTATTAAGGAGTTTTACGATGATACTTCAATCCATCTGGTTTTATCTGTGGGGACTTTTATGGGCAGTCTTTTTCATGACGGACGGGTTCGATTTCGGCGTCGGCACGCTGTATCCTTTCCTGGGAAAATCCGAACGTGACAGGCGGGTCATGATCAATTCGGTGGGGCCGCTCTGGGACGGCAACGAAGTCTGGCTTATCACGGCGGGCGGGGTGACCTTTGCCGCGTTCCCGCTGGTATATGCCACCATGTTTTACGCCCTGTACACGCCGCTGATGCTGATCCTGTTTGCACTGATTTTCAGAGGGGTCTCGTTTGAATTCAGGGGAAAGGTGGGAAGTCAAAGCTGGAAAAGATTATGGGACACGGCCATCTTTGCGGGCAGTTTCTTTCCGGCGCTTCTTTTCGGTGTGGCGTTTGCCAATATTTTTCAGGGAATCCCTTTTGATACATCAGGCATCTATCACGGCAATACGCTGAAACTGCTCAATCCGTACGGCCTGCTGGGCGGTGCCCTCTTTGTCCTGCTGTTCATGCTGCACGGTGCCAACTGGCTCAATATCCGGACGAGCGGTGATCTTCAAAACAGATCGGCCGCGGCCGCCCGCAAAATCTGGCTGGTACTGCTGCCGGTTGCCGTGGTGTTCCTTGTCGCCTCATACTTTGCCACCGACCTGTACCGGAACTACTTTGAAAACCCCGTGCTGTTTGTGGTGATTGTCGTGACGGTGGCGGCTCTTTTTGCCGTCAGATACCATCTTAACCGGCAAATGTGGGGCAGGGCATGGTTTTCCTCTGCGCTCACCATAGTGGGGTGCACTTTTTTCGGGATTGTCGGGCTCTTTCCCGCCCTGTTTCCGTCCAGCATGGATAAAGCGGCGACTTTAACCGCGTTCAATGCCTCCTCGAGCCCGCTGACGCTGAAAATAATGCTGGGGGTGGTACTGATTTTCATTCCCATCGTGATCGTTTACCAGATCTGGGCGTACACCCTGTTCAAGGAACCGGTGGAAGACAAAGACCTTGATCTGGAAGAAGCTTACTGATAAATTGTGTAATCTGTAAACCCAATTGAAAAGGAGAGTTGATTATGGACAAATATGTATGTGATCTTTGCGGTTATGTGTATGATCCGGCCGAAGGGGATCCGGATAACGGTATCGATCCGGGAACACCTTTTGCGGATCTGCCGGATGACTGGACCTGCCCTGTATGCGGGGCGGAAAAAGAGGATTTTTCCAAAGAGTAACGCCTCCCCCTTAAAGCCGTGACGCCTTTTCCAGGGCGCACGGCTTTGTCTTTCCCGGCGTGTTCTGCAGTGGTTGTTATCAAATCCGGGATGCCGGGATTACCGGTCCAACATGCCTTCCGGCATCCGGACGGCCACGACACGGCCGGTGGCGCACACCCTGCCGTCAGCGGCAACCTCTGCCTCGACCGTCACCTTTTTATCCTTTATTTCCACGGGCCGGGCGCGGATTTCCAGTTCCATCCCCATCGGCGTCGGCGCGAGGTAATCCACTTTCAGGGAGCCCGTGACATACCGGGGGGCCGCGTCGGTATCCATTAAAAGGCCCTGTTCCCGGCAGACGGCTGCGGCCGCGGTGCCGATGCAGTGACAGTCGATCAGCGAGGCAATCAGGCCGCCGTAGACATACCCGGGAAAGGCGATCTGACAATCCGCCGGCCGGTACCGGGCCACGCTCTCCGTGCCGTCCCAGTAGCTTTTTATCTGAAGTCCGTCCGCATTGAGCCGCCCGCAGCCGTAACAGTAGCTGAAGTCTTCAGGATAACAGTCCTGAATTGCCTTTTGTGTCATGAGAAGCCGTGCCCTTTCAGTATTCCATGTCGATTTCCATGAAGTTGAGCCAGTGCCCGCTGCCGGCAGCCAGATCCAGCTCAAACTGAACCAGATCCACATGGTTCTGCTCAATCTCGAGAAACTTTTCCAGTACCGATTTGATTTCCCCTTGGGTTTTTTCGCACGCGTCCCTGTAGTAGGCGCTTGTTTCGATTTCAAGCTGAAGCGCGCTTGAAAGCACTGTTTTGAAATCTCCCAGCATCCGCTCGGGAATCTTGTCTTTCATCTTTTCAATTTTCTTTTCCAGAGCCTGCCGGTCGGGAAGCGGTGACCGGAGTCTGTCCCAATCGATTCCCTCGCTTTTTTTAAGGCGTTCGAAATTGTCCGTGAGGAAATCGACATGGGACTGTTCGTCATCGGCAAGGGCTTTGAAAAACGATTTGCCCCGCTCATCATCAATGGTGTCGACCGCATCGAGATAAAGATCGCGGATCTTTTTTTCATATGCAAGCGCGGTTGTCAAAATTTCTTCGGAATTCATTTTTTTCTCCTGGTTTGCTATTTGCATACTATTATACTAAACTGAGCGAATTTTTACAATTGTATAATGGCGGGCGGAACCGGCAAGCAGAAAAAGATCGGCCGATTGGCGGTTTGCCTGCCAGTGACGTAGGGAGTGTTTTTTATGACACAGACGGTTACACTGTTTAAAGCCTGCCCGCTGATTGAGGGACAGAAAATACGAATTGAAGATTCTCCGATTGAAGGCGACTGGGAGGTGATCGGACTGACGCCGCATAAAGTGACCCTGAAATGCCCGGTGTCCAGAAAAGAGCTTGTCAAGGACCGGCTTTTTTTCTTTGTGGAAGACAAACAGGATCAGTGGCCCAAAGAGTGAGCAGCTGCAGCCGGTTAGAACAATTTTTGTACAGGATCTGTTGACATTAGAGAAGCCAATTTATGAAGACAACACTATTGATGGCGATCACGCTGGATGGGAAGATCGGAAGGGATGCGGCCCACCTGGTGGACTGGACAGGCAGACAGGACAAGCGCATGTTTGTGAAGCTGACCAAGGCGGCCGGCGTCGTTATTATGGGCGCCAACACGTTTGATACCATCGGCAGACCGCTGCCGGGAAGAAAAAATATTGTCATGACCCGGGATAAAACCAGGGAATCGGCGGACCGGGATCTCGTTTTTACCCAGGATCCGCCGGACACTCTACTGGAAGGGCTTGAAGCGGAGGGGTTCAAAACAGCGGTCCTGATCGGCGGGGCTCAGGTGAACTCGGTGTTTTTAAAGCACCGTCTGATAGATGAAATAGAGGTGACCGTGGTGCCGCGCATCTTTGGTGAGGGATTGTCCATGTTCAGTGAAGACACGGACGTGAAACTGACCCTGATCAATTCCGTCAACATTGACAACGGACATCTTTCCATGCGCTACACCGTGGATTATTGATACGGCCTTTTTCAGGACCGGGAGATCCGATTCCGGTGTATCATGACAATGAGGAAAGTGTGAGCGGCAAGCTGTTAGCTGCAGGTTCTGATCGCTAACGGCTGACTGCTGACTGCTAACTGGCTAACGGCTAACGGCTAACTGGCTAACGGCTGATTGCTAACGGCTATATGAATTTTCAGAATACTGGCGATCAACGGACAAAGAAAAAGAAAGGGGGCCTTTATGTTCGCGCTGGGCCTGATGGGAAGCCCGCGGAAAAAGGGCAATTCGAATGATCTGATGTCCCTTTTCATGAAAGAGGCGGAAAAATACGGCGCGGAAACCGAGATTCTGCTGCCGCACAAGCTCGATATCAAACCGTGCCGGGAGCTGACGGTTTGCGAGCGGAAAGGGTACTGTCCCTTATCGGATGATATGGACCGGCGCGTGTACCCGCTTATCAAGAAAGCCGACATCATCGTGGTGGCCTCTCCGGTCTTTTTCTACGCAATGCCGGCACAGATCAAGGCGCTGATCGACCGCTGCCAAATGTTCTGGGGGCGGAAATACAAGCTCGGCCTGACGGACCCCAAAGCCGGGAGCCGGAAGGGCGTGTTGCTGGCCTGCGGGGCATCGGGCGGAAAAAGGCTTTTTGAAGGGCTCGAACTCACCGCCCGGATTTTTTTTGACGCCCTGTCGGCATCTTACGGCGGGTCGCTGGTCTACCGGCACATCGAAAAGCCGGGGGATATCGCCGCCCATGAGACGGCCGGACCGGAAATTGCGGAAATGGTCAAAGAGATTGTCACCCCGTTTCTGGACAGGAAGACGATTCTGTTTGTATCGGAAAGGGATGCCTGCCGAAGTCAGATGGCGGCCGCCTTTTTCACGCTTCAGGGCAAGGGCGGTTTCGACGTGCTGACCGCCGGCGTTGATCCGGCATCCGACATATATCCGGAAACGGTGGCGGTTATGGCCGAGAAGCAGATCGATCTCAAGTACCGCACCCCTTTGTCACTTGCCGCAGTAAAAGAGCGGCATTTCGACGTGGTGGTCTGCCTCGGGGAAAAGGCGGCCGCATCGGCTGCGGACATCGCCTGCCGGGATATTATCACCCTCAAAACAGAATCGCCGGAAAAACAGACCGAAGAACAGACCGCGATCATCGCGCGCCTGACGGCGC
>CAYZHB010000074.1:0-2983 GCA_964478245.1 uncultured Desulfobacterales bacterium | reverse complement strand
AAAAACAGACCGAAGAAAAATTCCGGGAGATCCGGGACGCGATCGCATCAAAAGTCGCGGCGCTGGCCTCTCTCCACGAAACATAGCCTTTTAACCGGCATGTTTGTACAGAATACCGGGATCGACCCTGTCAGACAGGCGTTCGACACCTGTCATGAACATGGCTTTTTCAAGGGTGTCCCGGATATGCGCCAGGTGAAGCCGGACGCCCAGGGTTCCCGCTCCCACGGCCGCCCGGATAATGTCCCTTCCGAGAAGGACCGCATCCGCACCGAGCGCCAGAAGCTTCAGCACATCGTATCCGGTCCGGACGCCCCCGTCCGCCGTGATAGTGATGCCGGTGCCAAGTCGCTCCCGTATTGCCGGCAGCACTTCGGCCACCCCGGGTGTGGCATCGAGAACACGTCCGCCGTGGTTGGAGACGCCGATGACGGCGGCGCCGGCATCCGCACATTTGGCCGCTTCTTCCGGCTGCATGATTCCTTTCGTGATAAACGGCAGCTTTGTAAACGTCACAAGTTCTTCAATATCTTTCACGCTCTTTTTGAAAACCGGCTGATTGTGCTTTTTCATTAAAGAGGAGCCGCAGCCGTCCAGATCGATCCCAACCGCTCTGCATTGGAGCGCTTCCGCTTTTTCAATGAGCGTTTTCAGACTGTCCTGGGAGCGCGGCTTGAAAACGGGAATGCCGTATCCGCTGCACGCGGCCATGGCATTCAGGGTGGGATTGTTCTGCAGCGTATAAAACCAGGTCTCCCCCCTGAGCCCGATGGTGCCGGCTTCCTCTGCCCCCCTGAGGACCGAAATGCAGAAAGCGGTTTCATCCAGGGCATCGTTGTAGTTCCCGGCGCCTGCCGTGGAGGAGGGCAGAACGGGAAACGCGAGCGGTATCCCCAGGAAAGTACATTTTGCATCGGGCTCGAAATGATCCCCCACCACACTCATATTGAACCGGATCCCCTCGAGTGCGTCGCAGTTCGCCCTGAAAGACAGACCCTGGCCGATACCGCCGATGCCGATGGGGCTGCCGTATGTCTGTCGCTGGCATATCCTGTCATCCCCCCCGTCACAGAAAGGGTAGACCGCACAGATCTTTTTCAGTTTTTTCCTGGCGCTGTCTCTGACCTGTTCGAGTGTTTCGGGAATCTCGGCCGTGTCCATTATCATCCGGCTGTCAGAGCCGCAGTTCTCACACACCAGCGGCATTTCATCGCTTTGTGAGGTGGTGTGGCAGACGGAACAGTACCACCGGGTCATGGAGCGCCTCCTTTCATGCCTTGTTTTCCGCTATGATTTTATTTATTTCGGTCTTGTCAAACGGCTGCTCTAAAAGCGGTTTTTTTTTCAGAACCGCCAGTCTTTCGTGGAAAGGGGTGCCGCCGGTTTTGTAGAAAACACCGGTCGGAAGATGATCTTCACCTGCATGTGCCGCTTTGAGCGCCTTTTCATAATCGGCGCTGTCATGGCCGGTCTCTTTCAGGTCATATATACGGTCCTTGTACCATTTGGCGGTGTTGAGCCGGTTGAAGGAAACACACGGCTGATAAATGTCCACCAGTGAAAACCCTTTGTGCTGCATGGCCTCTTTTATGAGGGCGGCCAGCTGCTCCGGATTCCCGGAAAATCCCCTGGCCACGAAACCCGCGCCGGCGGCAAGTGCTGTCCGGATGGGGTCGAACGGGGTGTGGACGGTGCCCTGTTGCTGGATTTTCGTTTTCATGCCCGCAACCGACGTGGGAGAGGCCTGTCCCTTGGTCAACCCGTAGACCTGGTTGTTGTGGACGAGCAGGGTGACGTCGATGTTCCGGCGGATCGCGGACAGAAAGTGGTTGCCGCCTTCTCCGTAACAGTCCCCGTCCCCGGTATTCACCACGATATTGAGGTCATGATTGGCGATTTTGGCCCCTGTGGCAAGCGCAAGCGTCCGGCCGTGAAGTCCGTGGAGCATGTTGCAGGCGATAAAGTTCGGGGTTTTGCCGGCCTGGCCGATCCCGGAGATGATCAAGAGATCCCTGGGTTCGAGAGCAAGCCCGGCAAAGGCTTTTTTCATGGCGTCCAGTATCCCGAAATTACCGCATCCGGGACACCACTGGTTTTCATTGTCGATGTCAAACGGGGGGTGTGCCATATGCGAATCCTTTGTGTTTTTGCCGTTATCCGATGATGTCTTCGACTTTTTGCGTTATGTACCCGGGATAGAGAGGCCGGCCGTCGTATTTCAGCACCGAGGCGGTGTAATCGATACCTGTCAGCTGCCGGATCAGTGTGCCGAGCTGGCAGGTGGCATTGCCTTCCACCATGATCAGTTTTTTGTTCCTGAGCACCGTCTTCAGTTTGCGGGTATCCAATGGCCAGATCTCTTCAAAAATAATCCATCCCACATCCTTTCCCTGCTCCCGCAAATAGAGACAGGCCTCCATGATGCTGCCTTTTGAAGATCCCCACCCGGTGAGAAAAAATGTGCTCTCCTCGCAGAAAACGGACGGCATGGCCATCTCCTCCGCCATGGGATCCATTTTTTTCAGCCGCTTTTCAACCATATCGTTGCGGTTGTCCGGATCTTCGCTTGAAAGTCCCTCCGGGGTGTGTTCGTTGCCTGTGGCCCTGACAAGCAACCCTGACCGGCACGGAAGGTGCCTGGGGGAAATGCCCGAGTCGGTGTGACTGTATCTCAGGTACGTTTGGTCGTGATACAAGTCTGTCTCTTCCGCCAGGAAGGTCTCGTGCTCATTTCCGATGGAAAACGTGTCAGGCTCTGTCATGGCTGAATCGGTGATGTACTGATCCATCAGAACAATGGCGGGCACCTGGTATTTTTCGGAAAGCATGAACGCTTTCTTGACTTTATTGAACACGTCAAGGACGGTTCCCGGGGCGAAGACAAACCGGGGGAATTCATCCTGGGAGGCATTGACGGCAAAGAGCAGGTCTGCCTGGGCGGTGCGGGTGGCAAGGCCGGTGGCGGGGCCGGGCCGCTGGGCGT
>CAYZHB010000073.1:0-14792 GCA_964478245.1 uncultured Desulfobacterales bacterium | reverse complement strand
ATCGTTGACGGTTGTAACCGGGGGCATAGCCCCCGGTTTGAAAACAACCAATCATGACAGAAATAGCGCTTAAAGGAAATCCGGTCAACACGAGCGGAACGCTTCCGGAAACAGGCGGCAACGCGCCTGATTTCACACTTACCCGAACCGATCTCACTGACGTTTCGCTGGCGGATTATAAAGGGAAAAAGATGGTGCTGAACATCTTCCCGAGTATTGATACCGACGTGTGCGCCATGTCGGTGAGAAAGTTCAATGCCGAGGCGGCATCACTTGACAACACCGCGATACTGTGCGTCTCCATGGACCTTCCCTTTGCCCACAAACGGTTCTGCGGGGCTGAAGGGATCGACAGGGTGGAAACGGTGTCCGAGCTGCGAGACCGCACTTTCGGTGACAGCTACGGTGTCCGTATGGTGGACGGTCCGTTGAAAGGGCTGTTATCCCGGGCGGTCGTGGTCATGGACGCATCAGGCACCGTGGTATACACCCAGCAGGTGCCCGAGATCGGTGAAGAACCGGACTACAAAAAGGCTTTGAAAGCGGCAAAAAACGCCTAACCCTTTTTCCCCAGGGTCACATACCACCCGTTATCAAACCGGTCATGACAGGAGGGGCATATAAGGATTATCTGTCCCTCAGAGGGTCCCGTCATCCTGAACGACACATGGAAGCCGTCCGTATACCCGCATGTGGGGCAAGTATAAAATTCATCTCCGGACGGTACGCTTTTAATACCGCTTTTGGCCCCCATACCCATATCCGGCTTCTTCATCTCTTATCACTTATCATTTTCAGGTGCCTGTCCCGTGGGGTGGTAAAATCTGAAAACCGTACCGGTCTCCGCCGACGTGTTGAATCCGACGTTTCCGCCGAGAATCTGCTCCCCGAAAAGCTTCATGGAGTAGGTGCCGAATCCGCGCCCGTCCTGCTCCTTTGTACTGAAGTTGCGCTGGAAAATCCTGCAGCACACCTCATCGGGGATAACGGCGCTGTTCCAGACATAAAAAGAGAGACCACTGTCTTGTGCGTCAACCCAGACCTTTACCGACCCGTTCTCCGGGGTGGCCTCCAGGGCGTTTATTGTCATGTTGATCAGAACCCGCAAAAGAAGAGAAATATCTGTCTTGAGCGAAACGGCTGGATAATCATCCGGAAACACGACATGTTTCCCGCGGGCGGCCGGGTGGTTGGCAAAAAAAGCTTCGAGATCCGCCATGATCTCAGCGGCATCGTACCGGTACCAGCTGGGCTTGTAGGTGCTGATTTCACTTCTGGCAATGGCGTGCTGCATCCCCACTTCCCTGATCAGCCGCAGGGAGGTTTTGTAGACGATATCGGCGAGTTCCGATGGATACGACTGTACAAGCAGTTCGCTCGACTGGACCAGCATGCTCAGCATGTTGTTGATGTCATGGAAAAACGTTCTTTCAAGCGCGGCCATACGCTGCTGCCCGGTAATATCCTGAAGGAAAATAAGCAGAAACCGTTTCCCCGCCACGGTAATCGGGTGCGATCTCACCAGGAGCGATATGTCCACCTGCCTGCCGTCCCGGTGAGCGGAAAGCGCACAGATCCGCTCCACCGGCCGGTCCTGCCCCAGGCTTGTCACGATGGATACGGCGGCCCCGCAGGTGGAACAGAACCGGGTCGTACCGCATCCCCCCGGTTCATCTGCCGCATGGATGCACTGCAGGGCTTCGCCGGGCCGCAGCCCCAGTACCTGCGCCGGGTCATCTATGCCCAGCATCTTCAGGAAGTTGTCATTGAAGGCGACAATCTGCCGATACCCATCCAGTACCGCCAGCAGGCCGCCCACCGAATGCAGCAGACCGGATACGACCGGATTTTCGCTCACGATTCGGATTTCATCAGTAAGTTCATCAGTCTCCGCCCTCTCCGGAGGGGCAAACCAGGTTTCCATCTTTCACCTCGAGCAACGGGTTCAGTTCAATTTGATCCATCATATCATAAACCAGCTCAATATCCAAACCCGTACCGGCGGCATGCCGATACGGGGCGGGGGGGCGGCGGCAAATGATGAGAACGACTGTACCGGAACAGTTCTGCTATCAGAGGCATTCCCGATATCAATTTTCACATACGATCATATTCGGGTTGACAAAAGCCGCTTTTCTATTCTATCTTCTGTTATTGTTTCATTATATGAATATGATCATCAAAATGTATCTGGCTGCCCGCCTGAAACCGGAAAGAGACATTTGAATCATGCGCCATTCTGTTTCAGTGAAACGTATCGGCAAAACAGATCGTTCATGAGAAGGGGCACAAATCCCATGGCATTTGACGAAAAAATTGCGCTCGAACAAATCCGGTCCCTTTTTGAAAGTGAGGCGCTCGGCGTGCTGTCCACCGAGAAAGACGGACAGCCTTACGCCAGTCTGGTGGCATTTACCGCCTTACCGGAACTGGACAGCATCCTGTTTCTGACCCCCCGCAGCACCCGGAAATATGACAACCTTTCGGCAAACCCCCGGGTGGCCCTGCTGGTAAACAACAGCCGCAACCGGGCCGAGGATTTCTACGCGGCCACAGCAGTCACGGCTCTGGGTGCGGCCGCCCCCGTGTCCCGATCGGGACGCGAAGACCGGCTCGCACACCACCTTCAGCAGCATCCCCACCTCGCGGAATTTGCCGCAGCGCCCACGACCGAACTGGTAAAAATATCCGTGACAAACTATGTCATGGTGAACCGGTTCCAGAACGTAACCGATATCAGGATAACTCCTTGAAGACGCTGCCGGATCTTAATAACATCCGGGACATATCCCTACGGGTCCGCAACAACCTTTTATCACCAATCCGATACCCGATACGCTTCAGAATGACCTGACCGATTCAGTCAACGACCACCCGCAAATCGGGGGGCTTGGCGTCCCGGCACAGAGGCCGGAAGGGCGAAACACGCTAGTGTTTCAATAAAACAACCAATCATTCACGGTTGGCACCGGGGACAGGAGGCAGCATCCCGACGGTTTGAAAAACAACCGATCAATGCGTATTATTGAAAAGTGAGCCTTTACCCGCCGGGATGCATGACCCGGCCCATAAACAGGATATGACCGGTGGTCTTTTCCCGGATCATAAAGATAAACGGGTGGTCGGCATTGAAAATCCGGGGCCGTTCCTTTGCCGGCGCCGACTTGGCCACGACCACCACTGCCGTTGCAGCGGCGGCTTCGGTGCCGTACTCGGCCACCTCCACAAATGCCTGGTGAATCACCGCATCGATATACAGTTCATCGGTGGGGCTTATGCCGGTAAAATCGGCTTCGCCGGATTGAAACGCCTCGGTCATCCCCATTTCCCGGAGGGTTTTGGACAGAAAATACTTTGTTTCTAGGGTGAATTTGGGCAGGGACACTTTGACTTTTTCCTGCTGCATATCCGCGATCCGTTCGGTCAGGACCTCGTTCTCCAGGAGCCGCTCCGTCTCTTCCAGCTTATCCTCCCGGGGCAGCAGTATCAGCATGGAAAGATCATTTCCGCGATAATCCATTTCCAGCATTTGACAGGTCTCTGTCTCCCCGTACCGGTAAGATCCCGTCCGGTGCATCATCGGTGTGTCCACTTTCTTTCCGGACTGCAGGGTGAATTTTCCCTCCCTTGTTCCGGCCGGGTCAAACTGCAGCGCCCACTTTGCTTTGAAGTATACGGCATTGGTGAGAACCAGCCGTGTCATGGCGCTCAGGGCACCGGAGGGAATGAGATCCTTTATGCGGTCACGGGTTTTCTTTTCCACCCAGCGGTTAATGGTCTTCCGGGCATTCTGCCAGCCGGTTCTGAAGTCAAGCGGCGTGGCACTGCCGTCATAGTATGCTTCGATCACCCGGAAATACGCATCCACAAACGGATATTCCTTTTCGACCCATAAAGCGTTGGCCGTGTGCAGTTCATACGCATCCGTATCCCTGTGAAGCCTGCCGCGGATATCCGCCAGGCCGGTCCGCAAGGTCTCCCGGTCTTCGGGCAGGTGCAGCACATCCTCCATCTGTCGGGCCGTGGTGCCTTTCGCCCCTTCACAGGTCATGGCCAGGGCGGTAAACACACTGTAGGGGGAAAAGAACACGTTCCCCTTTCCCTGGCTGATGTCATGATACAGGTCAAAACCGAACGCATTGGCGCTTTCTGCCGCTTTTCCGGCGTCCGGCACCCCGCCCGGGAAACCGGCGGAGCCCCCCATGAAAACAATGCCTGCCATAATAACCGTTACAAAAATCGCCTTTTTTTTCATATGCGCCTCCTGATCAGGGTAATCTTCATAATCCATATTCGGGAAGTCCCCGTCCGAGAATTGAAGTGTGACATATAACGTATCAGGTGGCAAATTTTTTCGGTTTAAACACTTTCAAAAAAAGCCGATCAGCTTTCTCAAAAGCGGCGTTTTGAGGTATATCGCGCTTTGCGGACATATCTCCTGGCAGCAGAAACACCGGATACAGTGGTCGTAATCATATACCGGCACACCCGATTTTTCGTTTTCCCTGAAAAACAACGCCCGCGGTCGGGCCGGGCAGATGGCGACACACTCGCCGCACCGGACGCATTTTTCCGCTTCGATAAACGGTTTTGCCACGAGCCGCCTGTTCAGGAAGTGCGAGAAAAACCGCGGTTCAAAGGATTTCAGCGGCTTCCGGTCGATCTCGAAATCGCCGGCATAAAAACGTTCCATATCATCGCCGACCACCGCGATCTCCTCCTCGAGATACGTACCCATGCCCGCCAGCATGCCGTATCTTGTGGTGGGGACATGTTCAGGCGTCAGGTTTATCAGCCGGCAGACAGTGGCATCCAGGGCCACCGGATCGCCGGAGAAAAGCAGCATGTTCATCCGGCGGGGAGTGCCGCCCCTTGGACCGTTACCCTCCATGCCGCATATGCCGTCCATAATGTAGAGCCGCGGCGCCACAAGGTGATTGAGATCCACGAGCATTTTGGCGAACGCCTCGGCATCCGGCAGCTTCAAATGGAATTCCCCCTTGCGCATCCCCGGAATGCAGCCGAACTGGTTCTTGATGCAGCCGGTAAACTTTTCCAGGCCGTGGGTTTTCAGCTTCGGCAGGCTGATCATCCCGTCACTTTCCGATACGGCCCTGGCAATCGTGAATTTCCTGTTCATAAGCCCCTTGTCAAAAAAATGGTCCGTCCCGTTCCGGAAATCCGCCGCCTCGATGCCCAGTTCATCTGCAATTTCCGCCAATCCGGCTTTTCCGGCGGCCTTGTGCATTTTCCCGGTGGCAGGGGAGTCCCCGTAGGTGACAATGATGCCTTTTTCCATCAATATTTCCGCGATCGCCCTGAAAACGGACGGATTTGTTGTAACACATTTTTCCGGCGCTTCCCCGGCAAGAAGATTGGGCTTTAACAGGATTTTTTCACCGCCCGAGACAAAACGGGACACGCCGCCTATAAGTGACAACCCTTTTCCGACGGCTTCCCGGACAGCGGTGTATTCATACGATTCACATCTGACAAGTGCCACTTTCGATGGCATAACGTTCCTTCCTTTTCTCCGGAAGCCGACGTCCCCGGGTAAGACCCTCTTTTTCAATACCGGCGGGATCGATCCGGTCGGCAAGCTTCACATTCTTCAACATGCGCTTTTTTATCATACAACAGCCGATATTGATATAGGCAATCCCCGTATCAATTTCACCAAAAGAGAGTGGTCATTGACTTTCTACTGCATACCCCCGACAAAAATCCGATCGGGCATCAAGCCGGCCTATCTTCTTTGCGGGACAACCTGTCTTGGCGCCAGGAATATGCCTTACTTCACGGGCAAGTGGCCGTGCGGGAATGTAGAAGCAAAGAAAAATCCTGTACTTTGCCGCAGCGAGTGTGTATCTATGGTGGAAAGGTCAACAACCATCCAGGAAACAGACGGCCTGGATAACAGGACACAGGCATATGGCAATGACATCCGGGACAGTTGTGATGCTGTTCCTGACCGGTGCAGGGGCGGGGTTTATCGATTCAATCGCCGGAGGCGGCGGGCTGGTGGCGCTGCCGGTGCTGCTGACACTGGGGCTGCCCCCGCAGATCGCACTGGGCACCAACAAGCTCCAGGGCAGTTTCGGCACTCTCTCCGCTTCCTGGAACTACATAAAAAAAGGGAAGGTGCGGCTCAAAGCGTGCATCCCCGGCATCATCTTCACCCTGACGGGGGCGGCCGCCGGGTCCTTTGCCGTGCAGATGATGGAACCCGTCTTTATAAAGCATGTCATCCCCGTTCTGCTGATGGCCGTATTCCTTTATACCTTTTTTTCGCCCCAACTGGGATACAGAGACCACGACCCCAAAATGCGGCTTTCCCTTTTTTTCCTGATTTTCGGCCTCGGTCTGGGGTTTTATGACGGGTTCTTCGGGCCCGGTACGGGATCTTTCTGGATGGCCGCCCTCTGCATCGTCACCGGGTTCAACATGGCAAAAGCAGCCGGTTATACGCGGGTAATGAACTTCACGAGCAATATCGCCGCCCTGCTGATGTTTGCGGCCGGCGGCAACATCCTGTATACCGCCGGCCTGGTAATGGCGGCCGGGCAGGTAATCGGCGCCCGTATCGGCTCGAACCTGGCCATTCAGAGGGGCGCGGGATTTATCCGACCGGTTTTTTTGACGGTTATTTTTATCACCATCCTCAACCTGATCCGGACCCACTATTTCTAGTACCGGTGCCGCCCGCCGGGCAGAGGGGTCACAAAACCAGTTCCAGGATCTTCTTTGAACAGTATTCTCCGGTATCGGCAAGCCCATCCACCGGCAGAAACAGCTGTGCATTGTTTGAAAAAAGGCACGTCACCGAAGCGGGGAAATCCGCATCCGCTTCATAAAAAATATAGCACAGGGCGATTTTCGGGAACGGGTAAACCATGAAGGAAAAATCCCCGCCGGTTCCCTCAGGTGCGGTCCCGCCTTCGAGCGTTTCCATGATTTTCCGGCGGGACGCTTCAATGTCCGACACACGGGGGACCAGCAGTTGTTCGGTATTGGCGGCGAAGGCGCCTGTATACGGCATGCTGCCGGGCATTTCCCTGAACGCTTTTAACGGTTCCACGATACACGAGTCCGGCCGGGCATGTAAGGCGTAAAGCGAAATCAGAATACCCAGGATTGATGGACACGGTCTGTCACCCAGGGCAATCCCGGCCGGTTCAATCCGGCAGGTCTCTCCGAAAGCGTCAAACACAAACCGGTCTCCTTCCCGGCGGCCCGGCAGATTTCTTTCGAGATCCGGCGGCAGGCTCGTGTAAAGCCGGTGAAGATTGTCCATAACGATTCTGTCGTAATTGTCCGCCATTCCCTCTGTCTCCATATGTTCCGCCTGTAGCGCCGGCGCCCGGCAAACCCGGCCGGCGCGTCACGCCTGCAGACCGAACGTTTTAAATTCAACTTATTATTGCATCTGTTCCCATCAATAGGGTACCGCAGTCCCAAAGTCAAGGTGTAATTTTCCCTGAATTGGCATTGCATAACCCGGTCTCATGATGTATTAAAGGATTATTTTTCATCACGATGCGGCACCGCTTTGGAAACAACCTGGCGCAGCCGGGAAAAAACAGCAGTACAACAGTTAAAATACGGTATTCATGGCAAATTCGATCCGCACTTTATTCAGAGAAAAAAAGTTTCTGTCCGAACCGCTCAAGATCATTGTCCCTCTTTACGGCACTTTTCTTTTGTTTGTGTTTTCCGTTTTCCTGATTTTCATGCCGCTGCTTGAAAAAGAGATGATCGCCCAGAAAAAGGCGGCGATCCAGGAATTGACCCAAAGCGCCTGGAGTCTGCTTTCAGAATACGATCAACAGGTCGAGCAGGGAGAGCTGACACCGGAAGCGGCCCGGCAAAAGGCGGCGGAACAGATCCGGTATATGCGCTACGGCCCGGAAGGCAACGGGTACTTCTGGATCATCGACACCGCCCCTGCCATGGTCATGCACCCGTTCCTGCCGGAGATGGAAGGCAGGGATTTATCCGGCTTTACGGATGAAAGCGGCAACCGGGTTTTCGCCGACATGCTGGAAACGGTGAAGGCCCGGGAAAGCGGTTATGTAAACTATAAGTGGCCGCGGGGTGAAAATCGCGACAGCAGCGCGGAAAAAATTTCTTTTGTCAAAGCCTTCTCTCCCTGGCAGTGGGTCATCGGCACCGGCGTTTATACCGGTGATGTCCGCAGCGAATTGAAAATGATCACGAAGGGATTCATCAGGGTCTTCGGATGCATACTCGGGGTTATCCTGCTTTTGTCGCTTTATGTCGCCCGCCAGGCCGTGATCATTGAAAAAAAGAGGACCGCGGCCGAGAAGGCAAAACGTCTCGAGGAGCTGCGCATCAAAAAACTTCTGGAACTGAGCCAGATGCAGGAAGCCGCCGTTTCCGAGCTCACCGATTTTGCTCTGGCGGAAGCCGTGCACCTCACCGGCAGCACCATGGGATACCTGGGATTCCTGAACGAGGCGGGAACGGAACTCACCATTCACAACTGGTCCGGCAGGGCCCTGACGGATTGTGAAATACCGCGCCGCACACTGAAAAAATCGGTGAAGGACAGCGGTCTCTGGGGAGAAGCGATCAGAAAACGCCAGCCCGTTATCACCAATGATTACGGAAATTCATACCCCGCCGGCAAAAAAGGACTTCCCGACGGGCACCTGGTTGTTACGCGGCACATGACTGTGCCCATACCGGATAACGGCAGGATAGCGGGAATTGCCGGGGTGGCGAACAAAACGGACGCCTATGATGCGGCTGACGCCCGTCAGCTGCAGCTGATGATGGACGGGATGTGGAAAATCATCCAGCGCAGACAGCAGGAGGAAGCGCTCCGGCAAAGTGAAGAACAGTACCGGCTGCTGGCCGACAATGCCACAGACAATATCTGGATCCGCCGGATTCCCGATCTGTCACTGGTGTATGTCAGCCCTTCCGTGGAAAAGATGACAGGCTACACGCCTGCGGCATACGCCAAGACGGAATTGAAACAGGTGGTTTCTGAAGAATCTTTCCAATTGATGACCGCTATCCTGCGGGAAGAGCTTGAAAGGGATGACCGGCCCGATGTGCCCCCGGACCGGTCCAGAACATTTGAACTCGAACAGATCACAAAACACGGCACCCGGATCTGGATGGAGGTCAAGGCCAGCTTCCTGCGGGATAAAAACGGTAACCCGGACCGGGTCCTGGGCATAAGCCGGGACATCACCCGGCGCAAGGAGCTGGAAGCAAGGCTTCAGCAGGCCCGGAAAATGGAGGCGCTCGGCACCCTGGCCGGCGGGATCGCCCATGATTTCAACAACATTCTCTCCTCCATTATCGGTTTCACGGAACTGGCCCGTCTGGAAGCAGAGGGAGAAAAGGCGGTTGAAGAGAGCCTGGACGAGGTAATGGCAGCCGGATTACGGGCCAGGGACCTTGTAAAACATATCCTGGCTTTCAGCCGCAAAGCTGATGTCCAAAATCAGGTTATGGAGATAAAGCCGCTGTTGAAAGAGTGTCTCAAGTTTTTGCGGGCCTCGGTACCGGCCGGCATAGAGATCCGGCATAACTTTGCCGAAAGCGGACCAAATGTGGTCGCGGATGCCACCCAGCTTCACCAGATTTTCATGAACCTTTTCACGAACGCGGCCCATGCCATGAAGGAGACCGGCGGCATCCTGGATGTCGGGATGAAACCGGTTCAGATCGGCGAGAGCGGTATTGCCCGGGGAAAGGATATTCTGCCCGGTAATTACGTAGAGATAACCGTTTCCGATACCGGCCACGGTATCCCCTCCGATCTGCTCGACCGGGTATTCGAGCCTTTCTTCACCACGAAAAAACGCGGAGAAGGCACAGGAATGGGGCTTTCAACGGTTTACGGCATCCTCAAGGACCTTGGCGGCACCATTTCGGTCTACAGTGAGGCAGGCACAGGCACGACATTCCGGGTGCTGATCCCGGCGCAGCAAAACGGGATTGCCGGGGAGGACCAAACCGGGGATACGCCCCTGATAAAAGGCAGCGGAAAGATTCTCATTCTGGATGACGAAAAAACGATCGTGACCTGGAGCGAAGCGCTTCTGGCAAAACTGGGATATGAACCGACGGGGTTCACGAACGGCCCCGAAGCGCTGGAAAAATTCCGGGAAACGCCGGATGCGGTCGATCTCGTGATCACCGATCTTTCCATGCCGGAAATGAGCGGTATTGAATTTGCCGAGAAAGTGCGCAGTTTGAAACCGTGTATGCCGATTCTGCTCTGCACGGGTTTCAGTGAAGGGGTAACCACTGACACCTACAAAGCGTCCGGCCTCACCGGCATGATCATGAAACCCATCATCGCCCGGGAACTGGCCCTTGCCGTCCACAGGGCGCTGACAGGAAACTTTAGAGAAGAGCCCCATGGCCACTGTACTGATAGTTGACGATGATCCCAAGATATGTCTGTTTTTTCAAAATCTTCTGAAAAAAATGGGGCATGCATCCTTTTCCGCCTACACCCTGAGCGAAGCAAGGGAACATGGCCGCACACATCCGTCTGACCTGGTGCTGCTCGACCTTGAACTCCCGGACGGAAACGGGCTGGAAATAATACCGGAGCTGGCAAAGGCCCCCTCCCGTCCGGAAATCATTATTATTACCGGAACAGGGGATGCCAGGGGGGCCGAGATCGCTTTCAAGTACGGTGCATGGGACTACGTACAAAAACCGTTCCTGCTGAACGAAGTGTCACTTCCCATCACCCGGGCCCTCCAGTATCATCAGGAAAAACAGGCCGCCAGGGAACCGAAGACCCTGATCCGCCCCGGTATCACCGGATCGTCAGACGCATTGAACAAATCCCTGGACGACGTGGCCCGGGCCGCGGTCACCGATGCAAGCGTCCTTGTGACGGGGGAAACCGGCACCGGCAAAGAGCTGTTTGCCCGGGCCATCCATGAAAACAGCCGCCGAGGGAAAACCCCTTTCATTGTCGTGGACTGCGGGGCGCTGCCCGAAAATCTCGTGGAATCCACCCTGTTCGGCCACGAAAAAGGGGCCTTTACAGGCGCTGAGAAGAATCAGGAAGGACTGATCTCCCAGGCCGAAGGCGGGACCCTGATGCTGGACGAAATCGGCGAGCTGCCCCTTTCTGTCCAGAAATCTTTCCTGCGGACCCTCCAGGAGCACCGTGTCCGCCCCATTGGCGGAAAAAAGGAAATGGCCGTCGATTTCAGACTGATAGCGGCCACAAACCTGGATTTGGACCGGCAGGTCCGCGAAGGACACTTCAGGGAAGATCTGCTGTACCGCATACGCGCCATCGAAATCAAGCTGCCGCCGCTGAGGGAAAGAGAGGAGGATATCGAGGAGATCGCCTTGAAAAAAACGCGTGAACTGACTCAGCGATACAATTTAAAGGCCAAAGCCCTTTCCGACGAATTCTGCAAAAGCCTCAGAGAATACCACTGGCCGGGAAACATAAGGGAACTGATCAATGTGCTGGAGTATGCACTGGCTGGGGCAGGCGACGATCCCACCCTGTTTCCCAAACACCTCCCCCCGGAATACCGCACCGCCCGGATAGATTTCGGCACAGAACAGAAGAGCGATTCGGATGCCGTCGACATCCCGGATGCCGGCACCGCCGAAGAACTGCCCACGTTGACCGAATACCGGGATGCATCTGAAAAAACCTATCTGAAAAAACTTCTGCACCGCGCCGGCGGTGACCGCGAAACAGCCTGCCGTATCTCCGGTATTTCCCAGTCCCGGCTGTACAGCCTTTTAAAAAAACACCACCTGCCCGGTTTCGGCAGCACCCCGTAGTCTTCCGGTAAATTTATCCAATTCAGCGGGCAGATTTGAGCCGCAGCATAAATCACCCTGCGCAGCCCCCTCTTTTCCGTTTTTTATTGGTTGTTTAAAACCGGGCGCTATGCCCCCGGTTACAACCGTCAACGATTGAAACACTTGCGTGTTTTGTTTTGTATGCATTCGCATCTCTTGCGAGCCCGGCCTATGGCCGGAACTCCAAGCCACCCGCTCCGCGGGTGGTCGTTGACTTCTGTAAACAGGAATCCGTTTTTCCTGTTTACAGGAATTTGCCCGCTTTCAACACCCCGTCCTGAATTCATGGCTAAACACAACTATTCGATTTTAAAGAATAATTAAAATTCCGCCGTTCCTGGTACACTTTATGCTCAAGAAAAGAGGCAAGGGCATAACAATGCCCCTGTTTGGAAACAATCGATCAAAAACCAACGCGGAGACACGGCACAACATGAGAACCATTTTATATTCAGACAGCGTGAACGCGATTGAAAGGGATATCCCCCCGTTGATTGAAACCCGCAATCCGGACATCCGGGTAGAGAGCGCCCGTACCATCGAAGCACTTTACGAAATCTTTTTCCAGCCGTTCAACAGGATCGATGTTCTGATCCTGGCGGCCGTCACCCGGCACAGGATCCGGCAGTTCATATCGATGTCGCCCCTCTTTGAAAACAGCCGGCTCATCCTGATTCTGCCGGACAGGCGGAAAGCCACGCTGGCACTGGGACTTAAAATGAAAACCAGCTACGTAACCTATATGGACAACGATTTTCAGGACATCGCATCCGTTGTCCGAAAAATATACCACGCCGCATTGAACTGAAAATTGTCAAGCGATGTCACTGATTAAAAACAATAATGATGTACGGCCTTAAAAACAAAGAAAAAGACACATAGTTCAAAAACCTGGAACTTTACTGAAGAAGGAGGGAGAGTGACCGCATGAATGAATATTCGCAGAAACTGGATCAGGCTGTCAAGGAGACAACCTTCGAGAATGCAAAATATCTGACTTTCAAACTGGCGGCGGAAGAGTACGGCATCGGCATACTCAAGGTAAAAGAGATCATCGGGATGATGCATATAACCGAGGTGCCGAGGACCCCGGCCTTTATGAAAGGGGTGATCAACCTCAGAGGCAAGGTGATCCCGGTGGTGGACCTGCGCCTGAAATTCCAAATGACGGAAACACCATACAATGAAAAAACCTGCATTATCATCGTGGAGGTCGATTCGCAAAACGTGACTGTCTCGGTCGGTATTATCGTGGATTCCGTCTCCGAGGTGCTGAACATTCAAAAGGAGGATATTGAACCGGCACCCGAGTTCGGCAACAGGCTGGACACGGCCTATATACTGGGAATGGCCAAAACCGAAAATGCGGTAAAAATCCTTCTTGATATCGACAAGGTGCTGAATACCGAAGAGATATCACTGCTGGATCAGTCAGCAGACCGCACCAATTGAATTTAAAACACACAAATTATGTATAAAAACCGTCAATTCAAACAAGGAGCAGCAAAAATGAAAAAAAGATCACTTAAGTTCAAACTGATTGTCGGCGGCATCCTGGTCGTGGTGATACCGCTCACGATCGTCGGGCTCTTTTCCGTCAACAAATCATCAAAGGCGATGACCGCCTCGGCAAAAGCCCAGGCCGGCCATATCGCCGACAACCTTGCCGCCATGGCCGATGCGACCCTGGCGCAGGAAGTCAAACTGGCAAAGCAGATGGCCCTGGACCCGACACTCGTGACGGCGGCAAAAAAGGTATTAAACAGCGGCATCGACAGTGCCGCAGTCGAACTTGAACGGTCGGACGCCTTCTTCTCCAGGATCTACGAGCGCATAGGCCATGACTACGATATGTTTTTCATCACCGATACAAACGGCACAGTCATTTCCGACAATCTCGAGGGAAAAAGCCGGATATCTGTGGCGGACAGGGAGTATTTCCGCAATGCCCGGCAGGGAAAGGTGACCATCAGTTCACCGATCCGGTCGAAAACCAGCGACAAGCCGGTCGTGGTCATCGCGGCGCCGGTTGAAACGGATGCGGGGAAATTTGCCGGTGCGTTCGGTGCCGTAATGCAGCTGGATAAACTGTCCGACAAAATCACCGCCGTAAAAATCGGGGAAACCGGGTATCCGTTTATGGTGGACCCGAGGGGACTGACCATCTCCCATCCGAAAAAAGAGTACATACTCGATCTCAACATTGCCGGGCTCAACGGAATGGAGGAGATAACGGACAGGATGACCGCCCTGCAGCAGGGAGTGGAAGGATATGTTTTCAAGGGGACAAAGAAAATTGCCGGGTTTGCGCCTGTATCGACCACGGGCTGGAGTGTGGCCGTCACCCAGGACAGACAAGAGTTCATGGCCCCGGTGAAGGCCATACAAAACGTGATCCTTATTGCCGCCGCGATTTTCCTTGCCGTCACCCTCCTGACCGTGCTGTGGTTTTCACGGGGCATTACCCTGCCCATCAACCGCATCATCGAGGGGCTTGAACAGGGGGCCGACAACATAGCCGCGGCGTCCGGCCAGGTCTCCTCATCGGGTCAGTCCATGGCGGAGGGGGCTTCTGAACAAGCCGCCTCCATCGAAGAGACCTCCTCTTCCATGGAGGAGATGTCCTCGAGGACCAAGCAGAATGCGGAAAACGCCAACATGGCGGACGGATTGATGAAGGAAGCCAATGACGTGGTAAAATCGGCGGACAATTCCATGGAACAGCTCACCCTGTCAATGGAAGACATTTCAAAGGCCAGCGAGGAGACATCCAAAATCATCAAAACCATTGATGAAATCGCCTTCCAGACCAACCTGCTGGCCCTGAACGCAGCCATTGAAGCCGCCCGTGCCGGGGAAGCCGGGGCCGGTTTCGCGGTTGTGGCGGACGAGGTCAGGAATCTCGCCCTGCAGGCGGCCGAGGCGTCCAAAAACACGGCGGAGCTGATCCAGGGAACCGTCAA
>CAYZHB010000072.1:0-15228 GCA_964478245.1 uncultured Desulfobacterales bacterium | reverse complement strand
GCTGAACCGCCGTGCGCGCCGCACCCTCGCTCCCCCGCATGATCACGGCCTCTTTTCTGCCGCTGCCGGCGGTGCCCCTTTCAACCACCCGGACATCCACACCGGCCAGATCACTGGCAAGCCCGGCCGGGTTGCCGATTGTGGCCGAACAGAAGATGAACTGCGGATCTGAGCCGTAATGCCGGCAGATCCGCCTCAGCCGCCTGAAAACCCAGGCCATGTGGGATCCCATTATCCCGCGGTAGGTGTGCACCTCGTCTATGACCACGAACCGCAGCGATGAAAAAAACGCCGTCCAGAGATGATGATGAGCCAGTATGGACACATGCAGCATGTCCGGATTCGAGAGCAGGATATCCGGGGGATTGTTCCGGATTTTTCCTTTTTTATAGGAAGACAGGTCCCCGTCGTATACAGCCGCGTTAAATTCCTTTCGGGGGCTGCAGGCCTCTCCGGCCGACCGCAGGAAACCGGTGACCGTATCCAGCTGGTCCCTTGCCAGGGCTTTCAGGGGAAAAAGATACAGGGCCCTGCTGCCGGGGGACCGCATGAGCCTGTCCATCACGGGCAGGTTGTAAACAAGGCTCTTGCCGCTCGCCGTAGGAGTGGCCACCACCGTATGAAATCCGTCCATAACAAGATCGATGGCTTCTTTCTGGTGCGTGTACAGCTTTGTGATGCCATGGGATTTACATATGTCACCCAGAAGGCGATTCGAAACGCCCGCCGGGGAAAAGGCGGGATCCCGGCGGGGAATCGTCCGGTGACAGACAATATCGCCTGAAAATCCTTTATATTTTTTAAGGGCGTCTATATACTCGGCGATACTCACAAAATACTTTTTCCAAGGGCTGACACCATTAATTCCACCGCCAGCTCGGCTGTTTTGTTCCGGATGTCGAGGATGGGATTGATCTCCACAAGATCAATGGCGGACAACTTGCCCGTATCCGAAATCAGCTCCATGATCAGATGGGCTTCACGATATGTAAGGCCGCCCGGAACGGGTGTGCCCACACCGGGGGCTTCAACCGGGTCCAGCGCGTCCATGTCCAGACTGATGTGAACGCGCTTGATATGGACAAATTTCATTACCGCCTTGTTCACAACCGAGCTGATGCCCTGCTCATCGATATCGCGCATCGTAAAGACGGTAATGCCGCTGGATTTGAGTCTTTCCCTCTCCTCGGTATCCAGGGCCCTGATACCGATGATCACCACATTTTCCGGGTCGATCTTGGCGCCTTTCCTGCCCACGTTGACCAGCGCGTCATTTCCGTCACCGGTGAGGACGGCCAGGGGCATGCCGTGTATGTTCCCGCTCGGGGATGTCTCGGGTATATTGAAATCGGCATGGGCATCGATCCACAAAAGACCGGCGGGGGCTTGGTGGGACACACCGCCCACAGTGCCGACAGCGATGGAGTGGTCCCCGCCCAGAAATATCGGGAACCGCTTGTCCTGCAAAGCCTGACGGCCGGCGTGATATACGTCTTCACATATCTGGGCGATCCTGCCCGTGTAATCCGCTTCCCCGTCTTCCCTTCCGGAATCCCGCACCGGCACATCAATGTCACCGATATCCTCGACAGTGTATCCGAGTTCCCTCAGTTTTAAAGCAAGTTTTGAATATCTGGCGGCCGCCGGCCCCATGTCCACACCCCGGTGAAGCTGGCCGAAATCCATGGGCACCCCGATGATGCGTATCTTCTTTTTCATAACTGACGTCCTTTTTCTATCAGATCACATCATACCATACTGCATGGGAAATGATCAATTGAAAGCGGGCACCCCCACATTGCTGTCGCATACATAAAAAATGTAAAGATGTGGGCGAGGAGTTAATCCAATTTTCTTTGCATTCAACCACATGCAGAATCTGTCTCTTCTTCCCGTTTGGACCGAAATGATAGTCGATATGGTTCATCCATTTAAATTTCTGCATTCTGTTGCCCCATTTATACTTATGGCAAGTTTGGCACGAAAGATCTTCATCTGCTCGGCAACTGTCTCATTGCGGACACGGCACTCCTGTTCGACACTGCTGTATTCACACGTATGGTTTGAAATCGTTGCATGAGATACTGCATGTAAACCGTTGGTTATTTCATCTTGCCGTAATTGTTTCTGTGCTTTTTTGTGTTCTTTTCTTTTCGCCTTTATCTCTTCGCGATTGGGTCTACGGCTGGATTTGCTCATTCGATATTCTCTCCCTTTGTCTCGGGTGAACATAAAACCTGCCGGAAGTCATTATGTCTCCAAGCGCATTTCATAAGGGCGTATTTGACATACAGGCGGAAAAGTATTAAATTATTCAACCTTATCTCGTCATTGTGTCAAAGCCTCTTGAACATGACTTGACATGCAGTCGATATAGGGCTAAATTTATTACTACTATATCGAAAGAAGGTCAAAAAGGATCGGCCAATGAAACTTAATGAATTTCTGTCGCAACACGCCGTGTTCACATTGGAGGAGCTGAATCGCTTCTTATCCGCCAGAGGATCCGACAACCCGAACACCCGCAAGTCGCTGCTGGCATATTATCTCAAGCAGGGGCGGATCATACCGATCCGACGGGGCCTGTATGCAACGGTTCCTGCGGGCGGCGATCCGACATCGACCTCGGTGGATCCTTTTCTGGTAGCGGCCAAGCTGACCCCGGATGCAACACTCGCCTATCATACGGCGCTGGAGTTTCACGGCAAGGCATATTCGCTCTATATGCGGCTTCACTATGTGTCTGAAAAAAAATCCACACCACTGACCTTCCAGGGCCATGAATTCATACGTACTCCCGTTCCGCCGGCCTTGCCGGCCAAGGGGGAGGAAATGTTCGGGGTTACCCGGCGCAGCCGCTCCGGTGTCAACCTGCGGGTCACCAGCCTTGAAAGAACCTTGGTAGATGTTCTGGACCGGCCCGAGCTGACCGGCAGTTGGGAAGAGATATGGCGTTCCCTGGAATCGGTTGAATTTTTTGACATAGAGGAGATCATCACTTATGCCCTTTTATTGGGAAATGCGACCACGGCTGCAAAAGTGGGGTTCTTTTTGGATCAGCATAAAGAAGCACTGATGGTTGAGGATGACCAACTGGAACCTCTGCGAAAGATGCAACCTCGCCGTCCCCACTATTATGTCCGAAGCAAACGCAATGATTGTCGATGGGTTAAAGATTGGAATCTGATGATCCCGAGGGAAATTCTGAACAGATCCTGGGAGGAGATGTTGTGATCTTCTCATCATCAGAAGTGTTGCCCATTGCGCAATCCACAGGTTTCAGGGCGGAGATGATTGAAAAGGTACTCCACCTGCTCAATCTTCTGGACAAGCTGAACCGCCATCCGATGCTGAAAAACAAATGGGTGTTGAAGGGAGGCACGGCTTTAAACCTTTTTTTGTTCCCCGTTTATCGGTGGATATCGATCTTAACTACGTCGGGGCGCTGGATCGAGAGGCCATGATGGCTGACCGGCCCAATGTCGAAAAAGCGTTTCAGACAGTATTTTCCCGGGAAGGGTTCACCACCAAACGGGTGCCTACCGAACATGCCGGTGGAAAGTGGCGCCTGAATTACCAGAGCTACACCGGCCAAAGCGGCAACCTTGAAGTGGATCTAAATTTCATGTTCAGACAGCCGATTTGGGAGATTCAGCTTGCCGACTCCCACTCGCTCAGAGATTTCCAGGCCAGGAACATCGCTATCCCCGACCTGCATGAATTGGCCGCCGGCAAGCTCGCAGCGCTGCTGGCTCGCTGCCAGGCCAGGGATTTGTTCGATTGTCATCGTATTTTGACCATGAAAGAAATCGAACTCGAACGCCTCCGTGTCGCCTTCGTCGTTTATGGCGGGATGAACCGAAAGGATTGGAGAACGGTTTCAATCGCAGATGTGAATTTTGACTCTCATGAGTTGGCAAGGCTTCTTATACCCACGCCGAACAGCTCAGGGTCCGGATTCAGGCCTTCATCGAAATGATGTAAGGCATTTTTTTGCGGCAAGCGTTTGCCTGGATGTATCAGGCAAAAAATTCCACCCTTTTAAATACGGGCGCGGACACTTCACGCCACCGGCTTTGCGGGTAACCGGTGACCCCGGCTGAATTTGTTTTCCGGGTCATCGCTTGACATATTGAAGAGGTTGCATAATGATCAGGACTGTTTCGGTCAAAAGAAAACTGGCATACAACCGGGACAATTTCCGCAGAACAAGGCAAGGCGGGAAATACCGGGCATTGTTCAAAACGCGCATACGGATATGAAACACACGGAGCCTCTTTATGACACGGCAGTACAGAATGCAGGGCAGAGACACCCTGGAAATAATAGACAGTCTGGTTGAGACCGGCATAGAAAAATTGGCGGTGCTGATCCGCCACTCCGAAAGACATTTTCATGAAAAAGGCACCATGGAACCGTTCATGGGGTTGACTGACAGCGGAAAAGACCATGCAATGGACTTCGGCGCCGCTCTCAGAGAGGACTTTAAACTGACGCTTTTCTCAAGTCCCTTCTGCAGGTGCATTGAAACGGCCTACCTTCTGGATAAAGGGTTTTTTGTAAAAAACGGGGTCTGCAGCAGCCACCCGGTGCTTTCAGCCGAACTTTCGCCTTTCTATGTCCGGGATATCGAAAAAACAATAGAAATGGTGACCCGGCTCCGGAACGACGCCTTTCTCAGGTCCTGGTTCGCCGGAGAGATCTCTGCCGACATCATTCTGGACCCGGAAGAGACATGCAGCCGGATTGTCGGCTTTATGGCATCACAGCTCGAAACCTTGAAAAAAAATGAAATGGCGGTCCTGGTTTCCCATGACTGGAACATATTCCCGGTAAGGGAGTTCAAGATGGGCATGACGCATGAAGCGTGGGGGCCTGTGGGATACCTTGACAGCCTGATCCTTTATAAGAAAGCGGGCCGGCATTACCTCACAAGCCGCCTGAAAAAAGAGATGCCGGTGTAAAAACATCCGCCGCTGCCGTGCAGCCCCATTCCCTTTCATGATCTTTATAAAGAGAGATGCCGGCCTTATGCGGCTGTCTCGAGCAGCCTGCTGAGGCTCCCCACATAATCGGCATTGCTGCACGGCTTGGAGAGATGATCAATCAGCGCGTCCTTCTGCTTGAGCTCTTTGATGGATTCAAGGAACTCGATGTTGCCGGAGATAAAAAGAAGCGGCACGGATTCGTCCTTTTCTCTTACGGCGCGGTAGACATCCATGCCGCTCATTTCACCCGGCAGTACGTAATCGAGGCTCACCACATCGTACGTGTTCTCTTCCAGAAGCCTGATCGCCTGCTGTCCGCTGTTTGCCACATCCACGGTGTGACAGAACGGTTTCCCGGTCAGTATGGCGTACTGCACGTCCGAAATGGCATTTTCATCTTCTACCAGGAGGATCCGCTTGCCCCTGGCAAAATTGTTCATCTTTTCTCTCTCTTCCACTTCCTGCTCAGAGAGCTTTTTCCGTATCACCGGCAGTGAAATGACAAACCGGGTTCCCCTGCCCTCGACACTCTCGAAAACAATCCGTCCTTTATGCTTTTCAACATACTTCTTGACATTGGCCATGCCGTAGCCGGTTCCTTTGATGCCCTCTTTGTAGGCACCGTTTGAATCCCTGCTCCCCTTTAAAGTAAAAGAGGGGATATAGATTTTGGACTGAAAGGCTTCCGGAATGCCGCAGCCGTTGTCTTCGACCTCGATCGTTATATGGTCACCTGCAAGGCGGGTTTTCAGTATAATGGCGGGATTATATGTCCGGCTGACCGCATGAACGGCATTCTGCAGCAGGTTGATCAGTGCGTGCTCTATCATCCCCGGATCCGCAATCAGGTCGGGCAGGCGGCGCTCATAATCCCTGACCACCTCGATGCCGTCCAGCTCCCTTTTCATGAGGGTTGTCACGAGATCGATCTTCTCATTGATATTAAAGGATTCCTGCTTGAGTTCCTGGTCTTTGGCAAAGGCCACCAGGTTGCGGGTGATGTTCCGGCCTCTTTCTACCTGTTCCAGGATCTGTTTCAAGGCGGTTTTTGTCTTTTCCTCCCCGCACGTCAGCATGGTGAGTTCGGCCCTTCCCATGACCGCCCCGAGAATGTTGTTGAAATCATGGGCCATCTTGCCGGCCACCTGGCCCACCAGGGCGTTCTTCTCCTGCTCGGCCGCATACTCCTGGGCCTTTTCCTTTTCTTTCTCCGCTGTTTTCAACGAAGTGATATCATTGAGGGAGGCAAGGCTCCGGCGGTTACCGGGTATCAGTTTCACATTCACCAGAATATGCTTGATTTCCCCGGTTTTCGCATACATCCGGAATTCATACTGGGCCGGCACAGAGGCTTCATTTTCCCGCCGTTTTCTGTGCCGCGCCACCATTTCATCCAGATCCTCCTTTACAATATGCGCGCTCCAGCGGACTTTCCCTTCCACCTCCTCTTTGGTGTAACCGGTGATCCTTTCATACTCCCGGTTCACAAAGACAAGGGTGTGATCCTCCTCTATGATGCATATGCCCGTACCGGTATTCTCGATCATGTTGCGGTAACGCGCTTCACTCTCCTGGAGCGCCCTTTCAGCCGCCTTGGCCTTTGTCACATTTTCCGACACAATGAGAGCGCCGCCGTCGAATCCTGAAACCGTTATATCCAGCCACTTCTCCCGGTATTGCATGTCCCGGAAATACCGGGTCTGGTTTTCCCGTATGCAGTCCATCAACTCCTTGCGCATGTCGATCCGGTGACCGGCGGCGTAATCAAGATACATCCTGTCACCCCGGTTAGGCAGCCGCGTGCCCGCATCCCGCTTGGTCCTGTTGAAATCCGTCACCCGGCCGTGGGCGTCCACAACGATAATTTCCACCGGGATCTCGTCAAAAAGACGCCTGTATTTCTCCTCATTGGCACGGAGCCTCTCTTCCGTCCGTTTGCGCTCCGCGACCTCCCTGTGAAGCCGCCGGTAAAAATGATAGAGAAAAAGGACGGCGATACTGGCCACTGCCGCTACCACACAAAGAGCGCCGGCGACCCACCAGATCCACGTGTTTTGTTCGGGAGCATCCGGATTGTACAAAAAACCGTCCAGGGAATAGGATGGCGCAATAGCACCGTGGTCGGCAAAAGTGGCGGCGATATGGTCCCAGCGGCCCGGGTTCATATGCCCGATTTCAACCAGCTCCGGCATGATCAGTTCTTCGAGCGCCGCGGCCTCATACGCCAGATGGTCCCTGGATTTCGCCGGGTTGTACTTGCGCAGGATCAGGTCGATCATTTCCACTTCATGGGACATGGCATACCGCCAGCCTTCAAGGCTCGCCCGCCTGAACGCTTTGACGAGTGCCGGGTTCTCTTCCACTTTCTCCGCTGTCGTAAACAGGCAGTCCCCGTAAAAATCGATCCCGTATTTGACCGGGTTGATGATGGTGTACGGCATGGACTTGCTGATAAAGTAGTAGGGTTCGTTGGTGAGATACGCACTTGCCGCATCGATGGATTCGTCAAAATAGTCCGTGCGCCTGACCGGCCCGTCCACGATACCGATCCGGTCAAGCGGCACCCCCTCGTTCGCCAGCATGGCGTGGAGTTCCACATCCCGTGTCTTTCGGGTCATCTTCACGCGTTTCCCGGCAAGGTCCTGCGGCGTTGAAATGCCTGCGGATTCCCGGGCCAGCAGGACAAGGGGCGAATGCTGGAAAACGGCGGCAATGACGACCACCGGTTTCTGATGTTTCACCCTGGCAATCAGAATTTCCGAATTGGTGACCCCGAAATCGGCATTTCCGGAAAGCACCTCCTCAACCGTACTTTTATCGTATCCGCCCTCCCGGATGGTGACCGTCATGCCCTCCCGGCGGTAAAACCCCTTCTCCACCGCGGCATAGTACCCGGCAAACTGAAACTGATGCCGCCACCTGAGCTGCAGGGAGACCTCCCCGAACGGCCCGCCGGCAGATTCGGCACGGCACCCGTCGGCCGGCAGCAGCAGAAATGCCGCGTACAAAAAAAAGAAACAAAACAGATATTTCAATACAGTGATCCGTGTCATTGAGACCTGCTGAAAATCAGAATGTAAAAAAAATTACCTACCAATTATCGGAATCAAAGTCAAGAATTTCGGCAAAGCCTTATAACGGATTTTTTCTGTTCACTGTACACGGTCACATGAAAAAGACAAACAGAACCTGCTTTGTGAAAGAAAGGCTTTTCTTTAGCAAAAATCCGCCAGCATATACTTTTCAGCGTAACCGCGTGGTGTGACCATGAAATCACAGCATCGGAAACTTGTGCTGTTGCCGATGAAAACCGTGGTGCGCATATCGACACCCCGGCCGGCAAGATCCCCGAGCGTGGCAACCAGTATGCTCTGCCCGGACCGCATGGCGTTTTTTACAATTCCGGCCGGTGTGTCTGCACGACGGTGTTTCAGGATAATCTCCAGGGCTTTGGCAAGCTGCCAGTTGCGTTTCCGGCTCTTGGGATTGTACAGGGTAATGACGAAATCAGCAGCTGCCGCCGCTTCAATCCGTTTTTCGATCACATGCCACGGTGTCAGAAGATCGCTCAGGCTGATGGCGGCAAAATCATGGGTCAGCGGCGCTCCCAGAAGGGCGCCGGCCGAACAGAGCGCCGGCACGCCCGGCACCACTTCCACCGTCAACCCGCCGTTGTCCGTTTCCTCCCCGGGCCGGTGGACGGGTATCCCCTTTTTGCCGCACATCTCGAACACAAGGCCGGCCATGGCGTACACACCGGCATCCCCACTGGAAATTACGGCACAGGACTTTCCCTGCATTGCCGTTTCCACGGCTTTTTCCACACGGTCCACCTCCTTTTTCATGCCGGTGGCGATGATCGCCTTGTCCGCCACAATCTCCCTGACCAGATCGATATATGTGGTGTACCCGGCCACCGCCTCCACAGAGGTCAGCACCCGGTGTGCCTTTACCGTCATGTGGTCCGGGTGGCCCGGGCCGATCCCGACGACATGGAGTATTCTTTCCGGGCCACCGCCACGGTCGCGTTCGCCGTTTTCTGCTTGAGAACCACAAGTTTTCCGTTTTCGGCCGCCTGGATCGCTGCTGCTTCGCATACGCTTTTCACTCCTGTATGTTTTTCCACCATTGCGGACGCAGATGGAATATGGGTCACTTTCGAAAGCATCTCTTTTTCAAAAAAGGCCACCGGCACCTCAAGTTCTTCGGCGGTCTCCAGAAGACCCTTTTCATCGTGCTTGAGGGAAATGCTGGCAATACCGGCAAGACTTTCCATCGAAAGATCATTTTCCTTAAACACCTCTTGAACAAGGGAGAGGATTTCCGCCTTTTCCGTTCCCCGGTTGCACCCGATGCCGACATAAAGGGACCGGGGTCTGAGGTACAGGACATGACGTTCCCGGACGGAAGCCGGCGGAGCAAGCCCTGTGTCATCCACCCATATGCCGCAAGTTTGCACTCCTTCCGGCCCGGCTCCGCCGAAGGAGGCCCCCCATGAAAGGCAAAGATGTTCCGGTATCCAGCCCCTGATATACCCGTACGGGTCGTGGAGCCGCACTTTGCCGCCGGTAAGAAACGCCATGCTCAGCTGTTTGACGGCCGGCGGATTTTCTATCAAAAGCCCGGCCTCTTTGGCAATCACATCGATTGCGGGAAGTCGGTTGAGGTCCGTGGCCGTGGTGATCACCGGATCGGCTCCCACCGTGTCCGCCGCTTTCAGTGCAAGGTCGTTGGCTCCCCCCAGGTGGCCTCCTGTGAGGCTGACCGCATGGCAGCCCAGTTCATCCATCACCACCACTGCCGGGTCTTTGGTTTTGTCTGTCAAAAGCGGTGCGATCTGGCGAACCACGATTCCGGTGGACATGACAAAAATGTGACCCTGGTAAGCGGCAAATGTGTCGGCGAGAATACCGGATAGACGGGGAAACCGGGTTGCATTCCTTTCCGGGATCTTTACCTTTTCCGATACATACAGGTCCGCACCCGGGAGTTGCTTACAAAGACGGGCGGCAAGGCGCACTCCGTTGGGCGTAAGCGCCCATATTGCCAGTTCTTTTTTGTCCTTCAAACGAATCCCCACTTTTATTTCCGGAACCCGTGGGTAAAATCCCTGTCATAGAGACGGGATTTGTACTTGATCGCGTTAAAGGCTGTATCCAGCACTTTGCTGACAATAATCAACGCCTGACTTTTGATTCCCTCCGTTTGAACCGTTTGGGCAAGTTCGCCCGCGGACGTATAAATCACCCGCTCTTCCGGCTGGCTCACCTTGTACACCACAGCGCAGGCTGCATCCTCTCCATAGGCTTCGGCAAGCACGGAAGCGACCTCCTCCACCAGGGAAATGCTGAGATAGACAGCCATGGAGGCCTGGTGGGCGGCAAGGGATGCAAGGTTTTCAAGCTCCGGCACCGGCGTCCGGCCAGTCATGCGGGTCAGGATCAGGGTCTGGGTGATCTCGGGAAGGGTATACTCGATGCCCATGGCGGCGGCGGCGGCAAACGCGGCCGTGATTCCCGGTATAACGGAAAAGGGGATGGAAAGTTTGGACAATTCGGCCATCTGCTCGTATATCGCCCCGTAAAGACTCGGATCGCCCGTGTGCAGACGGACCACCCGTTTGTCCTTCTCCCATGCATGCCGGATATGATCAATGATTTCCTCGAGGTTCAAGGGCGCACTGTCAATGGTTTCGGCTCCCGGCTTTGCCCAGATCAAAACCTCCTGCGGCACAAGGGAGCCTGCATAGATGATCACGTCGGCTTCCATGACGGCTTTCCGTCCTTTCACCGTGATCAGCTCCGGGTCTCCCGGCCCCGCACCCACAAACCATACGTCGTTCCTCATCTTGTTATTGACCCCTGTTGTTCAGATGGTTTTTCCCCGGTGATGATCCATACCGGGTTCAATGCTTCAAGCCGCATATCGTGGGGCATCCGTTTTCCGCGGCTCACCGATACCTGGAAGATGTCCGTTTTCCACCCGCTATTCTCAAGGATCCTGGAGGCTTTTGCCATACTGCCGACAAGCACCGTATTCACCACAAAACGGGTATCCGGCTTGGCCCTTTCCATGACGGCCTTGAGAATTTCCGGCAGATGCTTTCCGCCCCCGCCGATGAACACCCGGTCCGGCACCGGAAGCAAATCCATCCCTTCCGGCAGTTCCGCCCGAATCACGGTCATGTTTGGAATGTCAAACCGGTCCCTGTTGGTTTCGATCCGGCGGATTCTGTCTTCATGCTGTTCCACGGCAAAGATCCGTCCAGCGGTAATAAACATCGCCGCCTCCACGGACACGGATCCGCTCCCGGCGCACAGGTCCCAGAGGATGTGGTTTTTTTGCAACCTCAGCTTTGACAGGGTCACACTTCTCACTTCCGATTTGGTGATCAGGCCGTCTTTGTGGTCAAACCGGTCATCATCCGTGCCGAGATTGAGGGGCGGGCCGGTTTTTCGTTCCGCCATTTTTTTCAGGATCACGATATTGGGGGGGTCAAACGCATCTGCCGCCGCCTGCTCCAAACTCACGGACCGGATCTTTTCTCCCCCGCTGCCGAGATTGGACAGTACCGTCATATCATAACCGGTCATGCCGTTCTCCAAAAGAACCTTTGCCACACGGGCCGGAGAGTTCACTGGATCCGTGTAAACCGCCACCTTGTCATACCGGCCAAGGGTTTCCAGGAGGGCGCCGCTGTCCTCTTTCCCGTGAAAGTTGACCCATGCGGCATCGTCCCATTGTTCTTTCAACCTGGAAAATGCCGCCTGTAGCGTGGTGATATTGGGCAGGATTTTTACCGGGTCTTTACCGAACCGTTTGATCAAAGTGGACCCGATCCCGAAGTGAAGCGGATCCCCGGACGCCAGCACCACCATTTTCTTTTTGCCGAGATTTTGCTTGATTTGAAGAAAAAGGGTTTCCATGTCCCTTGTGACCGGGATTTTCTCGTAAGCTCCGTCATCGAACAAATCCAGGTGGCGCCTTCCGCCGATCAGGATATCCGCTCCGTGGATCATGGAAAGATGCGCACGGGTCAGGTCGTCCCGGGACATGCCCATGCCGATCACAAAAATGGTTTCACGGTCCTTGTCCGACTGTGTCATAACCTATCCTTCTGCTTTCTCGAATCAAAAACCACCCCGCCGTCATAGTCCAGCATCACGCAGTGAACCCGACTACCGGGAGCGGCAAATGCAAGCGCCGCTTGTCGTACTTTCCGACCCACTCCTTCCAGCACCGCCGGGTATCGCTCCTTGATCATGTCAAACGCATGGCGGGCGGTGTTGGCTTGTAAGATCTTTTGTGCAAACCCGTCATCCGACGTCCATTCAGCCGACCAGCGGGCAAGCGTTTCCAAGGCCAGTTTCGATTTGGCCGCATGGGTGTGGGGAACAGCGCAGGCCATCTTCACGGCCTTCCCGAAAAACACGGCCAGGACCACCCTCGGCACTTGGGACTTGCCGGAAAGGTCCAGGGAAGCCTTGAAAAAATCCCCGATCTGGATGAACGCCGTGTCCGGCAAATCCGGGAAAATCCGCCGGGCATACCGTTCACTTCTCCTGCCTGTTGTGAATACCAGAGGATCTATGTTCGAGGCGCAGGCCACCCGGATCCCGGATTCAATGGTGGCGATGTATGCGTCATGAGACATGGGCCGGACAATGCCCGTTGTGCCCAGAATGGAAATCCCGCCGATGATCCCCAGCCTGCTGTTCAGTGTCTTTTCCGCCAGAATTTCTCCCTGGGGAACAAAAATTTCCACGTGAACGCTCCTTTTCATAGCGGTTATTTCCGCCGCCGCCTGCCGGATCATTTTTCTCGGGCCCTCATTGATGGCCGGCTCTCCCACCGGCACCTCGAGTCCCGGCCGGGTCACCGTTCCCACGCCTTTGCCGCCGGTGATTACAAGGCGGGCGGTTTTCCCGTCCGGGTCCTCAAGGGTGACCCGAGCGCCGATTTCCGCCTTATGGGTGATATCCGGGTCATCCCCTGCATCCTTGATGACCGTGCACACGGCGACACCCGGCTTTACCGCCTCACAGGACCGGATCCCTATCTCCACTCCTCCTTCGGACAGAAACGGAATGAATACCTTCTCCGGTGCGGTTCGATTCACCAGCATGTACAAGGCCCCCTTGACTGAGGCGGCCGCAGCCGCCCCGGTTGTAAACCCCGATTTCAGCCGTTTACGGGCCATACCCTCTCCTTCAGCATGCGCAACGATCTTCCCGGAGTTTCTGTTTCAGTAAACCATATACCATTTCTGTTTCCAAATATGTAGAGGTCAGGGCACCAAAAAGTAAAACACCACCGCCGTGAAAATGAGGCTGGCAATCCGGAACGTCTGGCCCATCAGCAGGATCTGGAGTCCAGTTTTCGGTGAAAAAATGCCCATGTACCTGGGTACCTGGTGGCGCAGGGCCCGTATCGGAAACGCCACGATATTGCCGGTGATCAATGCCAGGGCCGTCTGCTTGACCGTGAGCATGCCCGCATCCATCAGCGCTCCTGCCGCGGCAAACCCGGAAGTGAATTCCGCGGCAAACCCGATAATAACCACGGACAGCGATTCCATGGGGGCGAATGATGCGGCGAAGTATCGGGCCATCCATTCCCTGGCAACGGCAAAAAAACCGGCTGCATTGACCATGAACACGGCAATATAGATCGGCACCACGTACACGGCGATATTGCCGAGTCTTTTGGGCAGTTTTTCGGCAAGAATGTCCCGGATGGACAGTTTTTTATTGCCCTTCTTTCCGGGGCGATCAAAAGGGGCTTCAGGATCGGCATCCTCCAAAGCCTTCCCTGGATTGAAACGGAATCTGCCGTACAGCAGAAAAAGACAGGTCCGCAGCATTGTTGCCGAAAACGTAAGCCCGAAATAGAGGAGCCCCGCCCGGCCGGTAAGCGGGAGCACAATAAAAAACGTGGTGGGAAGATGAAGAAAGTAGGCCGGAAACTGGTTGACAAAGTTGCTCAAAAAAAGTTTTTCCCGGCTGATCTTCCGCTGCTCGTAAAACTCCACCAGCATGGCGTTGGCGGCGGTTCCGGAGAGAAACGCCGTGATAAAGGCGGCGCTGCATCGATCCCCCAGTCTTCCGAAATTGAAAAGCGGCCGGGCGGCAAAGGAGAGAAACCGGGTCCATCCGGCCGCCTCGATCACCTGGCCGGCAAAAAGCCCTATGGTGATAAACATCAAAAGCCGCAAAAGTGGAAACAGGAGTTTGTCCGCAAACACACCGCCCGTCATCCCGTCGACCCAATGGAACCCGATTCCCAGCATTACAGCGGATACGGCCCCGCTCACTGCAAAATGGATTTTCAAAGGTCTTTTCTTATGCGCCATCCGGCCCCTTTTTCTTGGCCACGATCAGGGTCCAGTACCCGGGTTCCCGGTGGTTGAACTCCCGGATATCCTCGATGATCTCTTCATCTTCCCGGCAGCACTTTGAAATACCGAAGCTGTTTTTCATCATACCGGCCTCGCCCACCGCAGCCACAATATCCTGAGCTTGTTTGTACACCTTGAGAAACACCACGTTCTCGGTGGTGTTCAATCGTTTCCGCAAATGCTCCCCGCCGTTGACCCCGGACAGGATCAAAAGGGATTCCTCTCCCTCCATCAGCGGGGTGTTGGTCCGGGCGGCCGCCGCCTGATAGGACGTAATGCCGGGAATGGTGACAACAGAAAGGCGGGGGGCCAGCTTCTGCACGGCCCTCAGAATATATCCGAACGTGGAGTAGGTAAGGGTGTCGCCGAGCGTCAGGAAGGCGGCATCCTTTCCCTGCTCCAGCACCTCTATAATTTTGCCGGCGTTTTCGTCCCATGCCCGGATTTTGGTATCTTCGTCCTTTGTCATGGGAAACGGCAGCATGACCATTTGGGTTTCTCCCGGGATGTATTTCCCGGCAATCTGAACTGCCAGACTGAACTGATTTTTGGCGGAAGACGCCCCGAACACCACATCCACCGATTTCAGAATTTGAACGGATTTCATCGGGATCAGGTCCGGATCTCCCGGTCCCACCCCGATGCCGTACAATGTCCCTTTTTTTTCTCTCATGCTTCTTTCCTCTCTTCGGCCATGATCAACAGCGCGTTAACCACGGCTGCAGCAATATTGGACCCGCCTTTTCTACCGGTGCTGGTGATGAACGGCACATCGGCGGAAAGCAGCGCTTCTTTGGATTCGGCCGCATTCACAAACCCCACCGGGAATCCCAGTATCAAAGA
>CAYZHB010000071.1:6300-15815 GCA_964478245.1 uncultured Desulfobacterales bacterium | reverse complement strand
GTCCAGGTTCAAATTGAAAAATCCGGGCGGAACCTGTATAGTGTTTGTCGTTTTAAAAGGAAGACGCTTTTTTATATGGCAGTCGCACAAATAAGGCGGCATCTTCCATATGACCGTTTGAAACGAGACCTTTCAATAATACGCAAGCAGTATCAAAGGTCTGAAACGTAAAACTGAAGAAGGATATATTTATGGCCAAGAAACAGCCGGGAAAAAAGAAAAAACCCGATCCTGAACGGCAGATGGCACTTGAAAGCCTGCCGCCGACCATAAAAGAGAGCCTGACCGATGAAGAGGTCGAGCTGTTCCTGTACGCCGAAGAGTGGCCGGAGTCCCTTTTTGAAAAAATGGACGAGTTTATTGTCAAACAGGAAAAAGAGTAGATGTATGAAAGAACTTGTACTGATCAATATAACCGGCAAGGACCGGAAAGGACTGATCGCCAAATTCACCAAAGTGCTGGCCCGGCACAACACCAATATTCTGGATATCGGGGAGGCCGTCATACACGACCACATAGCCCTCGGTATCCTCATAGAGATACCGGGATCGAACCAGTCGTCCTCCATTTTAAAAGACATCCTGTTCGAGAGCCACAAGCTTGAAACCGAGATCTCTTTTTCAGCAGTGGGCGAAGAAGAGTACGAGAGCTGGATAGCGGCCGAGGAAAAACAACGGCGGATCATTACCCTGCTCGGCAGGAAACTGACAGCGAGACAGGTCTCCCAGGTCTGCTCGGTGATTTACTATAACAACATGAATATCGACAGCATCATGCGGCTTTCCGAACGGATATCACTCAAACAACCGGACGCGAATGCCATCGCGAGCATACAGATGTCTGTCAGCGGCCCGCACACCGGGTCCGTTAAAATGAGAGAAGAGCTGATGGGCATCTCAAAAAAAAGCGGCATCGACATCAGTTTCCAGACAGACGATATCTACCGGAAAAACCGGAAACTGGTCGTGTTTGATATGGATTCGACACTCATCCAGGCCGAAGTTATTGACGAGCTGGCCGCCATGGCCGGGGTTGAACAGGAGGTGTCCGGTATTACCCGTCTTGCCATGAACGGCGAAATCGATTTTGAAGAGGCGTTCCGGCGGCGGGTCAAACTGCTTGCCGGGCTGAAGGAGGAAGATATCTACGCCCTTCCGCCCCGGCTTCCCCTTACCAGCGGGGCGAAAAGGGTGACCCGGGTACTCAAGCTGCTCGGCTACAAGACCGGGATCATATCAGGCGGGTTTACCTTTGTCGGGGCGTACCTGAAAGAAAAGCTCAATATCGACTACGTTTATGCAAATGAACTCGATATCCGAAACGGGGCCGCGACAGGAGAAACAACAGGCGAAATCATCACCGGCGAAAAAAAGGCCCTGATTCTGAAAGAACTGGCGGAAAAGGAAGACCTCTCACTGGCCCAGACCATTGCCGTAGGCGACGGGGCCAATGATCTGCCGATGATTTCCGTGGCGGGCCTGGGCGTGGCCTTCAATGCCAAACCCTTTCTCAAGGAAAAAGCGGACAGCTCGATCTCCCAGACTTTCGGCCTGGACGGACTGCTTTACCTGCTCGGGATCCGCGACCGGGATCAGCAGGCCATTGGGTAGGAGCCGTTAGCTGTTAGCCGTTAGCCGTTAGCTGATAAAAATTTTCATGTCGGTGGATAGGCAGCATAAGGTTGCGCCGGCACAGGGTGTGCCGGCTATACTTTAAAGTGAGAGGCCGTTTCAGACAGTGCCTCGGACAGCTCGGCAAGAGACTTGGCATGCTGACTGACACTGCTGATCGCCCGGGCGGAATTCTTTATTGACCCATTCACCCCGTTAACGCTTTCCAGCACATCCTCGGTGCCCACTGAGGCCTGGCCGGTGTTTTCGGAGATCTTCTTGACCTCCCTGTCCAGCCGGTCGATATCATCGGCCACCTTCATAACGGACTGCACGATTTTATCGGCGTTCCGGGTGAGGTCATCGGCTCCCTCGGCAGTTGAATTGATATTCTGTGCAATCTCGTTGGTCGTCGCCGTCTGCTGCTCCACAGCCGAGGCGATCGTGGTCATGATGTCGTTGATATCCTTGATAACCGAGGATATGGAGGCAATGGCTTTCACGGCTGATTCGGTGTTGTGCTGCATTTTTTCGATCCGGTTCCGTATATCCTCGGATGCCTGGGCCGTCTGCCTGGCAAGTTCTTTAACCTCCTTTGCCACAACGGCGAATCCTTTTCCGGCATCTCCGGCACCTGCCGCCTCTATCGCGGCATTCAGCGCAAGGAGATTGGTCTGATCGGCGATTCCCTTTATCAGGTCAATAATATGGCCGATCTCGCCGGCCGACTCGCCGAGATCGTTTACGATGGTGGAGGTGTTCCCCGCTTTCTCTGCCGCTTCTTCAGCGACTGCCGCTCCTCTGCCGGAATTTTTGGCCACCTCGTTAAAAGAAGCGTACATTTCATCAATGGCCGCCGCAACCGTATTCACCGCCTGGGAAACATTGGCTATCTCCTCTCCCATTCCCTTTATTCCCCGGGAGACCTCGTCCGAATATCCTGAAACAGAGTCCACCTGTCCGCTGATATCTTCTGCGGAAGAAGCGATATTTTTGATGTTTTCCGTTGTGCTGCCTGTCCGCTGCGTTGCTTTTTCCGACAGAGACTTCATCTGGCCGGAAGACTTCTTCAGGTGACCGGAAATTTTATTCAGCCCTTCCGAGGCTTTTGATATGGTCTCGATTTTTTCCAGAAGATCGGCGATCAGCCGCCGCAGTCTTTCGGCCATATCCGTCATGGCAACGGCCGTGGTCCCGATTTCATCATCTCTGGCGTATTCTATTGTCGCATCGAGATTGCCTTTTCCAATATCATTGGCAAACCGGCTGAGTTCCGACAGGGGTTTCAGCATGGCCCCCGAAATCTTAAAAATCACGATACAGGCCAGCACAAGCACGCCAAGCGCAATAATCCCGATTTTGAAAAGGGTTTGGCTTATCATGGCGTTCTTTGCCGCTTTTTTCTCTTCAACCGACTGCCGGAGTTCATCAACATAAATCCCTGTGCCGACAACCCAGTTCAGGGGTTCAAACAGCCGGACATAAGCCAGTTTCGGCTGCGGACTGCCGATTTTTCCGTCCTTGAGGGGTTTGGGCCATTCGTATTCGATAAATCCGCTGCCGCTTGTCTCTGCGGCTTGCACGGAAGCGACAAAGATATTTTCATTTTTTTTTGACACCCGGCCATAAGCGGGATCATCCAGGATCTTCCCCTCAAGGTCAGGCTGTTTCGGATGCATCACCATTTCAGGATACGGTTCGGCGGTATCGGTTATCCAGAAATAGCCCCGCCCGTCGTTATAGCTCATCTGGGCCACGATCTTCTTGAGGCTCTCCGGGTCCGCCAGCATCTCATAGCTGGTGGCCATTGTATCCAATGCCTTATCAACACGCTCCCGGAGCTCCGACTTGATATCGGCCTTTTCCCGAGTCTGAAACGCTTCTATCTCTCTGTCCGCATTCCTGTTGACCGTCACCAGAACGAATACCGTAATCAGCAGGATCGAAAGAAAAATAATCCCGGCTGACACAAGCATCAGCCTGGTTTTCAGATACATTTTCATGGCAGCCATCTCCTGTCTTGATGTCCTGTTGTGCAAATCTTACGCACCATACCATACCATACTGAAAAAAAACAACCTTCCCATTCAACGCATCCAGGGTAAATGTGTCCTACGGGTCAACTTTGGACAGGCAGGCGGCGCCGTTCGGGCCCGCCTGAAATTCACCGGATAAAACGGATTTTATTGAGTGGTATCGGAAGTCTCGGGGCTTTTCACGGCTCCGGCTGCCCCTTTTGTGATATCCCTCAGGATTGTGTACAGCGACGGGACGTAAACAAGGATCAAAACGGTGGCGGCCAGCAGGCCGAAACAGATGCTGATGGCCATGGGAATCAGGAACTGTGCCTGGAAACTGGTTTCCAGAAGAAGGGGGAAAAGCCCTGCAATGGTGGTAAACGACGTGAGAAGGACCGGGCGGAACCTGTTTTTGCCGGATTCCAGCACAGCGGTCAGCTCATCCTCGCCGTCCAGTATCCGCTTGTTGATGAAATCGATCAGGATCAGCGAATCATTCACCACGATACCGGAAAGGGCGACAATACCGAAAATGCTGATGATCGTAATGGGAAACCCCATAATGTAATGCCCGATAACGGCACCGATAAGCCCGAAGGGAATCGCCGCCATGATGATGAGCGGCTGGAAATAGGACCGGAACTGACTGGCCAGCAGCAGAAATATGACCATCATGGCGAAAAGATAGCCCTTTTTGAGACTGTCAAGTGTCTCCTTCGTCCGCTCGGCCTGACCTTCAAGATCGTATACGACTCCCGGATATTTTTTCACCAGGTTTTTGAGAAACTTTCTGTCCAGATCGGTGACAATCTCTCTGGCATTGGCCACATCTTCGTCAATATCCGATATCACCGTTATGACCCGTTTCCGGTCCACCCGGTTAATGGCGGAATACCCCCTTTCCTCCTCGATATACGCCACTTCGCCGATCGGGATCTCCCTGCCGTCCGCCGTCCGGATACGCATCTCCTCTATTGACGAAACACTTTCCCGTTCCGTCTCTGCGTACCGTACCATCACATCAAGGTCACTGTCGCCCCGCTGAACATTCACCGCCTCGATTCCGTAGTACGCATGCCGCACCTGTTTTGCGATGTCCGCCATGGTCACCCCGATAGACCGGGCGCCCTCCCGGATCCGGATCCGTTTTTCCATCTTTCCCGGCCGGAAATCATCGGTAATGTCAAACGTCCCGGGATACTTTCCGATCTCCTTTTTCAGGTCTTCCGCCGCCCGCGTCAACTGAGAGAAATTTTCGCCCGAAAGCTGGATCTCGATGGGATTGCCCCCCGGCCCGCCTTCCAGCGTGGAAAAAGTGAGCTTTTCAACACCGGGTACTGTACCCGTCAACTCCCGCCATTTGTCGGTCACCGCTGTGACCGGCACTCCTGGCCGTTTTCCGGCCGGCTTTATCTCGATCCAGACCTCCCCGCAGTGGGCGCCGTATTCTCCGGGTTTCCAGTCCCTTCGCGGGATAACCCCCACAAGGGAAAAGGTGTTCACAAGCAGCTTGCCGTCCGTCACGTTTTCGCCGAAGTGGTCGTCGAGCGTGAATGCGGCTTCCTCGATACGCTTTATGCTTTTTGTCGTGGTCTCAAAAGGGGTGCCCAAAGGATATATCAGCTCCGCAATGACCCAGTTGCTGTCGCTTTTCGGAAAAAAGACAAAAGGGACATGGCCGCCGGCCACCGCACCGATACTGATCAAGAATATGCCGATACCGACGGTGAGCGTGAAATACTTGTTCTTGACCGAATACCTGAGAAGCGGCGTATAAACATGGTTGATCGCCCACTCCAGAAATTTTTCAATCCTGGACCGGACCCGTTCGTGCCACCCCAGATACCGTTTAATTCTGTTCCCCGAGGAAAGGGCGTGATCCAGGTGGGCCGGCAGAATAAAAAAGGCCTCCACAAGGGAAAAAGCGAGGATGACGATAACCGCCTGGGGCATGACCGCGATGAATTTTCCCATGATCCCGGCGGTGTACATCAGCGGCACAAAGGCCACCATCGTGGTGGTAACCGCCATTAAAACCGGTGCACCGATCTGCTTCATGCTGGCGATAACGGCTTCCTTTGAAGATTTACCGTCCGAGTAGTGGGTGAACACATTCTCCCCGACAATAATGGCATCGTCCACCAGGATGCCGAGTGTCATGATAAAACCGAACAACGACAGCATGTTCACCGACGCGCCCAGGTAGTTGAGCACGAGAAAAGCGCCCATGAAAGAGATGGGAATGCCCGCGGCCACCCAGAAAGCAAGATTCAGATGGAGAAAAAGGGCCAGCACGATAAACACGAGTATAATTCCCTGCACCCCGTTTCTGAGGAGAAGATCGATCCGGTCCTGAACCATTTCGGAAAGGTCGTACCAGTGAGCGAGGCGGACGCCCCCCGGCTGCCTGTCCCGGTTCTCGGCGATATACTTTTTCACGGCCTCGGAAATGGCGATGGCATCCTGGGTCTCTGTGCGGTTAACCTGGACCAGTGCCGCCGGCATGCCGTTGAAACGGGCGTTGAGATCGGTATCCGCGAATCCGTCAACCACCTTTGCAATGTCGCCCAGCAGGACACGGGTACCGTCGGGCCGCGTCACCACCGGAATCCGCTCATACGCTTCACCGGTATAAAGCCGGCCCTTGGCGCGGACGATAAATTCCTGGCCCTCCGCTTTGATCTTGCCGCCGGGCAGATCGATACTCCCCGCCCGGACGGCCGAGGCCACCTGTTCAAAAGAGATGTTGTACCGGCGCATCTGTTCTTCGGAAAGTGCCACCGAAATTTCATAATCCCGGGTACCGATCAGCTTGGCAAGGGATATATGCGGATTATCCACCAGGTCATCCCGGATATCTTCCGCACAGTTGCGCAGCACCCGCTCTTCCACGTTGCCGTACACGGCCACCGTGATGGCCGGGTCCCGGTTCTTGATCTCCACGATGACGGGATCTTCAGCCTCGTCCGGAAAAGTGTCGATCAGATCGATCTCGGCCTCGATATCATCCATTTTTTCCCTGAGATCCACACCCTTTTCAAATTCGAGCAGTACCGATCCCACGCCTTCGTTGGCACTTGAATAACAGGTTTTTACATCCTCGATACTCTTGAGCTGCTCCTCGATCTTGATACAGATGCCTTCTTCCACCTCTTCCGGAGTGGCCCCGGGATATGCCACACTGATATCGATCATGTCCAGGGAAAACTGGGGAAACATCTCCCGTCTCATGTTGAACACCGTATACAGCCCCGCCACGATAATGAATATCATGACAAGGTTCACGGTAACCCGGTGCTCAACCGACCACTTTCCCAACCATTTCATATCTTATGCCACCCTGACATCCGCTATTCCGGCCCTCTGACTGTCACGTGCATCCCTTCAACAGCTCCCGGAAGCGGGGTGTACAGCAGACTGTCCCCTTTTGCCAGGCCCTCGTTTACATACACATGTTCCTTGAACCGGCGGAGGACCCCCACCTTGTTTTCGACAAGGGCACCGTTCTCCACTGTAAAGACCGTGTCGCCCCGATTCAATAAATGGCGCGGCACCACAAAAAGATTGTCATACGTTTCCCCCTTTATCCGGCAGCGGACAAACGTGCCGGGCTTCAGGCCGGAAATCCGCCTGCTGTTTTCGTCTGCCGTTTCTATTTCAAGTGTCATGGGGATGGTTCTCGTCTTTTCATCGATATGGGCCTTGAACCGGACCACGGATGCGTCAAAGGGACCGGATTCGGCGTCGGAAGGGCCGGATATGCGCACTTGGGCTTCCGGCATCACGCCCTTTTCCATGAGCCCGTCAATCCATTTCATCTTTTCCAGAGGAACCCGGACATCCACATCCAGGCGGCCCTTCTGGTATATGCGGCCGAGAACACTGCCGGGCCCGACAAACTCATCCTTCTCCACGGTCTTGTTGATCACGTATGCATCAAAACCGGCCTTGATATCCGTCTTTTCAAGGGCCAGTTCGGCACGGTCGAGATCCACCCTTGCCATATCAAGCGCCGCCTTTTTCTGTTTCATGAGCGTATCGGTCAGTGCCAGACTGTTCTCTATTCTCCGGAGGGTCATCTCCGCCTGGACGCTGGCCATTTCCGCCTTGTCCAGGCTCTCCTGAGACGCATACGATTCTTCGGACAGATTTTTGAGCCGCGTGACCTCTTTTTCGGAAAGCGCGCGGTTCTTCCGGGCAAGGGCCCTTTCCGACCGGTAGTTGACAATTTCCTGTTCGAGCCGCTCGATATCGGCCTGGGCCTGCCTGATTCTGACCCGGCTTGCCGCCCTGTCCAGCCTGTAGGAACGCTTGTCTACCCCGGCAACAATTTCGCCTTCAGCCACAAAACCGCCCGCAACAAAGGCGGGATTGACATATGTAATCCGGCCGCCCGCTTCGGCCGTCACATTCACCGCCTTACGCGGTTTTACCGTACCGAACGCCTGCACCGCCATCGCTTTTGACTGCGGTGTCAGCGGCTTTACCTCCACAAGAGGTGCGGCCGCTTTCCGTTCCTCCTTTTCAGGCTCGGCCTTCATGACGACAAGCAGCACGGCCACGGCGCCTGCCGCAACCAGTACAATCAAAGCCCGCAGACTTCTGGTAAGAGCGCCCATTATTCCAACACCTCCGGTAAAATATTTCCGACCACCCGCAAAGCGGGCGGCTTGAAAACAATCAATTACAAACGGTTCAGCAAAACCACACCTGATCTATCGCAGGCGCGGCTAAAAGTCAAGGCGGGGAATCTGAATTGAATTAAAGGGAAAGGTTTTATAAAATCATGGCTGTACTATCAGCGGTCACGGAACTGTTCACGGCATGTTCAAGAAAACTGTCAATCTCGGACTGCTGTCGGGGGGCCAGTTTCCCGAACTTTATGTGCCGTTTCCGGACAGGCATGGAAAAAAAGGAGGCTGGCGTCAGTTCATAATCCGCCACTGTTTCAAACGGGATTTTGCCGATACAGTGGTTGACACTGCTTAACAGGATTTTTTCGCCCCCTTCGCGATCATTATAATAAGGCGGCTTTTTCTCTTTCCTGCGGGTATCCGTGTACGTGAAGCAGAGACCGCCCCGGCTGATATCGCCTACCGGCCCGAGCACGTGGTATTCCGGCGTCACAGCCGCATAGGTTTTGTCCCTGACCCTGTATCGCTGATGATTTCGCCTGCAAGGCTTCATTGGGGTCACCTCTTTATGATGTATTTTTCCGTACGAACTGTGCTAAGCAGCTGATCCGGCTACCGGGAGGGGATACCATTCAAATATCCTGCCTGCCGCACAAATTTTTCGTCGCTGTGAGTCAACGACCACCCGCAAAGCGGGTGCTTGGAATGTATGCAGTCGCATACAAGACAAAAACACGTCAGTGTTTCAATCGTTGACGGTTGTAACCGGTGGCATAGCCCCCGGTTTTGAAACAACCAATAAACAGATGTACCTGATAACAGAATAACGACACGATTCATTCATGTCAAGGGAAAACTCGGGGCATTGTCAAGAGTGGCGTTAGCGGGGTAACAGCAGAACAGATGAAAAATGTGCCGTGCGGGCCCGCCCAAAGGGAGGGGAAAGACAGACCCGCAGGGCACAACACAATTGTCCGATTTCTACATTTCTTTTATTTTTTCGGTCATCTCCGGCATGAACTCGAGAATATCGGCCACCACACCGACACTTGCCGTCTGGAAAATCGGGGCATTCGGATTCTTGTTCACGGCGATGATAAGGGGATCACCCTTGATACCGCCCATATGCTGGAAAGATCCGCTTATGCCCATGGCCATATAAACCTTGGGCTTTACCGTCTGGCCGGAAGTACCCACCTGGCGGGATTTTTCAAGCCAGTTGGCGTCCACGATCGGTCTTGAACAGGACACG
>CAYZHB010000071.1:0-6290 GCA_964478245.1 uncultured Desulfobacterales bacterium | reverse complement strand
GGCGGCCAAGGTTTCCTGGGCGATCTCGATATTCTCCTCTTCCTCGATACCGCGACCGACGGATACCAGCACATCCGATTTGGTGATATCTACTTCACCGGCTTCCGCTTCAACGACCTCGATGAACTTTCTTTTTGCCGCTATGTCGCCGGCTTCAGCGCTTTTGTCAGTGACACTGCCGCCTTTTGCCGCATCTTCCTCAGGTGCGAATGCACCCGGCCTGATGGTCAGCACGGCGCCTGCTGAAAAATCGCAGTTCACATGGGTACTGATGACCCCGCCGAGAACCTCCCTTACGACCTTCAGGACCGATCCGTCAACACCCTCGATATCCACGACATCCGACACGCAGGCCGAATCGAGTTTGACCGAAAGCCCCGGGGCCAGGTCCATTCCGAATGTATTGTGCGGCAGAAGTACGATCCCGTCCGCCGGCAGCAGATTGACCAGGACCTTTCTGATCACCTCGGCATTGGGATAGGCAAACGCTTCACCATCAATTTTGTAAACCGCCTTGAAGCTGGCGGTCATGGCCTGGGCGGCTTTTTCAACGCCTTCCCCGGAACCGGTCACCACCGCTGTCACCTCGGCGGACGAATCGATTTTCCCTGCGGCAGACTGATACTCATATGCCACATCGTCGGCAACACCATCCGTATGGGGAATGTATGCAAAAATCTGTGTCATTATGAAAGCCCTCCCTTGCTTTTAATTTTTTCAATCAGTTTGTCGATGATCTCCTCTGTGGCGCCTTCCAGCATTTCGGCGCCTTCACCCCTGTCCGGTACAAAGTAATCCAGTTTCTTCACCTTTGCGCCCGCTTCACCGACCGTACCGGCATCGATACCGAGATCCGGCGCCCCTTTCACGGGGATATCCACTTTGGCGACCTTTCTGATGCCGCGAATCCCCACATACCGGGGTTCATTGATCCCGGTCTGTATGGACAGCACACACGGCAGTTCGATTTCGTTCACCTCCATGTTGCCGCCTTCAATCTCTCTGCCGATCTTCAGTTTTTTATCGTCGATTATCTCTATCTGGTTGACCACTGACGCATAGGGGAGATCAAGCATGGCAGCGAGCATGCCGCCAACCTCGGCCGATCCGTCATCCGCCATGGCCCCCGTCAGGATCAGATCGTAATTGCCTTTCTCGATCTGGGCCTTTAAAACCGATGCGATTCCCTTGTTGTCGGACCCTTCAAATGCATCATCCGATAAAAGTACACCGTTGTCCGCGCCCATTGCCATTTCTCTTCGCAGCACCTCTTCCGACTCGTCATCGCCAACGGTCGCCACGGTGACGCTGCCGCCGACCTTGTCCACTATCTGGATCGCCTCTTCAACGGCATAGTTATCCCACTCATTAACGGAATAGACAAGATCGTCCCGATCGATGTCATTGCCTTCACTGTTGAGTTCAAATTCATTCTCAGCAGTGTCCGGTACCCGTTTAACACATACCAAAATCTCCATTGTTACCTCCAAATTTATAAGTATACGCCTGTTGCCTGCATATCCCTTTCATTGTCCGGATGCCCGGCGTCAAAGAACGTCCGCCCGTCTTCCGCCTCAGACAATATGCGCTTCCACAAGCTCGGTCAAATCCATCACTTCCATTTCCCCTTCCTTTCCGGCCACCTTGATGGCGTCCTCGATATTGACCAGGCAGAAGGGACAGGCGGTAATGATCACATTGGCCCCGGCTTCAGCCGCCATGTTGACGCGCAGAACCCCCATCCGTGTCTCTTCTTCCGGTTCGTAAAACAGCATAAGACCGCCGCCGCCACAGCAGAACGAGCGATCCCGGCTCTTTTCCATTTCCACCCGGGCAAGCCCCTCGATGGCGTCCAGGACGTTACGGGGATCGTCGTACAGATCATTATGGCGGCCGAGATAACACGGATCATGATACACATACGTCTTTCCCGGCTCCTGGATCCTTCCGAGTTCGAGCTCACCGGTTTTCACCTTTCTTGCAATAAAAGTGCTGATGTGCTCCACTTCCAGATCCGTGTCATAATCGTTCTTCAGCACGTTATAGGCGTGGGGGTCCGCTGTTATGATCTTTCTTGCCCCGGCGTTTTCAAGCGCTTCAAGATTCTCCTCCTTCAGCTGCTGGAACAGCATCTCCTCTCCGAACCGCCGAACCTCGTTCCCGCTGTCTTTTTCCAGCTTGCCGAGAACCCCGAAATCAACCCCCGCCTTTGTCAGTATTTTTGACGTTCTTCTGGCAATCCGCTGGATATTTTCATCAAAGGAGGTGATGCTGTCCACAAAGAACACGGTATCGGCTGTTTCGCCCTTTTCAAGGACTTTCACACTGCATGTCCCCTCAAACGCCTCGTCCTTTATCCACTCGGCCCGTTTCTTTTCCATTTTGCCGTACGGATTGCCGCGCTTCTCAAGGGCGCTTAACGGCTTCTGAAGAGACTGGGGCACATTGCCCTCGTCCACCATGCCCCTCCGCAAATCCACGATTTTGTCGATGTACTCGATACAGAGCGGGCACTCCTGCTCACAGGCGCCGCAGGTGGTGCAGGACCAGATCTCCTCCTCCGTGTAAATATCCCCGATCAGATCATCGCTTTTATATATTTCACCGGAGAGGGGATAATTTTTGAAAATAAGATCCCTTGCCTTTATCGTGATAAACCGCGGAGAAAGCGGCCGGGACACCGCGTTGGCCGGACACTGGTCGGAACATCTGCCGCAGTCCGCACAGGAGTAAAAATCCAGCATGTGCTTCCATGTAAAATCCTCGAGCTTCTTCACGCCGAAGCTCTCGAGATCGTCAAGGGCGTCATCTGTCACCCCGTGCCGTACCGGTTTGATCCGCCCCTTCCGGATGCGCATGAAAAAAACATTGAATATGGAGGTGATCACATGAAAATGTTTGCCGAGCGGCAAAAAGCAGAGAAAGGAGAAGAATACGATGTCGTGGAGGAAATACATGAAGACATGCAGCCCCTGGAGAAACTGCGGTGAGGTGTCAGCCAGAAGCGACCGGAATATCCACGGCAGGGATAGCGGGGCCAGAAATTCGGTGTGGCCGGTCTTCTGCAGTTCAAACGCCTCCTTTGACGCCTCAAAAAGACTCTCGGATATCATCAGAAGGCCGATCAGAAGAAGCACGAACAGCGCTTCCCCGGTATGGTCTTTCCCGTATTTTTCCGGAACTTCATAGCGGGCGGGTTTCAGTATCCCTCTTCTGATACCGGCTGCAATACAGGCAATCAGGACAAAGGTGGCGGCGTAATCCTTGAGGAAATTGTAGGCGGCCCCTGTGAAACCGCCGAAACCCGGCATGACGAAATCATCCGCAAATCCCGTCATCACGAGCGAAATACTTCTGACGGACAGGATGATAAACCCGGCAAAAATCACGATATGGATCACGCCGGCCGCCATATACCGCGGCTGGCGGTACTGGCCGAGCCAGAGCACCACCACCTGTCTGATGCGCGCGAAAACCCGGTCGAACCGGTTATCGGGTGCGGCGCGAACAAGGGGGGCAAGCCGTCTTGCCATGATATAGGTAAACAGGCCGATTCCCGCAACCAGTATCGCAAGCGAAATAAGAAAGGCGGGGAAAAAACCGAACAGGTAATAACTTGCTGGTCCCACTATGGAAGACATCTCAGTTAACCTCCTATGTATTTTACTTTACAGTTTGCTGTTCATGCTTCAGAAAGTTCTTAATCATAAACACTCACTTCGTCAAGAAAAAGCCTATTTTTCTTATATATGGTATTTATTTAATATATTCCGTTTAGCCGCTGCCCCGCAACCCGTTGAGATAGAGATCCACCAGCGGGTCTGCCATGGAGACCAGGTCATACTTTGCCTCGGATGCCACCCAGGTGTTGATCACGCCCTCCACCGCTCCGAGGATAAACCGCTTGGCCAGTCCCACGAAAAGACCCTGCCGCATCTCCCCTTCAATCTGTCCCTGTTCGATAATCTCCGAAAGCAGGTCCAGATACATCTTGGAAATATCTTTTATCTGGGGCTCGATGTCCCGGCGGTACCGGACCTCTGACTGAAAAATTACCGCCATGTTCCTGTCTTTCTGAAACTCCGCCAGGTGGCACCTGATAAGGTTCCTGAGCTTGCCTTCGGCATTGTCAGCCTCCTGGACGGCCCGGCGCATGCTGTCGAAAACCGTGTCGGTTTTATAACTGATGAACTGGTACAGGATGTCCTCCTTGTTCTTGAAATAGAGGTATATCGTTCCGTCCGCCACACCGGCCTGGGATGCGATCTGGGAAATTGTCGCCCTGTAGAATCCCAGCCGCGCGAATACGGCCCCCGCACTGTTCAGTATCTCGTATGACTTTTTTGTTTTATCTTTCTGCAAAACCGCTCAACCTGACCATAATTATCCAATTATCAAAAAACCGTTCCGGGTGTTTCACTCAATGAATATATGTTCATTATTTAACAGAACTTGTTTGCCGTTGTCAAGGCTGCCAATTAATAAAGCGACCATAAAATTATTTTTATTTTACAGCAAGTTATAAATCCTTCCTTACAGGATGACAAACATTTGTTAAAAAAATTCCTTATGAAGCCACATTCATTTATATTCACGCCTTGATTTTTATTCACTTTCATGCCAAAAATAAGATAAGAATTATTCGAAAAGGAGAAATATTATGCCTACTGCATCAAACACCGACAGCGAAGCGTTTAACAAGGCCCTTTCAACGGGAAGACCGCCCAACATCCGATCGCTGTTTCCGAATTCGAAAGCTTTGATTGTAAGCGGCAAATTCATCGACAGGGCAATGCTGAAAAAAGGCGGTGCCATGACAATCGCGGCGAACGGACGAAATTCCGTCGTTATCCGGGGGGCGCTTGCCGCGGCACAGAGAGCGAACGCCGCCATCATCGTGGAAATCGCCAGATCGGAAGGCGGTACAGGCGCCTACTGCGCCGTCAACTTATGGAATCTGGCACGCCAGGTGGACGCCTGTATGAACGAACTCGGCATCACTGTACCGGTGGCAGTGCACGCAGATCATTTCGGTATAAAGAAACAGGAGGATATTGAACCGGCCAAGACCGAAATTCCCTCCCTCTTTGATGCCGGCATCACTTCCATTGCCATAGATGCCTCTCACCTGCCCGACGACCAGAATCTTCTGGCCGGCATCGAACTCAACCCTTTTGTTCCCGAGTGGGCCGGCCTGGAAACCGAAGTCGGCGAAATAAAGGGCAAGCTCGGCATCTCCACACCTGAAGAAGCGCTGTTTCTGATACAGGGACTGAATGCCAACGGCATTTTTCCCGACTGGATAGCCCTGAACAACGGCACCACCCATGGTATCGAACAGGGAGAAGGCGGCATCGATGTTGATCTGACAAAAGACATCCATGAAAAACTGTCTCCTTATGCGGTTTCCGGTGCCCAGCACGGCACATCCGGCAACAGTTCCAAGCGGCTCAGGGAAATAGCGGCCAAAACCCGGACAACCAAGGCCAACGTCGCCACGGCGCTCCAGATGATTTCATGGGGGCTCGAGGTCAATGACTATGGAAACGCCATTCTTGACAACGACGGCAATTTTATCAAAAAGAGAAACCGGGGCATGACCGAAGAAAACTGGCAGAAAATGCTGGATTATGCCAGATCGAAAGCGCTCAAGGGCGGCGACTTCAAGAAACTGAACCTGCCGTTTGAGAACACGATCCTTTCGCAGCCCGGAGAGGTCAGGGAGCGGATGGCCAAAGATGTGGAGGAGTTCGTTTTCAACATGCTCGTCAATGTGTTCAACGCACAGGACACCGCATCCATCGCCATAGAGGAAATTGTGAAAGCGGATTCCCATGATCCCGGCCCCAAGGCCCAAAAAATTGAAAACCCGGATGACTGGACCGAGGAAAAAATTGTCGAAAAGGGGGGCGGTTCCGAAAAAGACACCGGTAACGGCGGTGATTACGATGATTAGCATCAAATGAAAAAATTTGAAAAAATGATTTCAGTTTTTCAACTCTTCAGCCGATAAGACGTCTGAGGAGTAAGCTATATGCAGATACCATCGTATCAGATACAAAACGTGCTCAAGGTCTACAGCAAACAGCTGAGCCAGCAGAAACTGCTTGCCAAAAGCCAAGCCGCGAGGGGGCACAGCAGCGGGGCTGCAGACAATGTGACCATCTCGTCAAAGGGTAAACGGCAGGCAATCATAGAAAAGGTGGCCGCCAACATCGTCAACCGGATTACCACCGAAGGCCCGCGGGAACAGGCGGAGGAAAAAATTGCCCGCCAGATTGAAAAAGAGC
>CAYZHB010000070.1:12113-15815 GCA_964478245.1 uncultured Desulfobacterales bacterium | reverse complement strand
GGATACGCCTGAGAAAGCTTTAAAGGGTATCCGGAAGACGGTGGCAGAGGTTATAACTGATATGGGTGAAAATAACGAAAAAATTCCTGAACCGATAGCATGCAAGCACTATAGCGGAAAATTTATAGTGAGGATCCCGCCTCATGTCCATCGAAAGTTGGCTATACAGGCTGCCGAGTCCGGTATCAGCCTTAATCGTATTGCCAGCTCAAAGCTAAGCGAATAGTACCGGCACCACACACAACAAATGAAGGATTAGTAACCGAGTCGAGGCACGAGGCTCGTTACTAATCCTATGGTTCAAGAAGCCGCGGATCAATAGGGGGAAAGGTTACCGATTTTCTTTATGTGTTAAAGACGAGATGCGATGAAAATTTTAAAAGAGGTCCTTTCTCCTGATCAATACCCTGATTACGATGATGAATATTGAAGACCGTTTTAGAGATCAGCTTTGCTCGGATACGGGTGGAGACATTAAACCATGGAGTTGTGAAAACGAGAATTGAAAGCAAAAAATGCCATTGTTTTTGTTGATACTGAAATTGATCCTGAAACCGGCAGAATTTTTGATATCGGCGGCATAAAAGATAACAGGGATAGTTTCCATTCCGGTTCTGTTTCAGGGTTTACCGAATTTATTGCCGGCGCCCGTTTTCTTTGCGGCCATAATATCATCATTCATGATTTAAATTATATCAGCCGGGAGATTGAAAAAGCCGGGATTGATCGGGCGGATATCATTGATACGCTGTTTTTGTCTCCTTTGCTTTTTCCGGCCAGGCCCTACCACGCCCTGCTCAAAGACGACAAATTACAGACACAGGAGATCAATAATCCGTTAAATGATTCCATTAAGGCTAAAGATCTTTTCCATGATGAGATGGAAGCTTTCAGGCATTTAGACAGTGATCTGAAACAGATTTTCTTTTTGCTTCTGCATGACAAACCTGGATTTCAGGGGTTTTTCAGGTATCTTGAATTCCATGCTGATCAAACAGTGGACGTTGAATCCCTGATTCTGAAAAAATTCCATTTAAAGATCTGCGGTCATGCCGGCCTGACAAAAATAATCGCAGGTTCACCTGTTGCACTTGCGTATTGTCTGGCTCTCATCAACACAGATGACCGCTATTCCCTCACACCGCCCTGGGTCTTGAAAACATGCCCTGACTTTGAACAGGTGATGTATCTTTTAAGGAATCATTCCTGTCTGACTGGCTGCGAGTACTGTAACAAGGCCCTGGATATCCACAGCGGGTTGAAAAAATTTTTCGAATTTGACGCCTACAGGGCCTATGGCGGAGAAGCACTGCAGGAGCAGGCAGTCCAGGCGGCCATTGACGGAAAATCCATTCTTGCCGTTTTTCCGACCGGAGGCGGCAAATCCATTGCATTCCAGGTGCCGGCGCTGATGAGCGGGGAAAACGCAAGGGGACTGACTATCGTTATCTCTCCTTTGCAGTCTTTGATGAAAGATCAGGTTGACAACCTGGAAAAAACCGGAATCACCGATGCTGTCACCATAAACGGCCTGCTGGATCCCATTGAAAGGGCAAAGTCTTTTGAACGGGTGGAAGACGGCACCGCTTCAATTCTTTATCTTTCTCCGGAATCCCTGCGCTCACGAACCATTGAACACTTGATCCTGAAAAGAAATATTGTCCGTTTTGTGATTGACGAAGCACACTGTTTTTCATCCTGGGGGCAGGATTTCAGGGTTGATTATCTCTACATCGGAGACTTCATAAGAGCCGTTCAGGAGAAAAAACAGCTGGAAGAACCGATACCGGTTTCCTGCTTTACCGCAACGGCGAAACAAAAGGTGATCCAGGATATAAAAGCCTATTTTATGGACACTCTGCAGCTGGGTCTTGACGTTTTCAATTCAAACACATTCAGAACCAATCTGCAGTACAAGGTGTCTTTCAAAGATAATGAAGCGGAAAAATATCATACGCTCAGGAATTTACTTGATCAGAAAAAATGCCCCACCATTATCTATGTTTCAAGGACCTACAGGGCTTATAAACTGGCACAACGGCTGACCGAAGACGGATACCATGCAAAACCCTATCACGGCAAGATGGATAAAAATGAGAAAATGGAAAACCAGGATGCCTTTATCCGGGGCGATGCCGAGATCATGGTGGCCACATCCGCTTTTGGCATGGGGGTGGATAAAAAAGATGTCGGCATGGTGATTCATTATGAAATTTCCGATTCACTTGAAAACTATGTCCAGGAGGCCGGCCGGGCAGGAAGGGATGAAAAAATCACGGCAGACTGTTATGTGCTGTTTAACGAAGAGGATCTTGGCAAACATTTTATCCTTTTAAATCAGACCAAACTGAATGTCAGGGAAATCCAGCAGGTGTGGAAGGCGATAAAGGATCTGACCCGTTTTCGCTCAAAAGTGTCAAATTCCGCCCTGGAAATCGCAAGAAAAGCCGGCTGGGATGACAATATAGCCGAGATAGAAACAAGGGTGACGACTGCCATCGCAGCGCTTGATAATTCGGGCTACCTGAAGCGGGGGCAGAATATGCCCAGAATCTATGCAAACAGTATCCTGGCAAAAAACGCCCAGGAAGCCATTGACCGGATCACCGCATCAAAAAGGTTTGAGGAAAAGCAAAAGCAGCATGCGGTAAGGATCATCAAAAAACTGTTTTCAAGCAAAACCCGAAAACCGGCCGAAGATGAGACAGCTGAATCAAGAGTTGATTATATCAGCGATCACCTGGGGATCGTAAAAGAAGATGTCATCAATATCATCACCCTGTTGAGGGAAGAGAAAATCCTGGCTGATGCCAGGGATCTGACGGCCTTTATTAAAAAAGGGGAAAAAGGAAACCGTTCCCTTGGTATTGTAAAGACATTTGCAGGCCTTGAAATTTTTTTATTGACGCGTGTTGAGCAGCAGGAAACCATTTGTCATATCAAAGAACTCAATGAGCAGGCAGAAGAGATGGGATGCCCTAATGTGAATCCCGCCAGTATTAAAACCATCCTTAATTTCTGGTCTATCAAAAACTGGATAAAGAGAAGCCATCATGACTATTCGAAAAATACGTTTTCTATCGCTTTAACCCAACCCAGAGAACTGTTTAAACGAAAACTTCAAAAACGGCATGAACTGGCGCAGTACATCATTGGACTGCTTTATGAGAGAAGTCAAAAAAAGGGGGCTGAAGATGTTACAAAAATATCGGATGAGGATAAACACGCCATTGGGGAGGACCTGGCGCTGATTGAGTTTTCTGTGCTCGAATTAAAGGCGGCGTATGAACGTGCTGGATCGCTTTTCAGGCAGGAAACCAGCGTTGATGAAATAGAAGATACCCTGTTCTATCTTTCCAGGATTGGTGCCATCCGGATCGAAGGCGGTTTTCTGGTTGTCTATAACCGGCTGACAATTGAAAGACTGGAAAAGGACAACAGGAAACAATACAAAAATGCGGATTATAAAAAACTGGGGCAATTTTACGAAAACAAGGTGGAGCAAATTCACATCGTCGGCGAATATGCCAGAAAAATGATCCAAGATTACAAGGCCGCTTTGCAGTTTGTAGAGGATTATTTTCAATTGAACTATCCTTCATTTCTCCGCAGATATTTTAAAGGCAGCCGGGGAAATGAAATCAAAAGAAATATTACACCGGGCAAATTCAGACAGCTTTTCGGGGAACTTTCACCGGCCCA
>CAYZHB010000070.1:0-12103 GCA_964478245.1 uncultured Desulfobacterales bacterium | reverse complement strand
GATGATACAACGCAATACATGGTGGTTGCAGCAGGACCTGGAAGCGGCAAGACAAGATTGCTGGTTCATAAGCTGGCATCCCTGCTGTTAATGGAAGATGTAAAGCATGAGCAGTTGCTCATGGTCACATTTTCAAGGGCTGCGGCAACAGAATTCAAGAAACGATTGATTTCACTGATTGGCAACGCAGCGAATTTTATCGAGATAAAGACATTTCATTCCTATTGTTTTGATCTGCTTGGGAAGATTGGAAACCTCGAAAAATCCAGCGGTATTATCAGACAAACGATTGCCGCAATACAGAATGGGCAGGTTGAGCCTGCCAGGATTGCCAAAGCCGTGCTTGTGATTGACGAAGCTCAGGATATGGATGCAGATGAATACGCCCTGATCAATGTCCTGGCGGATCAGAACCCTGGCATGCGGATTGTTGCTGTGGGAGATGATGACCAGAATATTTATGAATTCAGGGGATCGAGTTCAAAATATCTTGAGCAGCTTATTTCAGAAAAAAACGCACAGATGCATCAACTTGTCGAAAATTACAGAAGCAAAAAAAATCTGGTTGAATTTACAAACAATTTTGCAAAAAAAATCAGCCGCCGTTTAAAGAAAGACCCGATTGCCGCCAGGCAGGCAGATTGCGGGGAGATAAGAATCATCCGGTACAAAAGCCGCAATCTGATCTCCCCCCTTGTTGAGGACCTTCTTGCCGCACGGCTCAAGGGAACAACCTGTGTTTTGACCCACACCAATGAGGAGGCCCTACAGATCGAAGGGCTGCTGCTTGAAAATCAAATGCCGGCGAAGCTGATCCAGAGCAATGAGGGGTTCAATCTCTATCACCTTTTGGAAATCAGATATTTCATCGACTTTCTCAATCTGCAGGACGACACGTTTGTCATCAGCGAGCAATTATGGAAAACTGCCAAACACAACTTGTGGAATGAATTCAAAAACAGTTCAAAAATGGATATCTGTATTAAAATGATCAAGGGATTTGAGGCGGCCAGCCCCACGAAAAAATACAGATCAGATTTTGAAGTATTTGTCAGGGAATCCAGGTTGGAGGATTTTTCAGGTGAGCCCGGCGACGTCATTTTTGTATCCACCATGCACAAAGCCAAGGGCAGAGAATTTGATCATGTTTTTTTAATGCTGGATAAATTTGATCTGATAAATGATGAAAAAAAGCGCCTGGTGTATGTTGCCATGACAAGAGCAAAACAGAACCTGACCATTCATCTGAACGCAAATTTTATGGATGATATTGAAGCGCACCATTTAGAACGGATCAATAATAAAGGAACACATTTCCCCCCGGATCAACTGGTGATGCATTTAAGCCACAAAGATATCTGGCTTGATTACTTTATCAGCAGGCAGCGTGAGATTTCACAGCTGAAAAGTGGTGATGCATTAATGGTCCGTGAAAACAGGTGCCTGGAAAAAACAGGAGCCCCTGTGTTAACATTTTCAAAATCGTTCTCAGACAAACTGAATGCATTCCGGCAATCTGGATATACACAAGTCCGGGCCGCGGTCAATTATATCGTCTACTGGCAGAAAGAAGGCTCAGAAAAGGAGATAAAAATTGTTCTGCCTGAACTTTATCTGAAAAAATCAGGGACTGAAATAACAGATTGATTGGTTGTTTTCAAACCGGGGGCTATGCCCCCGGTTACAACCGTCAACGATTGAAACACTCGCGTGTTTCGTCATTCCGGCCTCTGGCCGGAACGCCAAGCCACCCGCTTTGCGGGTGGTAGTTGACTTTTTATAAAATTTGGGTAAATATGGGTATATTTCTGGATATTCGAATGGAAAATCAATGGTAAACCCTTTAATTAAAATTACACCGGAAACATTAAACCTCATTGCAAAAATTGATGAGTTCAAGGGGGAATGGAAAGCCATCGGCAATCTGGCCCCGGAACGTCTTGATGCCTTAAAACACGTTGCCACCATAGAATCTATCGGGTCATCAACGCGGATTGAAGGGGTAAAATTATCTGATCGGGAAATAGAACTATTGTTATCCGGATTAGATAAGGAATCATTTGGGTCCAGGGATGAACAGGAAGTGGCCGGTTATGCAGATGTTATGAACATCGTTTTTGCATCCTATGAGGACATATCATTTACGGAAAATCATATCCGGCAGTTACATAAAACACTGCTTGCATACAGCACAAAAGATATTCGCCACCGTGGGGAATACAAAAAGATGCCCAATCATGTGGAGGCGTTCGATCACAATGGCAAAAGCCTTGGCATTATTTTCGAGACATCATCACCCTTTGACACCCCAAAGGATATGGCACAGTTGATGGAATGGACAACCAGGCATTTAAAAGAAAAAGAACTCCATCCCCTGTTAACCTTATCTGTCTTTGTCGTTCATTTTTTGGCAATTCACCCATTTCAGGATGGAAACGGCCGACTGTCAAGGATACTAACAACCCTTCTTCTGCTGAAACAAGGATACGGTTATGTTCCCTACAGTTCTCTGGAGAGTATCATTGAAAGAAACAAGGATAATTACTACCTGGCATTGAGAAAGTCTCAGGTCACTTTTAGATCTGATAATCCAGAGTATGAGCCCTGGATCTTGTTTTTTTTGAATGCGCTTAAAACTCAAACAGAGGTGCTGACTCAAAAAATCGAAAAAGAAAAAATATTTATAAAGTTATCCAGACTGTCACGGCAGATCATTGGCCTTGTAAAGGATCATGGAGAGTTGTCCATATCTGAAATAGAATCGATTACAAAAGCCAACCGGAACACACTGAAAAAGAAGCTTTCGGAACTTGTTAAAAATAAATACCTGCTCACCCGGGGTCGGGGCAAAGGCACCCGGTATATCATTGGTATTAAATAACAGGATTCTTTTATGCCCCCCAACAAAAACATGCTGACGGACAAGCCGCAGATGTTTGCGTTCGCTGTGGAAAGTGGCAATTTGAAATGTATTAATAATCCTTGACATGTGTAACTTGTGAGGTTACAATCGCCCCTATGATTAAATCGTTCAAACATAAAGGCATTGAAGGTTTTTTCTATACCGGAAATAAAAAAGGCCAATATGCTGTTAAGGTCTCCGGTAACTGGAGAATATTCTTTAAATTTATTGCCGGTGATGCCTATATTGTTGACTATGATGATTATCACTAGCGAGGTACAAATATGAATAAAATAAAACGCAAACCAACACATCCAGGGAAAATAATTCAAGAAGATTATTTAAACCCATTGTCTATAACTGTTACAGAAATGGCATCCACACTTGGTGTATCCAGAAAAACACTATCAAAAATTATAAATGAAAGGGGGGCTATAACTCCGGACATGGCCCTTCGTCTTGGCAGAGCTTTCGATACGACACCAGAATTATGGATGAATTTGCAAAAAAATTATGACTTATGGCTGGCTGAACATGAATCTAAAGACTGGCAAAAAGTTCAACCTCTCTCTCCTAAACAGCTTCATGCAAATATCCGAGACACAGCGAACAAATGAAGGATTAGTAACCGAGTCGAGGCACGAGGCTCGTTACTAATCCTATGGTTCAAGAAGCCGCGGATCAATAGGGGGAAAGGTTACCGATTTTCTGGATGTGTTAAAGACGAGATGCGATGAAAATTTTAAAAGAGGTCCTTTCTCCTGATGGAAAAACAAGAAGTCAGGCCGTTTTTCGTCATTAAAACCCGGGTTTGAAATTAAAACACCTGCAATTGGGCGCACGGGTGCCGAAACATGCCCTGTGATAGTCATTTATCAGGCTGTTTTTAAAGTCGCGCACCACCGGATAGTCAGTTTTGTCCGGTTATCCGGGTCTGCATCTTGGTTCAGGCTTTACAAAGAAAATAAATCTCAAGTCAACTACCACCCGCAAAGCGGGTGGCTTGGCGTTCCGGCCAGAGGCCGGAATGACGAAACACGCGCGTGTTTCAATCGTTGACGGTTGTAACCGGGGGCATAGCCCCCGGTTTGAAAACAACCAATCAGGCTGATAAAACGCTCTGGCCTGGCCGATGACCGGTGCCTTCACTGCCGGCAGCGTAAAATCCGGGACTGTGTACTGGAAACAGGATATACTGGCTGCCATCAGTGCGGTGATTTTCCCTGTAACCATATTGAAAATTTTCCATGACGGGCGGGAAAAAGGTCATATTACGGGCCGTTCCCCTCAAAAACCCAAAGAAATAAAAAGGGAACCAATATGAAAGATGACACTGATAATAACATGGACGAGGCTGACCTCAAGTGCCCGCAATGTCATGCACTCTTAAAGAAACGGAGGTCACGCACACCGGATCAATGTGAAATGGTATGCGGCGGATGTGGAAAAAGTTTTGATGTGTGTAATTCTGAAACGCTTGATGAATTGAAAAAACAGTCATAAAAGGAAGGCTTAAGTCTCCTTTAAACTGTAACACTCGACGGCCTGAGTTTCTTACATAGACCTTTGAATAATACCCTCTTTTGCCCGATTGCTTTGTCAAATGCGAATTTTGATCCTCAAAATATACACTGAGTTCACGCCCAAGCCGGGGTGTACGCAAATCAAATGAAGCGGATGATACCGCTTATTTAGAAACGTCATAGAGAGGAATACAATGGATAGAGACGATACACTTTCTGCAGCCGATTGGTTTGACAAAGGGGTAAAATGTTTTAATGAACCGGACGGGGTTGGCGCTGTCCGGGCATTTGAAGCGGTTATCAGGATAGATCCCGCTTATCGTCACAAGGATGGCGACAACCCTTATTTCTACCTGGGCAAGATTTCAGAAATCGAAGGACGGATCGACGACGCTGTTCAGTTTTATTCGAGCGCCTTGGCATTGGACCCGCACGACGAAGAAAGCCTGATCGGCCGGGGAAGTTGTTATACAGTTCAAAAGAATCACGACGGTGCCGTAGCTGATTTCAAAAAAATACTGGATATCCCGCCTGAATACAGAAATGCCCCGTTGCAGCATGTGCTGTATGTTATTGCGGAAAATTACCGCCAGCAAAAGGATTTCCCAAATGCACTTCATTGGGGGGAAAAAGCACTTTCAGAAGCTCCTGATAATTCACGGCATCAGGAGCTGGTCGCCGACGCCAGAAAACAGATGCGGGGCCGTCATTGAGGAAAGCGACATGAAAATAGGCATAATGAACAATCCGTAAAGAATTTGGCAGCAGCAACTGCAAGGTGTTGCCGGATGGCTGTAATTTTTGTACCCCGGAACGCCAAGCCACCCGCTTCGCGGATGGCTTGGCTTGATAATGGGTGAAGCGATTGCATGTTTCCGGCTCCGTAATAACCAGAAACCGCGGTTGGAGTGGGGTTAAAAAAAATTCACTCCTCAGAAAGTTGCGTTCTTTTCATATTCAATGGCAATGGTAACGGTTCTGTTAAATGCCCGTCCTTCAGGTGTTGAATTATTATAAGGCGGATCGTCCGGCCCGTCACCCCGGAACGCAATCTGTTCTGTCGCATCAATACCACTTTCAATCACCTTGTCATAAACCGCCTTTGCACGACGTTGGGAAAGTTTAATATTGTATTCTTTTTCCCCGATAATATCGGTGTGCCCCACAATTGAAACCGTTGCCGAGGGAAGTTCTTTGATCCGGCTGATCACGCGGTCCAGTACCACTTTGTTTCTCGCTTTTATTTCCGCGGAGTCATAATCGAAAAGAATCAATGCATACTTTTCAATTACCTTATATCCCTGCTTCTTGGCTTCCCGCTCCACCCGTTTGATATATTCGATACCGACATCCGCCTTATTTGTGGTATAGGTTTTTCCCCGGACATCCGTCATCTCAATCTGCGCGGAAACAGTTTCAAATGCGCCGATATCTTTCAATCCATGCTTTTCCAGGTTAAATTCATACGCCGGGATATCATTGCCTTCGCCTTTGACTGACTTGATCAGATTATCGTCTCCGTATAAATTCAACCGCCATTGATCCAGATCATAACCGACCTGTATTTCCGGTTTTACGGAAAGCATATATGAATCGGCCTGGGCAAAGACATAACTACTTTTAATGGAATCCAGGATTGCCTGTACGTCTGATGTGATTTCCACCCGCTGGTTTTCCTTTCTTCCCATCTCAGCCCTGCTGGTGCTTGGATGCGCGGGTCGTTTCCGAGCGATAACCGTCATCCGGGACCGGTCAATTCCCCAGATATACTGCAGGTATGCCCGAACTTCTTCGGCACGGAGCTTGGAAAGATCGGTTTTGTCCTTCTCTTTTCCGTAATCACTGATACACCCCGTTATTTCTATGGTGGCTTGGGGATTTTCAACAAGCCGTTTGCCGATAATATTCAGCACATTCTTATATTTGGAAATGGTATCCCGCAGTTTCTTTTCATCAAACTTCTCGGCTTCATCCTGATCTTTAAGAATGTTGTAGCGTTCAGGAAAATCCATCTCACCTTCTTTGAAAAACACGTAATTCAGTAAAGGCGAACTGTCGATCACGCTGACTTCTTCAATGGTGACCGTATCCGGCGTAACCCTGACAACCCCGCGGGTCGGTGTAACAAGCTTATGAATTATTTCTGTGTTATCCACCGCCACCCGGCATTTTCCGGTTTTTGTATCAAGCCTGTCCCTGTTAATATCCACAACTGCGATCTCTGCTTGCAGAAATCCAAGGTTTATTAGCGTGTCAGCGGACAAATCGGTCAAATCCAGAACATAGGTGTTTGAAATTGTATCATTACCCGTATATGTCTTGATCAAGTTTTCCCGGCTGTCTTTCACCGCAACCTCCCAGCTGGCTATTTCATACTCTGCTGTGATATCCGGCTGTATTTCCACACTTTTCCTTCCGCTGGTTTCAAATACGAAATCATTGGCACTGTCTTTTTGTAACGCTTGGGATGAAAAAACAATTTCCACACGCTGATTCTCTGGGCGGCTGCCGACAGTCCCTTTTGGTGAAGGGGTTTCAGGCAAGTTTCGTGAAATAAGTTTCATGCGGGCTTCATCGATTCCCCAGATATCACGGAGATATGTCATCACCGCCTCTGCCCGGTTTTCAGACAATTGCAAATTATTTTTTTCTTCTCCCTGGTTTGAATTGCATCCGATAATCCGAACCGTTTCTTCGGGATGATCAGACAGTTTTTTTCCGGCAAAATTCAGAATGTGAAAGTACTTTTCCAAAACAGTCCCGAACTCTTTTTCAGCAAATCGTTTTGTGTCTGCCGGATCTGTATATGTTTGATACGTCGGATGAATCGTACTTTTTCCTGTCTCAAAAAACACATAATACGGAAGCGGACGGCCATCCAACAACCGTAACACGTCAAAATGGAGCTGGTGTGCCCCGAGCTCGATATGACCCTTTGGCGGGTTTAAAAATTCATACTCAACAACATACCGGTGTAAAAGAGTCGTGGAAACCTTTTTAAACACCGGCAAAAGGCTTCCAGCGGAATCTGCCTTTAATATATTGCCCCCGGTGGCTTCTGAAAATCTCTTTAAAAATTCGTCAATTTCCTTTGTGGGCATAAAATCAATAGAATACGCATTGAAATTTTTAATTCCTTCCGTCTTTGCAAGAACGTCTTTTTTTTCGTTGATACTGTTAAGATCTTCACCATCCGTAAAAACAACCATGAACTTATTGCTTTTCTCCGGCATTCTGGAAACCCGATCCAATCCTGCCACCATGCCGTCATAAAGAAAGGTCTGGGAACTTAACTTGTCCTCAAAACTTGTTGAAAAAAAGCTTTTTAAATCAATCACATCACTGGATGCAAATTGATCCAGATGTAAATCGTTTCCATCAACGGGAATTTGTTTTTTCTGATCAAAAACAACCACCTCTACATTATCAATGGGCCGGACAATCTTTAAAAAATCGTCCAATGCGTTGAGAAGCGGCTTTACTGCTTTTCTTTTTTTCATTGAAGAAGAATTGTCAATGACCAGTACAATATTCAATCCCACATCTTTTCGGGTTTTCAGTACTTCTGCGTTTGTGACCCGGGCTTCTTTTGTTCCTTTTTGTACCGTGAAATCCTCTTTTAAAAGGCCTTTCACAGGATTGTCATCTGCATCGAGCGCGGAAACCAACACTTTGTTTTCATCAATTTTCTGGAAATCAATTTTTACTTCACGACCGGGAATATCCACAGATATCTGATCGGCGCCACTTTCTGCAAAGCAGTTTCCTGCAAGCAGTGTGGAAAGCAAAAGGATTAAAACATAAATGGGTGTTATGGTTTTCATTTTATCCCTCCTGTAAATTTACCTGACATGGATACAACTCAGCCAAATGCGATTATTGAGCATATCAGAACAAAAGTCAACTACTTGATTTCAATAAATATTGAGATTGGATTTCACCTGAATTTATCCTGCCCTGATCTGTTCCCGGCCGGTCCCCGCACAGCCGCAGCATTTACCCTGTCTCCTGAATCCCGGGCCTAGACATGTTCCACCCTGAAGGGCGGATCTGCCGGCTTACCCGGAGGCCAGGCCTTATATGCTGTTTTAAGTTCGTCGGCTCATAGTTTTTCACTCGGGGTTGCCGCTCCCGCCGGTCGCTCTCGCCTTCGGCTCGCCTTTCACTTCGCTCAAGCCCTTCAGACGGTCCCTCACGGTTCCGCCCTTGTTTTCGGCTAATACTTCTGTTAATGCTAAATGCATCAACAGGATTCACGTATAGGGGACTTACACCCCATAAGTTCACGCCCATGCCGGGCGTACACAAGCAACATGCACCGGATTTCACCGGTGATGTTGGGCGTTCGTTGCCCTAAACATCCAAATATTGACACAAGGCACACAATGTGGTAAAAACTGGTGTTATGGATTATTATAAATGGAATTTCCAAAAGAATGAGAAGCTTAGGGTCGAACGCGGGATCAGCTTTGAACAAATTGTGATGCATATTGAGCGTGGTGATGTATTGGATTTAGTCGCTCATCCTAATCAAAAAAAATATCCTGGCCAGCAGATTATTGTCGTTGAAATTAATGAATACGCTTTTCTTGTTCCTTTTGTCGAATCCTCAGAAGGCAAAATTTTAAAAACTATTATACCGAGCCGTAAGGCTACAAGGGATTATTTAGGAGAAAAAAATGAGCAAGATAAAACTTGATAAAGAAGAAAAGGATATTCTTGATTCATTCGAACGTGATGAATGGAAACGAGTTGAAAATTTCAAGGCTGAGGTCAAAAAACATCAGGAATACGCAAGAAAAACCTTAAAGAAAGACAAGAGAGTTAATATTAGGATATCGTCAAAAGTTTTGGAAGAGATCCAGGCTCTTGCTGCTGAAAATGGGATTCCATACCAAACACTAATGACAAGCATCCTTCATCGCTATATTCACGGCAGTCTTATCGATAAACAAAGGCCGGATAAATGAAGGATTAGTAACCGAGTCGAGGCACGAGGCTCGTTACCCCCCTGTGTCAGGATAGATGTCGGCTCTGTTAAAGATTTTATTTGAACCTTGTATTATTGGCGGTTTAGGAATGGAAAAATGAAAAACAGTGCCATGCGGCTAATGAATCCGAAGCGGGCAAAGTAGAACGCAAGAAACCGTGTCATGCCCGGGCTTATCAAACTGTGCTCTGACTGCACTCCGCAGCAGTCTCCGGGTAAAGCCGGGACATAGGCTTTATGCTTCCCCTATATCCGGAAGCGTCCTGTCAGCGATTGAAGCTGCTGCATAACACCGTTGAGGACATCCGCCCTTTCCTTGACACTCTCGCTCAGTGCGTTGATTTTCTCGGAAGCCTCCAGCACCTCTGAAATATCCATGGCCACCTGGCCCGACATGGAGGAGCTTTGATTAATATTTTCATTGACTTCCTGAATACCCTGTGACACCTGGCTTATATTTGCGGCAATGTTTCCTGTGGTCTCAGACTGGGATTCGATAGCAACTGCCGCTTCACTGACAAAGGTATCTATCTGGCTGATGATATCGGAAATCTGCTTGATTTCCGTCACTGTTCCGGTTATTTCTTCCTGGATAGCCTGTATGTTCTGGGCTATGTCCTGTGTAGCACCTGCGGTCTGGCTGGCCAGATCTTTTATTTCATTTGCCACTATGGCAAAGCCTTTTCCCGCGTCCCCGGCCCTGGCCGCCTCGATGGTTGCGTTAAGCGCCAGAAGGTTGGTCTGGGATGAGATATTGTTGATGGTATCAGTTACCTTGTTGATCTCTTCAGCGGCTTTTCCAAGCTGGCTGATCCTGCCCGAAGCCTTTTCAGCCTGTGCCACGGCCTTTTTGGTAACATCCCTGGTTTTTATTGAATTCGAGGAGACGTTCTCAATGCTCTTGTTCATGTCAGAGGCACCTTCGGCAACGGTTTCAACATTAGTGGAGGCCTGTTCCATTGCGGCCGCGACAGAGTCCATGTTCACGCTCATTTCTTCGGCGGCCGAAGCGACTGTATTGAGTTTGTCAACTGTCGTCCGCGATCCCTTGTTCATGTCTTCTGCTATCTGGTTCAATTCACCGGATGAATGACTAAGTGTGTCAACCCCCTGGTTTAGTTCAGCGATCATCCGGGCCAGCCCTCCGACCATTTCATTCATGGCATCAACCGTCTCCCTGATAGCGTCATTTGCTTCGTAAACAAAAGTGTGCTTGAAGTTCCCGTCAGCCACTTCTTTTGCAAGCGTTGCCATCCCACCCATGTTGGCCATGAGCTGACGGTTCATGAACATGATGATCACCACACCGATAATCAAAGCCAGGCTCCCGCTTATTGAGGAGCTGATTAGAATCTGGCGGTTCATCCCTTCGATGAGCTCGGGTTCCGATACCGCCACGCCAAAGGTCAAGGCCCATTTGTCAAAATGATCGACAAATGCATAATACCGGGTTCCATTATCTTTGTAGCTGATCGGCCCTTTGGATGTTTTGACAATGGTGTCTCCATTTTCAAATCCTGTAACCGACGTTCCCAGATAATCCTTGTCCGGATGGGCCAGGATTTTTCCATCAGGGCCGGCTACGAACGAATACCCTTTTCCCGAAACCTTGAGGCTTTCCACCAGGTTGATGACGTCAGACGTCAAAACCACGCTTCTGACACTGTATGCCCCTGCGATTGCGTTATCAGCTGTTTCCCTGAAAGGCTTGAATACCTGCATGCACAAACGGCCGTCATTGTTTAAAAGGGCCATGTGAGTCCGGTCCGCCATCAGCTCCTGGTAAACCTGGGAAGAAGGGGAAAAATATTCTCCGACATTGCGGGAACCATCTTCGTTTTTCAGGCTCGAAGAAACCTTGACCAGCTTGTCCTTGTAAAACTGGTAAACAGCGATTTCTGAATCGGTGGAAAGGCCGACGGCATCGACTGTTTCATATTCCCCTGTAACAAAGGTCAGGCCGAAAATCATTTTCGGCAGAGTTTCCTTAGATGCCTCCCCGGTCTTTCGGTCCACCAGCGTCATGTCCGCCGTCCGGCTTTCCACAATCTGCACACCGGATTCAGATCCTTTGGACTCCAGAAGGCTCAAGTCGGAATCCATGGCCTTTTGCTGCAGATTGTATTTAAGTTCCATACTTTGGTTAAGGGCCTCGGCCACATTTTCGATACTGACCTTTCCCTTTTGCAGAAACGCCTTCCTGCTCTGGTAGAAATTGACGGCAGCGATCAGAAATATAGTGAGGACAATGATCCCTAAAGACCCGATATACAATTTTTTGCCAAAGCCGATTTTGCTCATCTTATGCTCCTTGAAAACGAGTATTTTTATTTAAGGACTCAACTTTCGGGGTTGGTTGTTTTATGAGGGGGTCACCCTTGCATTATTGCGTTTTCGGCCCTTGATAAAAACAATTTTTTGATAAAAACACAATAAAACAAGCAAACCCCGTTCGTCTTTTACAAGATCGTTGAAGTCCAAAAGCTGAGTAAAGGATAATATCAACAGTGAACTATTACAAGTAAAAAAATCTGTTAAAGATTTTATTTGAACCTTGTTACGCATTCTGTTTAAGTTTGACAATTATAATGGACCTCGTTATAATATGATCTATGATAAAGACTTTTAAGTCAGCTGGTACTGAAGATATTTTTGATGGTAAGGCATCCCGAGCAGCACGGAAATGCT